>CAYOAD010000124.1:0-12266 GCA_964401845.1 uncultured Rhodospirillaceae bacterium | reverse complement strand
CTGGTCCTGCTCAGCCATCCGGTCGAAGGACAGGCGCTGATCGAGGAAGCCCTCGGCGTACGGGCCGAGCGCCGGGTCCACCTGGCGGTCCCCAACCGGGGCGACAAGCGCAAGCTGGTCGAACATGCCAAGCTCAACGCCCGCGATGCCCTGGCCCGCCGCACAGCGGAGAGCGCCTCGCAACGGCGCCTACTGGAGGGCGTGGCCAAGATATTCGCCCTCGAAGCGCCACCCAACCGCATCGAGATCTACGACAACAGCCACATCCAGGGCCGCCAGGCCGTCGGCGGCATGGTCGTGGCGGGCCCCGAAGGCCTGGTCAAGAACCAGTACCGGAAATTCACCATCAAGGACGAAGCCCTGGCCCCCGGCGACGACTACGGCATGATGCGGGAGGTGCTGACGCGGCGCTTCTCCCGCCTGCTGAAGGAGGATCAGGACCGCAGCGCCGGCATGTGGCCGGATCTGATCCTGCTGGACGGTGGCGCCGGGCATCTGAAGGTGGGCGAGGAGATCTTCGCCGATCTCGGCGTCACCGGCGTCGGCCTGGCCGCCATCGCCAAGGGACCGGACCGCAACGCCGGCCGAGAGGTCTTCCACATCCCGGACAAAGCACCGTTTTCTTTAGGCGAACGTGACGCCGTGCTGTTTTTCCTCCAGCGGCTGCGCGACGAGGCCCACCGCTTTGCCATCGGCGCCCACCGCAACAAACGCCGCCAGGCCATCGGCCGCTCCCCCCTTGACGGCGTTCCGGGCGTCGGCGCCCGGCGCAAGAAGGCACTGCTGCACCATTTCGGATCCGGTCGAGCGGTGGAGCAGGCGGGAGTCGAGGACCTCGCCACCGTTGAAGGCATCTCGCGCAACCTGGCTCAATCGATCTACGATCATTTCCATGCGGAGGGGTAGTTTTCGGCACTTTCATGCCGAGACATGTTTTTTGTCACTTTCTTGATCTTCCCCGGCTAGTATGCCGCGACTATTTGCTCGACCGACAAGCGACCCCGTAGAACATGATCACCAGCCTGCCAAATCTGCTGACGCTGTCCCGGATTTTAGCCATTCCGGCACTGATCGCGTCGTTCTATGTGGCCTCGCCTATGGGCAATTGGCTTGCGCTCGGCTTGTTCACGCTGGCCGGCATCACGGATTTCTTCGACGGCTACCTGGCGCGCGCCTGGAAACAATCATCGGCGTTGGGGCAGTTCATGGATCCGGTGGCCGACAAGCTTCTGGTCGCCGCGGTGCTTATGATGCTGGTGGCGACGGGCCGGATCGAGGGCTGGTCGGTTATTGCCGCGATCATCATCCTGTGCCGGGAAATCATGGTCTCCGGCCTGCGAGAATTTCTCGCCGAATTGAGGGTCGGCATGCCCGTCAGCCGCCTGGCGAAATGGAAAACCGGTGCGCAGATTTTGGCGCTCGGTTTCCTTTTGACCCACACCGCCGGAGACGCCCTACTGCCGGCGGGCTGGACGGTCTGGACCGGCATCGTGCTGCTCTGGCTGGCGGCGGTTTTGACGCTGTACACCGGATATGATTATCTGCGCCTCGGCCTGCGCCATATGACGAACGACTAGGCCCGGCGGTCCTCCCTTTTTCCACGATTATTCAGGTCTTGTTTATGCACATTTTCGGACTGGCCGGTTGGAGCGGCAGCGGTAAAACCACGCTGATGATCAAGCTGATCCCGGCGTTGGCCAAGCGCGGCGTCACCGTATCGACCGTCAAGCACGCCCATCACGACTTCGACATCGACAAGCCGGGCAAGGATTCGTTTGAGCACCGCGCCGCGGGCGCCAAGGAAGTGTTGGTGAGTTCTGGCAAGCGATGGGCCCTGATGCACGAACTGCGTGAGGAACCCGAGGCTACCCTTGAGGTCATCACACGTCACATGAGCCCTGTCGACCTCCTGCTGGTGGAGGGTTTCAAACGCGAGGATCATGCTAAGCTGGAGGTTCACCGGTCCGCCACCGGCAAGCCGCTGCTGCAACCCGATGACGACAAGATCGTTGGCGTGATCAGCGATGAGCCGTTGCCCGAAAGTTCGGTGCCGGTGATCGATATTGATGACGTGGAAGGCGTTGCGACGTTCATAATTGAGCATTGCGGGCTGTCCACGAAATAGCTTGAGTGAATTGCAGACACGGGGATTGAATTGGTTCAACTGACGGACGACTGCTTTCGGGGCGATGAGCGCCTGATGCCGCTGAGGGAAGCGTTGGACCTCCTGGCGGAACGCATCACCGCCGTGACCGGCAGCGAGAGAATAAGCCTCGCTCAAGCCGTCGGCTGCATCCTGGCGGCCAGCGTCGCCTCTACCCGCAACGTCCCGCCACACGACAATTCGGCGGTGGACGGCTATGCGGTGCGTTTCGCCGATCTTGTCCCGGATTCGGAAACGACGCTGGAAATCGGCGGCCGGGCTGCGGCCGGCCATCCTTTTTCGGGTACCGTGGCGCCAGGACAAGCCATCCGGATCTTTACCGGCGCCGCCATGCCCGACGGCCTTGACACGGTCGTCATGCAGGAAGACACGGCGGTCGACGAAGACGGTAAGCTGGTCACTGTCCCGGCGGGACTGTCCGAGGGCGCCAACCGCCGGCTCACGGCGGAGGACGTCACGGCGGGCGATATCGTCCTGGCGGCGGGACGGCGCCTCAAAGCCCAGGACATCGGCCTTGCGGCCTCGGTCGGGGTCGACGAACTCACGGTTTACCGCAAACTCAGGGCGGCGGTGTTCTCCACCGGCGACGAAGTTCGCGAGCCGGGAGACGAACTCGGTCCTGGTGAGATCTACGACGCCAACAGATACTTCCTCCACGGCTTGATCGCCGGCCTGGGTGCCGAGGTCACGGATGTGGGCATCCTGCCGGACAACCCGAAATCCATTCAGGACGCCCTGGCCACGGCGGCCGAGACCCACGATCTGATCGTCACTTCCGGCGGCGTGTCGGTGGGTGAGGAAGACCACGTCAAGCCGGCGGTCCAGGCCCTGGGATCCCTGCACTTCTGGCGGCTCGCCGTCAAGCCGGGCCGCCCGATCGCGCTCGGCCAGGTCGCGGGCGTGCCGTTCGTCGGCCTGCCCGGCAATCCGGCCGCCGCCATGGTGACCTTCCTGCGCTTCGCCCGGCCCATGATCCTGAGGCTCGGCGGCGCCACGTCGGTCGACCCGATCATCCTGCGCGTGCGTTCGGCATTCGATCAAAAGAAAAAAACCGGCCGGCGCGAATGGGTCCGGGCCCGTATCCGGCGGGGCGAGGACGGCACGCCCGAAGCCCACAAATTTCCCCGCGAGGGCGCCGGCATTCTGACTTCCATGGTGGAAAGCGACGGCCTCCTGGAATTGCCGGAGGATATGAGCAAATTGAAGGAAGGCGCGATGGTCGATTTTATTCCGTTCAGCGAGGTGGGTGCATGAAAATCCTTTATTTCGCCTGGCTGCGGGAGCGGGTCGGCAAGGCCGAGGAAGACCAAGTACCGCCCGACAGCGTCGCCACGGTGGGCGATCTGCTTGACTGGATCGAAGGTCTGGGTCCGGGACACGCCAGGGCCCTGGAAGACCGCTCTGTCGTCCGGGTCGCCGTCAACCAGGAATTCGCCAAAGAGGATGCCGCCATCAAAAGCGGTGACGAGGTCGCCCTCTTCCCGCCCATGACGGGCGGCTGAAGGCAAGCCAAGCCATGATCCGCGTCCAATCGGAAGATTTCGACGTCGCTGCCGAGACCGAAGCGCTGGTCGGGGGTCGGACGGACATCGGGGCGGTCGTAAGCTTCGTCGGCCGGGTCCGGGGCGGTGACGGCGAAAAGGGCGCCCTGCACACGATGACCTTGGAACACTATCCCGGCATGACCGAAAAGATGCTGGGCGACATTGAAGCGGAGGCGAAAGAGCGCTGGCAGCTTGATGCCAGCCTGATCATTCACCGCTACGGGCCCATGAGGCCTGGGGAACAAATCGTCCTCGTGGTCACCGCTTCGTCGCACCGCAAGGACGCCTTCGAGGCCTGTGAATTCCTCATGGACTGGCTCAAGACGAAAGCCCCGTTTTGGAAGCGTGAGGCCGGTATGAACGGCGAGACGTGGGTTGCCGCGAAGGACACCGATGACCAAGCGGCGGCGCGCTGGTCGAGGGATTAGTGAAGAGGTCGGGAGGCTGGACATGAGTTGGGAAGCCGATATCGAGGAACTGCGCCGGCGCGAGGAACTGGCGCGCCGCATGGGCGGGCCGGAAAAGATCAAACGCCAGCACGACGCCGGCAGGCTGACCATCCGCCAGCGCATCGACGAGTTGCTGGATGACGGCAGCTTCCACGAAATCGGCGCGCTGGGCGGCAAGGCGACTTACGACGACGACGGCAATCTGGTGGATTTCATGGCAGCCAACACCCTGTTCGGCCGCGGACGGCTCGACGGCAGACCCATGGTCGTCGTCGGCGACGACTTCACCGTCCGCGGCGGCGCGGCGGATGCCGCTTTGCATGCCAAGCAGGTGGCCGCCGAACAGCTGGCCAACGAATACCGCCTGCCCGTCGTACGGCTGATCGAGGGCACCGGCGGCGGCGGCTCGGTCAAATCGCTGGAAACGGACGGCTACACCTACGTCCCGGCCAATCCCGGTTGGGAGTGGCTGGTCGCCAACATGGCGACCGTACCCGTCGTCTCGCTGGCCCTTGGGCCCGTGGCGGGACTGGGCGCCGCCCGCGCCGCCACCAGCCACTACTCGGTCATGGTCAAAGGCCAGTCCCAGCTCTTCGTCGCCGGACCGCCGGTCGTTGCCGGCGTGGGCGAGCAGGTCGACAAGGAAGGCCTGGGCTCGAGCGCTATACACACCCGCAACGGATCCATCGACGATGAAGTCGAGAGCGAGGAAGCGGCTTTCGCGGCGGCGAAGCGGTTCCTTTCCTACCTGCCCTCAAGCGTCTACGACCTGCCGGCCCGGAGCGAACCAAAGGACGATCCGGACCGCCGGGAAGACGACCTTATCAGGGCCGTACCGCGTAACCGCCGCCAGGTGTACAAGATGCGGCCGATCATCGACGCCGTGGTCGACCGAGACAGCTTTTTCGAGATCGGCAAATACTGGGGCCGGTCCGTCATCACCGGCTTCGCGCGCCTGGATGGCTGGCCAGTGGCGTTGATGGCCGCTGACCCCTACTTCTACGGCGGCGCCTGGACGGCGGATTCATCGCTCAAGATCAACCGTTTCATCGACATGGCGGAGACCTTTCACCTGCCGGTCGTCCATCTGGTGGACTGCCCCGGCTTCCTGATAGGCACGGCGGCGGAGAAGGCCTCGACCATCCGGCACGGCGCACGGGCCCTGGCGGCGCTCTATCAGGCCAGCGTGCCCTGGTGTTCGGTCATCATCCGCAAGGCCTTCGGCGTGGCGGGTGCGGCCAACGCCAACGCCGCTCGCTTCCACTACCGCTACGGCTGGCCCAGCGGTGACTGGGGCTCCCTGCCGGTGGAGGGCGGTCTGGAGGCAGCCTACAAGTCCGACCTTGAAGCCGCCGACGATCCGGAAAAACTTCACGAGGAAATCCTCGAGCGTCTGGAACGGGTGCGTTCGCCCTTCCGTTCAGCGGAAAAGTACTCCATCGAGGAAATCATCGATCCCCGCGACACCCGGCCGCTGTTGTGCGAATGGGCCAACCTTGCGGCCCCCCTGCGCACCGCCGGCCCGGTCGGCTTCGGCATGCGGCCCTGAGGGTGATGGGCTATAGTCGAAAAACGATGACAGAGACAACCCAAGCAGCACCCGCATCCCTCCCCGGCAACGCCGAGGGCGAGGTCTTCCGCGATCAAGCCCGCCGGGGCCTGGAGCCCGCCGTGATCCGCAGCCTGACGGCGATGGACGACCGCAAGGCCGCCGCCGCCGTCACCCGCAACGCCCTCGTTGCGTTGGCCGGTGTCGCACCCGCCCTGATCTGGTGGAACGCCTGGACGGTCGCCTGGGCGTTCGTCGCCGTTCCCCTGGCCGCCCACGGTTTCGCCATCCTGTCGCACGACGCCGTTCACTACCGGCTGTTTTCCGACCGCCGCCTCAACGAAGCTGTGGGCCGGATGTGCGGTTTCCTGATCGGCGTCTCCATGCGCACTTACCGTGTCGTCCACCGGCTGCACCACAATCACCTCTACGACCGCGACATCGATCCCGATATCGCGCTCATGGCAGGCTATCCCCGGGGCCGGACCTATCTCTTCCGCAAGCTCGCCATCGATCTGACCGGCATCACCGCCTACAAGAACTACAGCTATTTCATGGGCCGGCCGGCGACCAACCGCGAGACTAACAAACGCGTCAAACCACTCGACGACACGTCGCCCCGTTTGCGCGATCAGGCCAAGCAGGACCGCATCGCCGTCGGCGTATTCCACGTCGCCATGCTGGTGCTGGCCATCGCCTCGGGCTGGTGGCTGGAGTACCTGCTGCTCTGGTTCCTGCCCCTGGTGACGGTTTTTCAGGCCATCCTGCGCATCCGCGCGGTGCTGGAGCATGGCGCCGTGACGGATTATTCCTCGCCCAAAACCGCCTCGCGCACCAACCTGGTGCCGGCGTCATGGGGCTGGCTGATTTTTCCCCACCAGGTGAATTACCATATCGAGCACCACCTCTACCCGTCGGTGCCGCACTACAACTTGCCGGCCTGCCACAAGGCCTGCGTCGACGCCCGAATGCTGGAAGGCGCCGAAGTCGTGGACCTGGGCGAAGCGCTCGGCAAGATCTTCGCCGATCCGCCGGCCGAACCCTCAACCGCCTGAACAAAAAAAGAGGCGGCCCGAAGACCGCCTCCCTCAACCTTCGTTAAGGGTCTGACCCCTAACAATGCTGGCTGGTTAGGCCGCGGCCACCGCCTGGCGGCGGACCAGGGCATCGTAGTCCTGCATCATCTGCTTGGTGATCTCGCCGACCTCGAATTCACGCTCGTCGATCTTGGCGATGGGCGTGACCTCCACCGCGGTGCCGGCAATGAAGACCTCCTGGGCCTTCGAGAGCTCGTCGGGCATGATGGCCCGGTCGACGATCTCATAGCCCCGCGCCTTGGCCAGTTCGATGACCGTGCGCCGCGTGATGCCGTCGAGAAAGCAATCCGGCGTCGGCGTGTGCAGCACCCCGTCCATCACGAAAAAGATATTGGCGCCCGTGCATTCGGCGATGCGGCCGCGCCAATCGAGCATCAGGGCATCCTGATAGCCCTCGGCCTCGGCCTGGTGCTTGGACATCGTGGCGATCATGTAAAGGCCCGCCGCCTTGGCGAACACCGGCGCCGTTTCCGGCGGCGGCCGTCGCCAGTCGGCCGTTTTGATGGTAATGCCCTGCATGCGCGCTTCCGGCGTGAAATAGGCCGGCCAGGGCCAGGCCGCGATGGCCAGGTGAATCGTCGTGTGCTGAGCCGACACGGCCATCATTTCGCTGCCGCGCCAGGCCACCGGGCGGATGTAGCCGTCGACAATGTGGTTGGCCGCCATCACTTCCTTGCAGGCCTGATCGATCTCGGCCACCGAGTAGGGAATTTTCATGCCCAGCGTATCGGCGGAATAATGCAGCCGCTCGGTATGTTCGGTGAGCTTGAAAATCTCGCCGTTGTATGCGCGTTCACCCTCGAATACCGACGAGCCGTAATGCAGACCGTGTGTCAGTACGTGCGGCTGCACACTGCGCCACGGCAGCATTTCGCCGTTGAACCAGATGAAGCCTTCGCGGTCGTCAAAACTTGGTGTCGTCATCGTCGTATCCTCCGGGTCGCACGCTGCCGTGCGGAGCCGTGTTGGGTTGAGCCTTGGCCGAACCGTCCGAATTCCGATCGGTCCGAGAGAATGACGCCAGGGTATTTTTATGTCGCAATCACCACTCGTTTACGCAACATTCTGACGTTTCATCTTGCAATACGTAACATTGTAAGTCATATATGTCAACATGACTGACATAAAATCCAGTGCCAACCCGCTTTTCCTTCGTGAGGAGGAACTTCGCCAGGGTATCGAACTGTTGTTTTACGCCTACCGTGACTTCACCAGTGATCCCGACGAAATCCTCAAGGAATACAATTTCGGCCGCGCCCACCACCGGGCCATCCACTTCATCGGCCGCAATCCGGCCATGTCGGTGGCCGACCTCCTGGGCATCCTGCGCATCACCAAGCAGTCGCTCAGCCGCGTTCTCTCGCAGTTGATCGAGCGCGGCTTCGTCGAGCAGCAAAAGGGCCTGGAGGACCGCCGCCAGCGCCTGCTTTACCTCACCGAAAGCGGCACCCGGCTGGAGCGCCAGCTCTCCCGGCCCCAGCAGAGCCGGGTGGCCCGAGCCTACCGGGAGGCCGGCGCCGAGGCCGTGGAGGGCTACCGCAAGGTTCTCATGGGCCTGATCAACGAAGCGGACCGCGACGCGGTGCGGAGTTCCTTTCGCGGACGCTAGAATGCCATGAGCGAGTTCGCCCCGCATATTCTGGTTATCGACGACGACACGCGCTTGCGCGAACTGCTGGGCGATTATCTCGCCAAGAACGGTTTCCGGGTCAGCACCGCCGAGGATGCCGCAGATGCCCGGCGGCGCATGCAGGGTCTGGAGTTCGATCTCCTGGTCGTCGACGTCATGATGCCCGGCGAAACCGGCCTGGAGTTCACGAAATCACAGCGCGACCGGTCGGCCGTGCCGATCCTGATGCTGACGGCCATGGGCGAAGCGGACGACCGGATTGCCGGCCTGGAACACGGCGCCGACGACTACCTGGCGAAACCGTTCGAGCCGCGAGAGCTGGTATTGCGCATCCAAAGTCTGTTGCGCCGCGCGGCGCCGGCTATGCCGGTGGCGCCGACTCGGCCCCTGACGATGGGCGATTTCGTTTTCGACCCGGAGCGCGGCGAACTGCGGCAGGGTGACGAGGGGATTCGGCTGACCTCGGGCGAGGTGTCGATCCTGCGTCTGTTCGCCGAACGTGTCGGCCAAACAATCAGCCGCGGCGAGATCAGTGAACATGGCGGCGGCGCCAGCGAACGCGCCGTGGATGTGCAAATCGCCCGATTGCGGCGTAAGATCGAAGCCGACCCGCGCAATCCGCGATATTTGCAAACCGTATGGGGCGAAGGCTATGTATTGAGGCCCGGCTGAGCGCCGGCCGTCTCGAGCCGCAAATGCTGGCATGCTGAAACGTTTCCTACCGACGACGCTGTTTGGCCGGGCGCTGGCCATCATCGTCACGCCCGTGATCCTGCTTCAGGTCATCGCCACCTACGTCTTTTACGAACGGCACTGGGATTCGGTCACCCGCCGCCTCGCCCTGGGTTTGGCGGGCGACATCGCCACCATCATCGATCTTCAAGCCGGCACGCCCAACGGCGATCTGTCGGCCGACCTCGCCGGACAATTGATGGAGAACATGCAGATCCAGGCGACTTTTCTGCCGGGCGAAATACTGCCTAATGAACCGCAATCCGCTTCGGTCACCAATCGAATTCTCGACCGCATGCTGAATGGCGCGTTGGACGAACGGATCCACCGGCCCTACCGAATCGACACAGCGACCTACGGTGAAAATGTCGAAGTTCGCGTACAGCTGAAACACGGCCTATTGCGCATCCTGACCCCGCGCAAGCGGGTTTCCAGCCCCACCACCTATATCTTCGTCATGTGGATGGTCGGCGCGTCGCTGATCCTGTTGACCATCGCCATTCTGTTCCTGCGCAACCAAATCAGACCGATCCGCCGGCTGGCAGAGGCAGCTGACCGTTTCGGAAAGGGACAGGAAGCGCCGGATCTCAAGCCGTCCGGGGCGACGGAAGTGCGCCAAGCCGCCGTCGCCTTCACGCGCATGCGCGACCGGATTGAACGGCAAATCGACCAGCGCACGGAAATGTTGGCGGGCGTCAGCCACGATCTGCGGACACCGCTCACCCGCATGAAGCTGCAACTCGCCATGCTGGACGGCGGCGAAGACCTCGCCAGCCTCAATTCCGACATCAGCGACATGGAGCGCATGATTGACGGCTATCTCGCTTTCGCTCGCGGTCAGGACACCGAGGTGACGGCGGAAGTCGACCTAGCGAGGCTGGTCGGCGATGTCGTCGACGAGGCCAAGCGCCAGGGTGGCGATCTGGTGATCGACACCGACGGTCTCGCGCCCAAACAGGATGAAGGATATCTTGCCTTCGTCCGGCCGGTCGCCTTCAAACGCTGTCTCGCCAACCTCATCAACAATGCTGGCCGCCACGCCGAGCACGTGAAGGTTACGCTATCGCGGGAGGGTGATTACCTCGAAGTTGCGGTCGATGACGACGGACCGGGTATCCCGGCGGAGCAACGAACCGAAGTTTTCCAGCCCTTCAAACGGCTCGATGAATCGCGCAACCCCGAAACCGGCGGCACCGGATTGGGCCTCGCCATCGCCCGGGACGTCGTGCGCAGCCACGGCGGCGATATCATCCTCTCCGATGCTCCGTTGGGCGGCTTGCGCGCCCTGGTGCGGCTACCGGCCTAACTCCCCTCAGATTGCGAATTTCTCATACTTGGGATCGCGCCAGGCTTCACTCGTCAGCACCTCCTTGAGCAACTGGACGCCGCGCCAGATATCCTCATGACTGTGGTAGAGCGGCCCGAGACCAAGCCGCAGAGCGGCCGGTTTGCGGAAAGAACAAATCATTCCCCGGTCGAACAAGGCTTCACAGACCGAACCGGCACCCGGACTTTCGAAGGCGACATGCCCACCCTGTTCGTCGTAGTTGCCGGGCGAGATGACGCGAACGCCCAAGTCCCCGCATTCCTGTTCCAGCAAACGGATCGCCGTGGTGCTGAGCGACTTGTGTTTAGCTGCGACGTCGTCAATGCGGACCTCTCGCCAGATGTCGACGGCGGCAGCAAATACCTCGTTTGCGATGACCGGGGGTGTCCCCGTGGCCTGGCCGACGACCCCGGCATGAGGCTCAAAAGAAGGGGCGAAGGCGCCGAAGTCGGCGTGTCCCATCCAGCCGGCAATGCCTGGCCAGGCGCGATCCTGCACACGGGGGTGCATGTAGAGGTAGGCTGGCGAACCAGGACCGCCGCAGAGGTACTTATAACCGCAACCCACCGCGAAATCGGCGCCGGCGCCCATCAGGTCGATCTCCAGTGCACCAGCGGAATGCGAAAGGTCCCAGACGGCCAGGGCACCATTGTCGTGGGCGGCTTTGGTGAGCGCCGCCATGTCCCAGCGCCGGCTGTTGCGGTAATCGGTATGTGTGAGATAGAGGATCGCCGTCTCCGCGTTGAGTGCGCGCAGGACGTCTTCCGGTGTTTCGGCCAACACCAGCCGGCAGTCACTGCCCATCTCCCGCAGCCATCTCTCCAATCCTTCCGCCACAAAGAGGTCGGTGGGAAAGTTATGCGCTTCGGTGAGCATGACCGAACCGTTTTCGCGGATGCGCCAGGCGTAGCTGAGGATCTTGAACAGGTTGATGGTCGTGTTGTCGCAAACGATGACGTCGTCCGGCGCGGCGCCGAGCAGATGGGCGATGCCCGCGCCCAGCGCCTTGGGCTTGTCCAGCCAGTCGAGCTCGGACCAGCCACGGCGGCTCAGTTCGCGCCAACCCTCCGCCATCAACCTGGCTACCCGCGCCGGCGCATCCGCCGGCATGGCGCCGATGGAATTGGCGTCGAAATGCAAAGCGCCCGACGCCGGTAGGGAAAATCGTTCCCGGTATCCCGCCAGCGGATCGGCGGCGTCCAGCGCTCGGCAGTCAGCCGGCGTCATCGGTTTTAAATCGGTCATGGTGAACTTCTACAGTTTCAATGGGGATTTTCCAATATTGCAAATATGAAATTTTCTTGCAATATTGACGTATCATTGCAATTTTCCGGATGCCCTGCCCTCCATGTCAACGACCGCCAGCCATCGCCTTGCCGCCGACATCGGCGGCACCTTCACGGACGCCGTGCTCGATACACCTGCCGGCCGCTACACCGCCAAGGTTCTCACCACGCCCAGCCGGCCCGAACTCGGCGTCATCAGCGCCGTGGAAATTCTGTTGGCAGATGCCGGCATCGACGCGGGCGATGTCGGTATTTTCGTTCACGGCACGACGCTGGCGACCAATGCGTTGATCGAACGCAAGGGCGCGAAGACGGCCTTCCTGACGACCGAGGGATTTGTCGACATCCTGGAGATGGGTTTCGAAAAACGTTTTGAGCATTACGACGTTTTCATGGACAAGCCGGTGCCGCTGGTGCCGCGCGAGTTGCGCCTGGCAGTCCCGGAACGCATCAGCGGCCGGGGCGAGATCCTGTTGCCGCTGGACGAG
>CAYOAD010000123.1:0-12292 GCA_964401845.1 uncultured Rhodospirillaceae bacterium | reverse complement strand
GTTGGTCGAGTAGCCGCTCCCCTTTCTCTGCCAGAGTGCGTGATGCACCCCGTTGCCATGCTCCATCTGATGAAGGCCAAGGAGCAGAACAACGCGCCGATCATCGTCTGCGATCCACGCTTCACGCGCACCGCGGCCCATGCCGACGAATACGTCCGCATGCGCCCCGGCACCGATGTGGCGCTGATCTGGGGCCTTCTCTGGCACGTTTTCGAGAACGGCTGGGAAGACAAGGAGTTCATCCGCCAGCGCGTTTGGGGCCTTGAACAGATCAAAGCCGAGGTCAAGAAGTGGACGCCGGAGGAAACCGAACGCGTCACAGGCGTACCGGGTTCGCAATTGAAACGCGTCGCCCGCACGCTGGCCAACAACCGTCCCGGCACGATCATCTGGTGCATGGGCGGCACGCAGCATACCAACGGCAACGACAACACCCGCGCCTACTGCATCCTGCAACTGGCGTTGGGCAACATGGGCAAATCGGGCGGCGGCGCCAACATCTTCCGCGGCCACGACAACGTCCAGGGTGCCACGGATTTCTGCATCCTGTCGCACTCGCTGCCGGGTTACTACGGCCTCAAGACCGGGTCGTGGAAGCACTGGGCCCGCGTTTGGGACGTCGACTACGACTATCTCCTGAAACGTTTCGCCAGCAAGAAGCTGATGGAGACCAAGGGCATCGTCGTCTCGCGCTGGTTCGACGGCGTACTGACACCGAAGGACCAGATGGATCAGCCGGACAATGTCCGGGCCATGGTCTTCTGGGGGCACGCGCCGAACTCGCAGACGCGCCTGCCCGACATGAAGAAGGCGATGGAGAAGCTGGACCTGTTGGTCATCATCGATCCCTATCCGACCATGTCGGCGGTGATGCATGACCGCAAGGACGGCGTCTATATCCTGCCGGCGTCAACGCAGTTCGAAACCTACGGTTCCGTGACGGCCTCCAACCGCTCTCTGCAGTGGCGGGAAAAGGTCATCGAACCGGTCTTCGAATCGCTGCCCGACCAGACCATCATGTACAAGTTCGCCAAGAAATTTGGGTTCGCCGACGAATACCTCAAGAACATCAAGGTGAACGGTGAGGAGCCGCTGGTCGAGGACGTCACCCGGGAGTTCAACAAGGGCATGTGGACGATCGGCTACACCGGCCAGTCGCCCGAACGCCTGCGCCTGCACATGGCCAACATGGCGACGTTCGACAAGAACACGCTACAAGCCATTGGAGGACCGGCCGACGGCGAATACTTCGGTCTGCCGTGGCCCTGCTGGGGCACGGACAAGTTGGCCCATCCGGGCACGCCGATCCTCTACGATCCCTCCAAACCGGTGGCGGAAGGCGGCCTCAGCTTCCGCGCCCGCTTCGGCGTCCAGCGCAATGGCGACAACCTGCTGGCCGAGGGATCGTATCCGGTCGATTCGGAAATCAAGGACGGTTATCCCGAATTCACCATGGCCATGCTCAAGAAACTGGGCTGGGCCGGCGACCTGACGGCTGCGGAAAATGCGGCGATCGACAAGGTGGCGGGTGACAAGACCAACTGGAAAACCGACCTTTCGGGCGGTATCCAGCGCGTCGCCATCAAGCACGGCTGCGCCCCGTTCGGCAACGCCAAGGCGAGAACCGTGGTGTGGACCTTCCCGGATCCGGTGCCGCTGCACCGCGAACCGCTTTACACGCCGCGCCGCGACCTTGTGGGAGACTATCCTACCTTCGCGGATACCAAGAACTATCGCCTGCCGACGCTTTACAAGTCGATCCAGGACAAGGACTTTTCGAAGCAGTATCCGTTGATCCTCACCTCCGGCCGTCTGGTCGAGTACGAGGGCGGCGGCGACGAAAGCCGGTCCAATCCCTGGCTTGCCGAGTTGCAGCAGGAGATGTTCGCCGAGATCAATCCTTACGACGCCAACAACGCCGGCATCAAGAACGGCGGCGACGTTTGGGTGGCGACGCCGGAAGGCGCCAAGGTCAAGGTCAAGGCGATGTTTACCAACCGGGTCGGACGCGGCGTCGTCTTCATGCCGTTCCACTTCGGCGGCCATTGGCAGGGCGAGGATCAAAGATCCAAGTACCCGCCGGGAGCCGATCCCTACGTCCTTGGGGAGGCGGCCAACACGGCCATGACCTATGGCTATGATTCGGTAACTCAGATGCAGGAGAGCAAGGTGTCTCTCTGCAATCTGAGCAAGGCATAGGGAGGAATGAAAAATGGCTAGAATGAAATTCCTCTGCGATGCTGAACGTTGCACCGAATGCAACGGTTGCGTTACCGCCTGCAAGAACGAGCACGAGATCCCCTGGGGTATCAACCGCCGCCGTGTCGTCACGTTGAACGACGGCAACCCCGGGGAGCGCTCGATCTCCGTCGCCTGCATGCACTGCTCCGATGCACCCTGCATCGCGGTCTGTCCGGTCGACTGCATCTACGACACCGAAGACGGCGTCGTGCTGCATTCCAAGGACCTCTGCATCGGCTGCGGCTATTGCTTCTACGCCTGCCCGTTTGGCGCGCCGCAATACCCGCAAGCTGGCAACTTCGGCTCGCGCGGCAAGATGGACAAGTGCACCTTCTGCGCCGGCGGACCGGAACAAGACCACTCCAGTGCCGAATACCAAAAGTACGGCCGCAACCGTCTGGCCGAGGGCAAGCTTCCGATCTGCGCCGAAATGTGCTCGTCGAAAGCCCTGCTCGCCGGTGACGGCGACGAGGTCTCCGGTATTTACCGCGAACGCGTCACGGCGCGTGGCTTCGGCAGTGGCGCCTGGGGATGGGGTACGGCCTACAGGCTGAAGGCCAGGTCGTAGCCGCAGGGCGTATGCGTACGGTTTCCGTGGGCCGGAGCATTCGAAGCGTTGCTCCGGCCCACGATGACCGTCAGTGAATTGGGATTTTGAGATGATCGAAAAGATGTTCGGTCGGACGGCGGCGGTTCTTGTGCTGGGCGTTGCCGTCGTCTTGTCGTTGGGCGCCTGCCGGCCCGAGGAACAGGGCCGCATTCTGGAATATGAGAAGGGCGTTTATCTCGGCAACAAGAGCCTCCCGCGCAGCCCGAAGACCAGGTCTATGATCCGGCACCGCGCCCGGGCTCAGTCTGGCTTGGGCGGAGCAAGTGGACCTGGGGCCGTGTCGGGAACCAGCGGGGGTGCGTCAAAGAGTGTTCGTCTCAACCGCATCGGTGGCCAACGAGCGCCCTGACAAAGGGCCAATTGAGGAGATCCTTCATGCTTGCGAACGACTGGAAAGCCGGGGGTTTTCAGTTCTCCAGGATGAAAGTATTGATTTGCGCCGTGCTGACGCTGGCGTTTGTGAGCGCAGGCCTTCTGCTCCTGACCTTCCCCGGCGGGAAGGCGGTTGCCCAAACCAAAGGCGAGGTGCCGGGGCAGGCGCAGGGCTTCTCAAGCGATTCCGAAATCTGGCGCACTGTCAGGCACGGCATTCGCGGCACAGTGTCCCTGCCCGACAAGCAGGCCGGCGTTCTCGTCCAGTCCGAAGGCGATAATTGGCGCGCCATCAACAACGGCCCCTTGAAGGTTTACGGCGCGCGGGCCATGGCGGCGACGTTGGTGGTCTTGGTCATCTTCTTCGTCGTGCGCAAGCGCATCCGCATCGACAGCGGTTTTTCCGGCAAACTGGTGTTGCGTTTCAATGGCCTCGACCGAATCGCCCATTGGCTGACGGCAGTCAGTTTCATCATTCTGGGCATCACCGGTCTCAATGTGATGTACGGCCGGTACGTCCTCAAACCCTTGACCGGCGCCGACGCCTTTGCCTTGTTCTCGCTCGGCGGCAAGTACGTGCACAACTACCTCGGCTTCGTATTCATTGTCGGCGTGGTGATGATGTTCGTCCTTTGGGTCAAGGATAACCTGCCCGACCGCTACGACGCGGGCTGGATCGCCCAGGGCGGCGGACTGTTCGTCAAAGGCGCCCACCCCAAGGCCGCCCGGTTCAACACGGGTCAAAAATTCATCTTCTGGACCGTCGTGATCGGCGGCGTGCTCCATTTCGTTACCGGTCTGGCTCTGCTCTTTCCCTTCACCTGGGCCGACATGGCCGGCATGCAGCTTATCCAGATCATCCATTCAGCCGGCTCCATCGTGATGATCGCCATCATCATCGCCCATATCTACATCGGCAGCCTGGGCATGGAAGGCGCCTTCGACGCCATGTACTCGGGATATGTCGACGAGAACTGGGCACGTGAGCACCACAGCGCCTGGGTCGATGCGATCGACGAAAACACCAGCGAGGTTCAGGAAGCCTGAGCCGCCAATCGGCCGCCAAATACTGCCAACAAACGGGAGTCCCATCCGATGGATGAAGAACACTTCAACATGGACGTGAGGAAGTTTCTCAAGAAGGTCGGGATCACCTCTCAGCGTGAAATCGAGAAGGCGGTTCGCGAGGCGCTGGCGGCCGGGGCATTGAGCGGCAATGAAACCCTGGACGCCATGGTCACGCTGAAACTCGGAGGCATCGACCTGGAAATAAGAATCGAGGGGGAAATCGGGCTGTCCTGACGGTCTCGCCTAGGATCCCGGTTCTGCCGCATTGGGATGGAAGAGCTGCTGTCCCCGGACCCTGAACGCCCTGATATTGGCCTGTCCTTCATTTGAGGTCAGCCAATCAATGAACGCCTGTCCCTTCGCCGCTTTGACGTGCGGGTGAATTTTCGGGTTAACGACGATGACGCCGTACTGATTGAACAGCCGGGCATCGCCTTCGACCAATATTTCAAGATCCTGCTTGTTGCCGAACGAGACCCAGGTGGCGCGGTCCGTCAAGACATAGGCGCCGAGAGCGGCTGCCGTGTTCAAGGCAGCACCCATGCCCGATCCGGTCTCCCGGTACCACGCGCCGGAGGCGGCGGCGGGATCAACTTCCGCCGCCCGCCACAGTCCCAGTTCGGCCTTGTGCGTCCCGCTGTCGTCACCCCGGCTGATGAAAGCGGCATTCTTCATGGCGATCCGGCTTAGGGCGTCGGTCGCGGACCTCAATCCGCTGACGCCCGCCGGATCCGTCTTTGGTCCCACGATGACGAAGTCGTTGTACATCAGTTCATGGCGTTCGACGCCGAAGCCGTCGGCCACGAATTTTTTCTCCGACGCCTTATGGTGAACCAGCAGGACGTCGGCATCGCCGTTGCGGGCCAGGCGGATCGCCTGACCGGTGCCGACCGCGACGACACGGACGTCGATGCCGCTGGCCTCGGTGAATTTGGGCAACAGGTAATTGAACAGGCCGGAGTTTTCCGTCGACGTGGTCGACGCCACCACGATGAAGCGGTCCTCCGCCCTGGCTTCGCCGCCCTCCGTGAACAGCCCCATGCTTAAGGCCATCAAGCCGGCCATGACCCCCAAGCCGATGCGCATTTTCGCTCCCCGTGTGCATTTTACCGAAGCGGCAAGATAGACGCATATCTGCCATGTGGCGATACGTATGTACCGATAATCCGCTTCCGTTGTACAATTCCGTATGTTGGTAGGAACCTTATGAGCGTTGCGACATCAACGTTGGGCCGCGACGTCAAGGTCATCGGTCTTGTGGGTGTCGCCCACGGCTACAGCCATTTCTTCCAGATGGTCCTGCCGCCTATTTTCGTCATTCTGAAAGTCGAATTCGACGTTTCGTTCACCGCGCTTGGGCTGCTGGCGACGCTGATGTTCGCGGCATCCGGGACGGGGCAGATGATTGCAGGCTTCCTGGTCGACCGCGTCGGCGCCCGCCGGATCCTGTTATCGGGGCTGGCGATCTGCAGCCTTGCCACGCTGGCCATGTCGGTCACCCAAAGCTACGAGGCCCTCGTCGCGCTGGCGGTCATCGTCGGCATCGGCCTCAGCGTCTTCCATCCGGCAGATCTCTCGATCCTGACGCGCAAGGTGAACCCAGCCCGGCTGGGCCGCGCCTACGCCGTCCACGCGCTGTGTGGCAATCTCGGCTGGGCCGTGGCGCCGCCTTTCGTGGCGGGCCTGGCGGCGCTGTTCGACTGGCGCACGGCCGTTGCTTCCGCCGGCGCCGCAGGACTGGCCTATGTCGCCTTCATGCTGTTCTGGAGCCGCGATCTGGCCGATGAACCCGTGGTCGAGGCCAAACGGCAGGATGCCGATGAAGAAACCTTCGCCGCCGACATCCGCCTGCTGTCCTCGGCGCCCATCGTGCTGTGTTTTTGCTATTTCACCTTTCTCGCCATGGCGATCATCGGCGTACAGAGTTTCGGCGCCCTCAGTCTGATGAAACTGCACGGCCTGCCGTACGGCTCAGCCACGGCCGCGCTGACGGCTTTCATCATCGCCTCCGCCGGCGGCGTTTTCGTCGGCGGCATCATCGCCGACCGCACGCCGCGGCATCACGTCACGGCCATGATCGGCACGACGTTGTCGGGCGTTTTCATGTTCGGCGTCGCGACCGCCGGAGGTTCCGTCCTGGCTGTTCAGGCATTCATGGTGCTCTCGGGGTTCTTCTTAGGGCTCACGACGCCTTCGCGCGACATGATCGTGCGCAAAGTCACGCCCGAAGGAAAGGCCGGGCGCGTCTTCGGTTTCGTTTACGCCGGCCTCGATCTGGGCTCGCTCAGCATGCCCGTGTTTCTCGGCTGGCTGCTGGACCGGGGCGATCCCAAGATCGTCATTCTCGTGGTCGCCGCCATCCTGCTGGTCACCGTCCCGACCGTCATGCAGGTGCGGCGGCGGTCACCCGACACGGTGAAGGAAACCGTCTAGCCCGGCTTGTTTTCAGGTCTCGGCGGGAATGGGCGTGGCGGCCGCTTCGATGGGGCTGAGGGGCGTTCCCTTCAAATCGGATTTCAGGTGCGCGGTGCCGTAGCCGTTGAAGATATGACCCAGGAGCCCGCGGTTCAGATCTGACGTGCCCAGGAACCAGTCCGCAATGGGAAAGGTCAGGTTCATGTTGACCTCCATCATCAGGCGGTCGTTGTGATGGGCCGTGTGATGGCGGCGGATGGTATTGACGAAGGGGCAATAGCGCACGAAGGCATTTTCGTCGACGTGACAGCAGAAATGCATGAATTCGTAGATCAGATACATGCCGGTCGTCGTGGACATCAGTAGCCACGCGGCATTGGAGGAAATTACGAAATTGACGATGACGGCGCCGACCGCCGACATCAAAATGAAAACCACCAATGCATATGGCGGGAAGAACGTGACGCGCCAATCCTGGTTATCGCGAAAACGCATTTCCTGGTCGGTGAAAAATTGGTGATGATTGAGCGTATGGCGCTGATAGATGGCCCGAAGTCCACGCACGTTCTTCGGCCGGTGCATGATGTGCATATGCAGGAACCACTCGAAACCGTTACAGGCAACGCCGACGATGGGGATGACCAGCCATTCCCACCACTGCACGTTCTGGATGTTGCTGACGTAGACGTACATCGCCCCGAGGCCGATCGCGTAGATTACGACGACGTGGGCGTATCCGTTGTACCAGCCAGCTATGCGCGAGCGGTATTCACGCCGGAATTCGGCCTGTCGTTCGCTCATCATCTCGAAATCCCTCCCAATCTGGCCGCCCGGCCCGATCACCTATCCGAAACCGGGTGAGTGGTCAATCATCTGATATATCAACCGTACATCACCAAAGTTCGGGCTGTCAACAGTTTATAATAACTCTAGTTATGAATGCCGTTTAAGGGCTCAAAATAGACTCTCAACCCTCTTCTTCCTGCTGGGCGGTGAAGATCGAACCGTAACCGCCCGACCAGTCCGGTGGGATCAGACAGGGTCTAGGGTCATGCCGCGCCCATTTCGCTGCCTGCCCGCGAACGGGATCCCGGTTGTACTTCGAACCGAGGGGGTTGAAGGTGTAAGGGAAGGCGTCCGCCGCCGCATACACGTTCAGCAACAGTGGACGGCCCTGGTCGGCCGTGTTGGGCCGGGAGCCGTGGATGGTGCGGCAGTTGTGGATGGTGATGGAACCGGCCGGACCCGGCAGGTAAACCGCCTTGCCGGGATCCGCCTTTGCTTCATCGGCGGGGTTCAGACAGCCGATCCATTTTCCGTCCCCGTCGTATTGATCGTACAGTGGTCCGTCATGGCTGCCGGGAATGACGCCGAGCGGTCCCTGATCGTCGCCGCAATCGTATATGTAGGTGCCCACCGTGCAGGGGCTGTAGTTGGTGTGGGGCCAGAACTGAATGTCCTGGTGCCACTTCACTTCCTCGCCGCCGCGAGCCCATTTGAAGTTCAGTTTCGAGTGGTGAAACTTGATGTCCGGCCCGATCAGGTCCTCCACGGCGTCGACGATGACGGATTGCGAGGCGTATTCCCAATAGACCGGATTGTGGTCGTTGGGGCTGGAAAGGCGCCTGAGACGCGGGCTCTCCGCCGAATGCCCCTCCTCCAGATCCCACAAGGCATCTGACTGCGAAATGCCGCGGCTTTCCTCGATGGCCTCGTCCGTCGCGGCCCGCAAGCGCTCCAGCCAGCTTTCCGGCACCAGGTTTTCCAACACCAGATAGCCTTGTTCGAAATACTGCTCGCGCTGCTGCTGCGTCAGGACCTTTGGCGGACGCTTGAGTACTTCTTCAGGTGTCATCACTCCCCCCGGAGTTCTTTCGGTTAGCCGAAACCCAGTACTTTTGACGGCAGCCAAAGCACCAGTTGTGGAAAATAGGCAACGAAGCCCAAGCAGACAAGTTGCAGCACAATAAACGGAACGACGCCTTTGAACATGTGCGGCAGGGTGATTTCCGGCGGACTGATGCCGCGCAGGTAGAAGATCGCCGGCGCCATGGGCGGCGTCAGGTAGCTGGTCTGAATGACCACCAGGAACATGACGCAGAACCAGACCGGATCGTAGCCCATCGACTTCACCATCGGCAGGAAGACCGGGATGAAGATCAACAATACGGAAATCCAATCAAGCACGAAGCCCGCCAGGAAGCAGATGAAGAGAAAGACCATCAAGGTCACCCACGGCGCCATCCGGGCGCCCTCGATAATTTCCTCGGCCAGCACGACGCCGCCGGAAGCCACGAAGACGCCGGCGAACATGTTGCCGCCCAAGAGGATCAAAATGATCATGCAGGT
This sequence comes from uncultured Rhodospirillaceae bacterium, assembly GCA_964401845.1. Taxonomy (GTDB): domain Bacteria; phylum Pseudomonadota; class Alphaproteobacteria; order UBA2966; family UBA2966; genus CAYFKJ01. The sequence continues at coordinate 3,237 of CAYOAD010000123.1, read as the reverse complement.
GACTTTGAGCGTCTTGAGCAGCGCCTCGTTCAGAACGGGCAGCGAAAACTGCCGGTACATGATGGAAAGCACCACCGAACCCAGCGCGCCCAGGGCCGCGGCTTCCGTGGGCGCCGCCAGACCGAACATGATGGTGCCGAGAACGGCCCCGATCATCGCCACGGGCGGTGCCAGCGCGAACAAGGTGATGCGAATCTTCTCGGCCAGCGGCGGTTCGTCGTCCGACCGCGGCAGCCTCGGTCCCGCCTCGGGATCGGCGAGGCAACGAAACAGGATGTAGGCGAGATAAAAGCTCGCCATCAAAAGTCCGGGGAACACCATACCGACGAACAAATCGCCTACCGACACGTCCGCCACCGGTCCCAGGACGACGACGACGACGCTGGGCGGGATGATGGTACCGAGCGAGCCGCCGGCGCAGATCGTGCCCGATATCAACCCCTTGTCGTAGGAGTATTTCATCATGACGGGAATAGCGAGCAGGCCCACCACGGTCTCCGTGGCACCGATGACGCCCGTGGAGGCGGCGAATATGACGCACATGATGATGGTGCCGATGGCCAGGCCGCCGGGCAGGCGGCGGGTCCAGAGATGGACCGCCTCGAACAGCCTCTCGGCGATGCCGGAACGCTCCAGCATCGACCCCATGAAGATAAAGAGCGGCACCGCCGCCAGCACGAAGTTGGACGCGACGGCGTCCGTCTTCTGCACGAACTGGAAGATGACGGCGGTATCGAATGTGAAATAGCCGAAAATCAAGGCGACGCCCATCATCGAAAACGCCACCGGAAAACCAAGGAAAAGCGCCACCAGCAAAGCGGGAAACATCATCAGAGCGAGATATTCATCCATCCGACGGCTCCCATTCGGTGGTCTGGCCGCTGAGGAAACGGATGCACTTGATGAGTTCCGCCACGCCTTGCAGCGAGAGCAGGAAGAAGCCTAGGAAAAACATGAAATGGAATGGCCAGATTATGGGGTTCCATGCAGATTGGCCGGAATGCTCGCCATTGAGAAAGGCCTCCAGCCAGTACTCCCAAAGCCCGTAAGTCACCCAGAAGATTACCGGCATGAACAGGAGCAGGTAACCGGCGGTATCGATGATCGCCTTGGTTTTGGGCGAAAAAAGCCCATAAAGCACGTCGATGCGGATATGCGCCCTTTCCCGCAGGGCATAGGCCGCGCCGACCAGTGCATGCGTACCCATGGCCATATAGCCGAGTTCGAAGGCCCAGATCGTCGGCGCGTTCAGAACGTAGCGGGAAAATACCTCGTAGCAGCTCGCCAGGATCAGCGGAAAGACCACCCAGGCGATGATCCGGCCCGAGGCGCCGGACAAACTCTCGATAGCGCGCAAGATCGTCAGCATGAAATACCTGTCACTTGAAAGGGCGCCGACCGTTTTAGCATATCGGGCAAAAAATCGCGGGGAGCGGTTTCCCGCTCCCCGCAAGTGGTCGGGGTGGCAAGCAAGCGGCTTTGCCTAGTCGGAAACGACGTTGCGATAGTGCGCCGCATCCTTCCACAGGGATTCGAATTCAAGCTGGCTCTTCAGAACCTTGGCGAACCAGGCATTGGTTTTGGCCTGTTCCTTCGCCCAGGCAACGCCCAACGCCTTGGCCTTTTTCTGCACGTCGGCATCAAGCACGATCACTTCATTGCCCTGTTTGCGATAGAAGTCCAATGCCTTGGCGTCTTCATGACCGATACGGGTCCAGCTTTCGAAAGTGACTTCCTTGGCGGCCATGGCCACCAGCTTCTGGTCGCGTTCGGACAAGGAAGCCCAAGCTTTCTTGTTGATGACGACCTCGAACGGCGCCGTGGGCTGATGAACGCCTGGAATGATCACGTACTTGGCGATCTTGTGAAAACCGGTCGACTGGTTCTCGTAGAGCGTACCCCACTCGGTGGCGTCGATCGCGCCGCGTTCCATGGAGGTGTAGACCTCGCCGCCCGGCATGGTGACGGGCGCCGCACCCAAGCCTTTGGAAATGGCGAGCCAGGCGCCGGCCGTGCGGAATTTCAGGCCTTTGAGATCGGCCAGCGTGCGAACGGGTTTGCGCGAATGCAGGAACGCTTCGGCCGTGCGCGTGAAGCATGGGAAGGAAACGACGTTGAATTTTTCGTCGTTGAACTGCTGCCACATTTCCAGGCCGCCGCCCTCGTAGATCCAATGCAGCATGCGTTCCGAATCCATGGACCCGGCATAGCCGCCGAACAGCACCGTGGTTTTGTCCTTGCCCCAGTCATAGCCCATCCAGGTGTGTCCGACCTCGGCCACGCCCTTGGCGACGGCGCTGCGGACTTCCAGGCCCTTAGACAATTGTCCGGACGGGAAGACCTGAATCTTGACGCGGCCTTCGGTGAGAAATTCCACCTTTTCGGCGAACGCTTTGGCACCGATGGCCATAAGGGGACCACCGCCCCAGCTTGCGGCCATTTTCCATTTCGCCGCCTGAGCGGCGCCCGGCACGGTAATCGCGGCCGCTATCGCGGCGGCGGTTCCAATTTTCGTAAATGACTTCAGGAATCTCATTGGGGGGTCTCCCTGTAATTATATTTTGTCGTCGCCCCTGAACTCTTAAAACATGGCCCCGGGTTCCTCCCCGGAACCCGATCTCCAACCACCGCACTCGGGACGGTATGCGGTGGGAAATCTCGTTTCATTCAATCGCGGATCATGTCTCCTCTAATGCCGCGACAGCCTTCGCGATCTCGTCGGCGCTTAAGCGCCAGTCGTTATCCAGGTTGGCGATAACCAGGCCCATGAAGCCCTCGCAGAGCCGCAGCGCCCTGTCGTCATCGCCCAGGTGGTCCGCCAGCAGCGCCAGCGCCAATTGCGCTGGTTCCTTACCCTGGTATGTCCATTCGAATCCGCTGTCGGTGTAACGTTTCAGGTCGTAGCGCTCATCCAACGGCAGCCCGTCAACCGTGACGGCGATGCCGTCGATGGTGCGTCTCCCCTGGTAGGACTTCATCCCCGCAACTCCTTAGGCGGACACGTGTATGCTGATATATCTAAAATATATTAATGTTATTGACCCTGATATGTAAAGGAATAGAGGTTCACGCCGCAGCCGCTTCCTGGGCCATGCGGCGACAGCGTTTCATCCAGCGCTTACAACGGTCGTCGATGCCCGCCAGCACTTCCGCCCCGGTGATCGACGTCATGATTTCCGGATGCAAGGGATTGACGATGGCCGACGTCAGCCCCGAGCCGATCAGCATCGCCATGAA
>CAYOAD010000122.1:0-12309 GCA_964401845.1 uncultured Rhodospirillaceae bacterium | reverse complement strand
CCGTTCACGAGGAAACGAAAGAGTAAAAGTCGTTCCCACCTTTTCTTCGCTTTCAATCATCAACTCCCCGCCGTGCAGTTCAATTAGGGACTTTACAAGGGGCAATCCTAGACCGGTGCCCTCATGCTTGCGATTTAGATCACTGTCTATTTGACCAAATGTGGACAAAGCTTTGACAATGTTCTCTGGTCTCATGCCGATACCGGTATCCGATACCGAAATCAGCAGATCGCCCGATTCATGGGTTTTCGTGGAAACAACGACCTTGCCTTCTGCAGGCGTAAATTTCACGGCATTCGACAACAGATTAAGCATCATCTGTTTGAGCATTCTTTCGTCGGCATACAATAATGGCAGGTCATCGGGGACGGTTTCCTCAATCGTGATCCGCCCTTCGCTCGCCCGTTCACGGACAAACAAAAGCATTTGATCGACCGCCGATGGGACAAAAACCCTCGATTCTTCCAGCTTGGTTTTTCCTGCCTCCAATTTTGACAAATCCAGGATGTCATTTATCAAATTGAGCAAATGGGTGCCGGAATCGTGAACCGCTGTAACGTATTCGCCCTGCACGCCATTCAAGCGCCCTCCGATGCCTTTCTGAAGTATTTGTGTGAAACCGAGTATGGCGTTTAGAGGCGTCCGGAGTTCATGACTCACCATGGCGAGAAACTCTGATTTGGCTCGGTTGCCGGCTTCAGCCGCTTCTTTTGCCGTGATGAGTTCGGACTGAGTTTTTTTGTGCTCCGTGATATCGCGCAGAATTACCGTAAACAAAGGGTGGTCTTCGAAATCCAGTTTTGAGATTGAGGCGGCGGCAGGAAATTCGCTCCCGCACTTCCGCAGACCCCAGATAGTCACCCGCTCTGTCATTCTATGAACCTGGCCCGGAGACTCGCTGAAATCGTCAACCATTCGAATGTGTCGATCGTGGAATCGTTCCGGGATCAGCATGTTTAACGAATTTCCGACGACCTCTCCGGCTTCATAGCCGAATATATGCTCAGCACCCTCGTTAAACATTTGTATGGTTTGGTTTTCGTCCACCGAAATTATGGCTTCGGGCGCTATTCTGAGTATTCCCGACAACCGCATCTCCGATGCGCGAATTGCCTTTTCGGCGTTTCGGATTTCGGTAATGTCGTTGGCCAAGCTGTAAACACCTTTTACCAGGCCATCTTCGGTCATATCGGGGATTAGGGTTAATTGAACTATCTGGTGTCCAAGTGTATCTAAGTCTCGTTCCTTTTCGATCGTGACGGCCTTGCCGGACCGTGCTTTCTGAAACGCCTCATATGTCTGTTCATCAACGAACGCCGAGAGGACATCCTCTCTTTGTTTTCCGATTGTTTGGCTTCGGTCGACGTTGAACCAGGTGCAGAAAGCCCGGTTTACAAATTGGAATTTGTCTTCCGAGTCGGTGTAGGCGATGGCCGGAGGCAGTGAATCCGCCAACAAGCGAAGTTGTTGCTCGCTCTCAACCACCTCTTTGGAACGCTCGGCAACCAGTTCCTCCAAATGATCGCGGTACCGTTCTAGCTCGTCTTCAGTATGCTTTCTTTCCGTCACATCGCGGTTGACCCCGACAGTTCCGATGGGGACACCGTTTTCGTCATTGAAAACGGTAATCCAGGCTTCGACGGTTATCGGCGTGCCGTCTTTGTGCAGGCAATCAATTTCGGCGTTCCACTGGCCGGATTTCTGGATTGCGCGGGTAATCGCTTGTTTTGTCGTTCCGGGAACCTCTTCCGCATGCAAAACTTGCGTGGTGCGGCCAACTATTTCTGCTCTCGTATAGCCGAAAAGTGATTCAGCACCCTGATTCCAGTCCACTATGGCGCCGTCCATGTCTACGACCATGACGCCTTCCGTTACGTTCTCGATCACCTGAGCTTGGCGCCGCGCGGCATTCTCCGCTTCAATCTGATCGGTCACTTCGATCGTAATATTGCCGATGCGGTACAATTCGCCTTTCTCATTTTTTATCGGAAACTTGGTGCAGGCAAAGTGTCTGATATCACCCTCAATGGGAATGCTCACAATGCGGCGAATTGTTTGTTCGGTCTCGATGACTTCCGCTTCGATATTGAGAAAGGGTTGATACATTTGCTTCGGAATTAACGCATCCGTGCGACACAATCCCGGCGCTATGGAATTCAGCAGCTAGTCGGAACTACACGGCCTCATCGCGTAAATTGCTGGGTGCACGTTTGTGCGTCTAATCCGCGTGCTGAACCAATTCGAATCCGACCAAATGACAGTGAATATTCTCATGTGCATGTAACGGCCCAATTTCCGCGGCGATTTATTTTGTTTCACTTCTGTAACTGTTTTATGAGTTTTGCTTGTTACTGATCGGTAGTCTCTACGTTGGTTCTTGAAAATTGAGACAAATAATTAGGGTCACATGACAACCAATCATTTTGGGTCATGAATAGTTCTTTGCCGGCTATTTCCGGACGATGGGAATTTTTAGATAACTTCCGCATCGGCGTGTCACGCCGTTTCCGGGCTGATTAGAACCCGCTCCTGCCTATTCCCGTTCGATCAGCTTCATGATGCCGGCCGCCGACAGGACAGGCCGGTCCTCGACGCTGAGGACCGAGCGGACGAAAACCATGGATCGGGTGCGCCGCGTGATGTCGCCGATGCCGTGCACCCAATCGCCCGGCCTTACCGCCGACAGGAAATCGCAATTGAGGCTGACGGTGGCCATGGGTTGCGCGCCAACGACGCGATAGACGGTGGCGCCCATCAGATCGTCGGCCACGGTCATCAGCATGCCGCCGTGAATGACGCCGCCCGGATTAAGATGTCGTTCGTCGGCCGCGAAACCGACGTGGAGGTTTTCCTCGCTGGGGCGGTAGTAGATCGGCCCCACCATGTCCGTGAAGGGCATGTCGATTGGGGCCTTGAAGAAGCCCTCGGGGATCGGTGCGGCCATCAGCCGGCAAACGCCTTGAGCGCCGCCGCGGCTACAACCTCACCCGCCTCCTGCACGAAGTGGCCGGCATCGGCGACTTCGAAGGGCTCGGGGCAATCCTTGATTTGCTTGCGCAGGTATTTCATGGCCGGCGAGCCCAGCACCGGATCCTGCATGCCAATAGCCATGAAGGTTTGCCCCTGCCATTCGTTGTTCCACCAGTCCCGCGCCCGGCGCGACATGGCCGCGCCGCCCGCATCGGGGCTGTCGGGCACCAGTTCGGGAAAGCGGCGGACACCGGCCTTGTAGGTGACGTCCGGGTAGGGCGCGTCATAGGCGGCGGTCTCTTCCGGGCTGAGGTCGGGGCACGAACGGCCCATCAGTTTACCGACTTTCATGTCGGGATTGTCCCGGCACCATTGACGCCAGGCGATGAAGCCGTCGCCCAGCGGCAGGTCGCCGCAGCCCAGCGCGGTATTCATGACCAAAAGGCGTTTGAAGCGCTCCGGCAGGTCCATGGGCAGGGTCAGCCCCAACAGACCGCCCCAATCCTGGCAAACCAATGTGATGTTCTGCAGATCCAACGCCTCGACGAAACGGGCCAGCATTTCGCGGTGCCATTCGAAGGTATAGACCGCATCCTCGACCGGCTTGTCGGATTTGCCGAAACCGAAGAAATCGGGGGCCACGCTGCGGGCGCCGGCACCCGTGAATACCGGAATCATTTTGCGGTAGAGATAACTCCAGGTGGGCTGACCGTGCAAACAGAGGAAGGTCTGTTCGGCATCCGGAGGACCCTCGTCCAGGTAGTGGCAGCGCAGGCCTTCGTAGCCTTCCAGGCTGTCGATATAGTTCGCCGCGAAATCGTAGCCGGGCAGACCGGCGAAACGGTCATCGGGCGTTCGTAAGGTATCCGACATGTCGGCCTCCGATATGGTACCGCCCGCACTATGCCGCCAATTCCGGATTTCGCAAATGGCGAAGTTACTCCGTCAACGCGATCACAGAGATATGAGGCCATTTCCCGGCGGCTTGGCGATAGTCTCGCTGCAGGGATCGAAGGCCGGGGAGGAACGGCGGTGAAAGCGACCAACTGGGCGAAAGCGGTTTACGTATCGGTTTACCTGACGGTGGTTTCCATTATCGCGGTTTACGCCGGCTGGCGCCTGTTCGAAGGCGGCCTGAATATCGGTTACATTGGTGCCGTCCTGGCCAATGCCCCATCGTTTTGCTGGTCGGCTGGTTGCTTTTACTGCGGCCGACCGCGCGGACCTCGCCGCATCTCACGCCGGTCCTGGTGCTGGCGCTGGTGGGCGCGGGCTTGGGCGTGACCGCCCTGCTCATGGGGTCACCCTCAGGATTGGAAGCCTGCGTCCTAGCCCTGACCGGCCTTGCGGGTTTTCAGCTCTACGACCGTTGGTACTCCATCTTTGGCCGCGGTTCCGCCGCGGCCGTTGCCCTCGGTCAGATCCTGCCCGAATTCGTGCTTGAGGATGCCGACGGCGCACGGGTGTCGTCAGCGGACTTTCGGGGCAACCCGGTTCTTCTTCTTTTCTACCGCGGCAACTGGTGTCCTTTGTGTATGGCGCAGGTCAAGGAAATCGCCGACCAGTACCGGGAACTGGACCGGCGCGGCGTCACAGTCGCCCTCGTCAGCCCGCAACCGCCCGGCCACACCGCGCGATTGGCGGCAAAGTTCGACGTACCGTTCAGATTCCTGGTCGATCGGCAGGGCGCGGTCGCCGAGAATCTGGGCATAGCGGCACCCGGAGGTCTGCCCTTCGGCATGCAGATATTCGGCTATGACAGCGACACGGTCCTGCCCACCGTCATTATCGCCGACGCCGAGGGCAAGATCATCCTGTCGGACCAGACCGACAACTACCGTATCCGCCCCGAACCGGCGACCTTCCTGGCGGCTCTTGACGGCTCGGCCTGAAATGCCCTGAACTGGGGTCGATGACGGAATTTGCAAAATCAAGCATCACGGTATCGACGGCGGGACGGGGACTGTACGAGATCACGTCGGAGGTGGACGCCTGGGTGCGTGGCGGCGGCTTGGCGGAGGGGTTGCTGACGCTTTTCATTCGTCACACCTCGGCCAGCCTGACCATCCAGGAAAACGCGGACCCCCGCGTGCTGGACGACCTCGACGCCTATTTTTCACGCTTGGTGGCGGACGGCGACGATCTCTTTAGCCATACCTCCGAAGGACCCGACGACATGGCGGCTCATGTCAGGTCGGCGCTAACCCAAACCAGCGTGCAGGTGCCGGTGACGCAGGGACGCTTAAGCCTCGGTACCTGGCAGGGCATTTTTGTATTCGAACACCGCTTTAGGCCGCATCGGAGGCAGATCGATCTGGTTTTGTTGGGAAGCTGATTTTTGACCGGATCGGGCCTAATAGCTGCCAGCCAGTTCAGCGCGTTGGCGGACCAGGGCCAGCACCGTGTCGATGGTCGGCGTCGGCACCTCCGTCAGTTTCCCCATTTCCTGGACAGCGGTCACCAGGGCGTCGATCTCCATCGGCCTGCCCAACTCGAGATCCTGCAGCATCGAGGTTTTGTGCGCGCCCACCTTGCGGGCGCCTTCGATGCGCCTATCGACGTCGATGGGAAACCGGACACCAAGTTTTTCGCCGATGGCCTGCGCCTCGACCATCATGGCGCGGGCAACGGTGCGGGTGCCGGCGTCTTCGGTGATGACGTCCAGCGTCGCCTGCGTCAAGGCACTGATCGGATTGAAACTGAGGTTGCCCCAAAGTTTGATCCAAATCTCGTCCCGGATGCGCGGTCTGACAGGTGCCTTGAAGCCGGCTGAAATCAAGGCTTTGGAAAGTAGTTCGATGCGCTCGGTTTTGTCGCCGGATGGCTCGCCCAGCGTGAATTTGTCACCGTCGATATGCCGGATGATGCCGGGTTCGACGATTTCGCAGGCGGGGTAGACGACGCAGCCGATGGCTCGCTCCGGTCCGATGCCTTCCCATTGGACGTTACCCGGATCGACGGCTTCGATCCGGTGGTCTTCGAAGGGTCCCGTGAGCTTATGGAAATACCACCAGGGAACGCCGTTGACGGCACTGACCACGGTGGTATCGGGGCCTAAGAGAGGTTGCATGGCGGGGACCACGGCAGGCACGGAATGGGCTTTCAATGTGACGATAACATGGTCCTGCGGGCCGGCCTCCACCGGATCGTCGGTACAGGTCGGATGGCTGACGAGTTCGTCCGAGCCAGTGCGCAAAATGAGGCCGTTTTTGCGCATCGCGTCGAGGTGAGCGCCCCGGGCGATCAGGGTGACGTCGGCGCCGTTGGCAGCCAGTCGCGCGCCGAGGTACCCGCCGATGGCGCCGGCGCCGTAAATGCAGATCCTCACGCCGCCCCCTTCACTTATTTCTCCGCCAGACCGAGCTTTTCCGCGAGACCGATGCGTTGCAGTTTCCCGGTCGCGCCCTTGGGAATTTCGTCCATGAACAGGATGGTGCGGGGTACTTTGAAATCGGCCAAATGCTGCCGGGCAAAGGTTTTGATGTCTTTCTCCGCCGCTTCCTCCCCCTCCCGCAGCACGATGACCACGCCGACATCCTCGCCCAGCAAATCGTGCGGAATGGCGAAGGTCACGACCTGCTGCACGGCGGCGTGATCCATCAGCACTTCGTCGACTTCGCGGGGCGAAATCTTTTCACCGCCGCGATTGATGATCTCCTTCAAGCGACCGGTGATGCTGAGATAGCCCTCGCCGTCCAGGAAACCCTGGTCGCCGGTACGGAACCAGCCCTCGGTGAAGGCCTCGGCGTTGGCGGCGTCGTTGTTTTCATAACCGGCGGTGACGTTGTCGCCGCGGATGACGATTTCGCCCACTTCCCCGGGCGGCAGCAGCTCTCCTGTTTCCGTCATGATGCCGATTTCGGGCCCGGCGGCAATGCCCACGGTGCCCGGTTTACGCACTGCCGGTGGCAGAGGATTGCAGGCCATTTGGTGGGTCGCTTCCGTCATGCCGTAGGCTTCGACGACGGGGCAGCCGAAGGCGTCCTCCAACTCCGCCATAACTTGCGGCGGCAATGATGAGGAAGACGAGCGGATAAATCGCAGGCCCGCGTTCTGCACGGTTTCGGTATTGCGCGAGGCGCGGGCCAGGATGGCCTGGTGCATGGTGGGGACGGCGCTGTACCAGGTCGGTTTGGCCGCCGCCATCCAGCCGAACACGCGGAGCGCATTGAAGCCGGGCGTGCAGTATATGCTGGCGTCGGCAGCCAACGACGTCAGGACCGCCGCGATCAGGCCGTGGATATGAAACAGCGGCATGATGTTGAGGCATCGGTCTTGCGGTGTCAGCGACAGGGTCGCGCGGATATTGCGCGCCGATGCCGCCAGATTGCGCTGGCTGAGCGGCACGATCTTGGGCCGCGAGGTGGTGCCGGAGGTGTGGAGAATGAGGCCGATGTCGTCAGCTCCAGCGAATCCGCCTTGCGCTGGCGTTCCCGCCATGCCCTCCGCGTTGAGCGTAAACTCACCGGCCGAAGCCCCTTCCGCCACCTCCAGGCGGATCACCGGAATGCCGAGCTTGGCCGCGGCGGCAATCGAAGGGCTTGCGCTGTCGGCCTCCACCACCAGGGCTTTGGCCATGAGATCATCAAGATAGAACTCGAACTCCTCTTCCCGATAGGCGGGGTTGAGCGGCGCCGTGGTCGTGGCGCAGGCGATTGCGGTAAAAGCAGCCGCCATTTCCGGGCCGTTGGGCAACACGATAGCGACACGGTCGCCGCGGCCGATGCCGAAGCCGTTCAACTTCTCCACTGTTCGGGTACATAGCGCGCGCAGCGCTCCATGGCTGAGGTCGTCGCGGTCGGGCGCGGACAAGGCCGCCGCGTCGTCATTTGCCGCAGCCTCGAGGAGTTCAAAAACCGTCGCCGGATCGGACATTCGTTTACCTACCTCAACCTACAATAATCACCTTGAAATTCAGGTGAGAATATACAGGTCGGACGGCTCCCTGCCATCCCCCGCGGAGACGGCGCACAAGTCATCCCATTTTCGTCAACCCGGCTTGGCAGGCGCGGCAGGCTCATTTATTCTGACGGCAACGACTGCAAGAGAATAGATGCGAGAGAAAGACGGGACATGGCGGCGCTTTTTGATGTGGAAGTAATCGTTCCCATATTCGCCATGATCGTGGCAATCGGCGGCCTGCTCTTTTGCAATCACGCCAAGATGAAGGCAGAGCTTGGGCGTCACCGCTTTCACGAAGCAAATATCAAGCCGATCAATGCCGAGTTCAAGGAGATGAACACGATCACGGTCGCGACGACGACCAGCATAAAGAAGCTTGAGGCCATGCTCGGTCCGAAAGAGCTGGAAAAAATCAGCGCCAAAGTGGGCCAATTGGAAAATAACCTCGACAATCTCGAAGGTCGGATTGACAGGCTCGGCTGAGGTTCGTCTTTTACCAGCCCCGCCATCGCAACTTTATTTGGCAAATTGCGGTTTTTGCCTAATATTTGGCATGTCCCTTGCGGAGACTACCCGTAAATTTGGGAATTCATCCCTAGTTGGCCCGATTCGAAACTAAATTTTCGAAACCTGTGCCAAATAGGGTTGAGTTGTCGCGGCTTGAAACGGGGGGTCTGCCCGGAAATGGCGAAGTTCTTGCACCATGTATCTCTGGTGATTGCGCTGATGGGTGCAACGGCGGCCTATGCTGCCGAGCCGGCGGCTGTGGTCGAGGGCGTCAGCGCGGCACGGACCGACATTCAGGAATTGGATTTTCTGGAAGCCGGTCGGACTTTCGAACTGGCGGCCGACGAGGTCATGACTCTAGTATATTTGACATCGTGCCTGCAGGAGACGATAACCGGAGGGGTGGTAACCATCGGCCTGGAACAAAGTTCCGTGGCCGGCGGGGTGGTGAAGCGTAAAAACGTCAATTGTGACAGTGACGCCGTAGTTTCCGGCTAAACAGGAAACATCGGGCAGGGGGCTACAATGAAAGTAGATAAGGAAGCGTTGGCAGCGCAAGCGGCTGTAAGCGCCAATTACCAACGACGCGTTGACACGGCGAACGACAGGCGGGAGGCCACAAAAAGCTCGGACCTTGCCGCCCGCGATCAGTTGCGCGGCGAAGTCGTCGCCGACCGCCGCCACCGCGAGAAAATCGCCGCCGTCGAGCGCGGCGGCCTCGACATCGATATCTGACGGCCCGCTCCTAGTCGTTCAGGACGTGGATGGTCCGTGTCGGGAACGGGATGGAGATGTTCTCGGCATCCAGCTTTTCCTTTACACCTTTCATGAGATCGAACCGTACCGGCCAGTAATCGGCGTTGTCGGTCCAGACCCGGACGACGATGTTTACTGAGCTGTCGCCCAATTCGGTGACCGCGATGAAGGGTTCCGGATCCCCGTGGATGCGCTCGTCGCCGGCGATGACGGCCTTGATCGACTCCATGGCCCGATCGATGTCGGCGTCGTAGGCGATGCCGAAGACCAGATCGACCCGCCTTTCCGGATGAACCGAATAATTCCTTAAGCTGCTGCCCCAGATGTCGCTGTTGGGCACGATGATCTTGACGTTGTCAGGTGTCGCCATCACGGTGAAAAACAGGTTGAGCGATTTCACGGTGCCCGAGTGACCGCCGGCGTCAACGAAATCCCCTTCGTGAAAGGGCCGAAAAATAAGCAACATGACGCCCGCCGCCACGTTGCTCAGCGTGCCCTGCAGGGCCAGACCGATGGCCAGGCCGGCGGCGCCCAAGACGGCAATGAGGCTCGTCGTCTCGATGCCGAAACGGTTGAGGACGGCGACGCCCACGACCACCAGCACCAGGTAGCGCCCGGCGTTGGCAAAAAAGCTGATCAACATGGTGTCGACGCGCTTAGCCCGCGTCAGGGCGGTGCTGATCAGGCGTTCCGTCTTACCCGCCGCCCAAATGCCGACCAGCAGGATGGCAATGGCGGCGACGACGTCCAGGCCGTAGGCAGTCAGCGCGGCCAGGGCTTCGTCCAGTACGGAGCGGATCATCTCGTAGGTTTCGTTGGCGGCATCCTGCATTTCTGTGTCCGTTATTTGAATTGGATGAGGAATTCAGAAAGGCATCCTGAACCCAGCGCCGCCGATTAGAGCACGATTTGGCAGCGGGGAGCCATGCCCGCGTGCAGGAATTCGAACCTGGATACGATCGGTGATTTCAAAATACCGCCTGCCTTCCAATGGAAGCAATTGAAGGCGGGCGGTTTAACCGGAGGTCAGCTGCATTCCAGCGTCGTTGCCGGCTTGACGCCGTCATCGGGGCCGGCCTTCTCGATTTCCCCGGCCGGGATCCAGGGACCCGTGTCGTGATTTTCAGGTACGTAGCGGCTATACGAACGCGCGCTTGAACCCGAATGCAAAGCGGAAGCGGATATTCCCGTACCTGGCGCGGGGTGCGCACCCGGACTCGACGCATAGCTCGGTGTTGATTGTGAGGCCGCATGTTGACTGAAGCTCGGCGACATCAACCTCGCGCTCTGGATTGCCCGACCGGCCTTCCTGCCATGGGGAAGGTTCAGGGGGACATGTTGTTGAACACTGATTTCGCTATCGGGCTTGGACGCCGATTTATCGACGGCCACGAGGCTGGTGTACTCGGTCACCAAGCCGAGATCCAAGGCGAGCGAAACGACGCGCCAGCGGTTATCCGCGATCGCATCTGTCCCGCCGGCGCTTCCGAGCGGAGCCAACATAAGGCCCTCGGTTAGCAAAGTGTCGATCTTGGCTTGTCCCCAGACCTTCGACACACCGGGAACCGTTTTTGCTGCCGACAAAGAAATGCTGCGCTGCCAGGGTTTACCGGCGAGGCAACCGCGGACGGCGACTTCGCCTTTGGGATCCGACACCTGCGCGCTGACGACAACGGGCTCGCCCGAATAGAGATCGTTCAATGTCACCCGTGATGGATCGACCTTGAGACCGGCCGGCCAGTCAACCTGAAGATTGATCAGCAGCGGAGTTTCGATTTTTCGGAAGAGCGCCTTCATGCGCTCTCCCACTTCGGATTGCTTCCCGATATGGGTGAAGGTGCCGCGGCCGATTTCAGCCGACCTGCGCATGAAGTAGCTATTCGGCGCCGATCCGATTCCCACGGTGAACAGCCGGCTAGAACCGAGCAGTTGCCGCACCTGGCGAAACAGGGCCTTTTCATTGTCGACGGCCCCGTCGGTAATGAATATGACCTGCCTGAGATGGTCGCCGGACATTGGCGCGGAGAGGGCAAGCTCGATGGCCGGCGCCATTTCGGTTCCGCCGCCGGCGCGGAGTGAGGATACCGCTTCGGCCGCCACTTTTTTTATTTCCGATGTCGCCTTCTTCGGCGAGCGGAAGAGGGCGCCGGTGTAGCTGTGGAAGCGAATGATATTGAAGCGGTCGACCGGGCGCAGCCGTTCGACCGCCAGCGTCAGCGCTTCCTTGGCCTGCTCCATGGAATTTCCGTTCATCGAACCCGACGTGTCGATGACGAACACGACTTCCCGGGGTTTGAATTCCATATGTGGTTCCAACGTCGGAGGCATCACGAACGCCATGACGTAGTGCCGGGCGTTCCGCTGTTCGGCCAGCAGGCCCAAGGTTGGCTCGAAACCGGTTTCCGGCCGCCATCTGAGCTCGAAATCCCGGTCCGCCGGCACCACTTTCTTCTTTAGAGAAATCTGATGGCCGCCGCCCGGTAAAGGCGTCAGGTGAATTTCGTGATATGGACTTTTTAGCTCGCCGATGGGAAAGCCCGGCGTGAGGGCGATGTGGATGTCGACGGGGTTTGCCTTGACACCCTCGTTGACGATGACCGGAATATTGCCCGGTGAGCCCGGTTGCCGCCGGACGATCGTCGGTTTCACCCGGGATTCATCCTCAACCGTTTTGCCGGCCTCCGGGTGGTATCTTGGCGCCACGACCAGCGGAATACGAAGGTTGAAAACGCCTTGGTCATAGCGCAGCTTCTGTTGGTACTCGAACGAGATATCGACGGTGGAGCCCGGCGCGACGTTCGCTACCGACGCCACGAAAACGTTGGGCCGCTCACTTTCCAGGAGTGCGGCCTTCTTTCCGGCGGCGCGGGCTGCCTCATAGTCCGCCCTGGCGATTTCCTTTTTCTTGATAACGCCGACGATCTCCCGGTCGCCGGCCCTGAGCTTGAGGGCGTCGACGGCGGCGTTTTCGGGCAGGGGAAACACATAAGTTCCGTCCAGCCAGTGAGCGGTCGGATTGACGAAGGTCTGCTTTACACGTGCGCGCGCGACGATGCCTCCGACATCCAAATGAAAGGACGTGGCAACCTGCGGCGCCGTATGGATTTCTTCGGTATTGGTTTTGCGGAAAAAGAGACTGCCGCGCCCCGCGCCATATGGATCGCCGGCTCGTTC
>CAYOAD010000121.1:0-12518 GCA_964401845.1 uncultured Rhodospirillaceae bacterium | reverse complement strand
TGCAAACCGGTCATTGAGGCGAATTCACACTTTTCAAGAAGAAGCCTGCGCCTAAGTTTTTACCCCGCGCAACCGAAAAGGAAGGGGCGGAAGAGATCCGGGGCGCTGCTATAGTGCGGCGGATTGTATTCGGGATGAGGAGTATTTCATGGCTTACCAACCTTTCGACCTGAGCGGAAAGGTGGCTTTGGTGACCGGCGGCAATGGTGGTATCGGCCTCGGCATGGCGGAAGCCGCGGCGCAAGCAGGCGCGGACATCTGCATCTGGGGCACCAATGCGGACAAGAACGCCGCCGCGGCTGAGAGCCTCAAATCCCATGGCGGGAAAATCGAGGCCTTGATTTGCGACGTCGCCGACGAAGCCGCGGTCGAGGCGGCATTTGCTGAAACCCTCAGCCTGATGGGCCGGGTCGATACCTGCATCGCCAACGCCGGCGTGACCGGGCGGGCCAAGTCTTTTCTCGACCTGGACGGCGACGAATGGCGGCGCGTCTTGGCCGTCAACCTCGATGGCGTTTTCTTTACCCTGAAAGCCGCCGCCCGCCACATGACGGAGCGGGCGGAGAACGGCGATGCCGGCGGCAGACTGGTCGCCACGGCGAGCCTCGCGGCGATTTCCGGGGCGGCGCGCAACGAACACTACGCCGCGACCAAGGGCGGCGTCATTTCGATGATCCGGGCGCTGGCCGTCGAATTCGCGGGCAAGGGCATCACCGCCAACGCGGTATTGCCGGGTTGGATCGAAACCGACATGACGGAACGCCTGACCAGTTGGGAAAAGTTTTCCGACGCCGTGTTGCCGCGCATCCCGGCCCGGCGCTGGGGCAGGCCAGAGGATTTCGGCGGCATGGCGGTTTACATCATGAGCGACGCCAGCGCCTATCATACCGGCGATACCTTCCTCATCGACGGTGGCTATTTTCTGTTCTAGGGCGATCGCCGTCACTCGGCCGAACCGGTCCTGCCGGCTTGTTCAAGCGCCAACTGCCGGATGTTGTCGGGCAGCGGCGTCGGACGCCGGGCATCCAGATCCAGATTGACGGCATACTGACTCATCTGGGCCGCCAAATCGCCCGTCCGCATGTTCCACATCTTGTGCACAATTCGGAAGGACGACGTACCAACGTCCGTAACCGCCGACTTTATCCTGATCGGATCGCCGGCATCCATTTCCCGCAGGTAGCGGATGTCGATTTCGAAGGTCGACATGCCGCGGCGCTGTTCGCGCATGTATTCCGGCGTGAAGGCAATGGCGTTCATGGCGTGCATGCAGGCGCCGGAGAAGCGGTGAATATAGAAATTGAAGCTGAAGTGGCCGAGCACGTCGAGCTCCCGCTGTTTCACCGTCGATAGGCCCGATGGCATGAAGCCCGAATCGTTTTCGGGATAGCTCCGTTCGTCGCGCGGGGGACCGTCCCATTCCGTGAGGTTGGCCATCAATATCGCTTCGGTTTCCGGCGCCATGGCCAGGGCGCGGCGGCCGTCCAGGTCGAAATGCAGCGTCGTCTGGGTCATCGTCGCAGCGACCTCGCCGCTCTGCGAGTTGTAGAGCTTGTGTCCGAACGTCACGACCTTGCCCTTGACGCCGACGATGGCGCTTTCGACGTGCAGCGTTTCGCCGAGACGCAGCTCCCGCATGAAACGGACGTAGCATTCCACCGTCGCGAAGGCACGGCGTTGTTCGTTACGGAAATCACTGCCCAGTTCGATCTCCTCGGCGATGGCGAGGCAGGCGTCGCCGAAACTTTCGAAATAGGACGCCACCGTCATGTGCTCGATGATGTCGCAGTCGGCCGGGGTGACCCAGCCGCGGTAGGACTCAATCCAGTTACTCATCCGTTTCCACCAGCATTTTGTTTATTCCCTCGCGGATATTGTCCGGCAAAGGCACGGGGCGGCGGGCTTCGAGGTCGAAGAACACGCCAAATTGACCAAGCGCCGCGCACAGCTCGCCCGTCCGCTGATTGACCATCTTGTGGACCATCCGGAACGACGAATTTCCGACATCCGTGATGGCCGTATAAACGGCGAGGGTGTCGCCGGCGTTGAGTTCGCGGAAATAGCGCAGATCCATTTCGAAAGTCGAACCGCCGCGCCGGTTTTCACGCGCGTAGTCCGGCGTAATGCCGATGGCCGCCATGGTCTGCATGGTCGCCTGGGAAAAACGCTCGACATAAAAATGGGCGCTCATGTGGCCGATCACGTCCATCTCCCAGAGTTTGACGGTATCACGGCAAGTCGGAACGAAGCCCTGTAGGCCGTCCGGGAAAGACCGTTCCTCGATTTCTGGTCCGTCCCACTCGACGGCACTCTTGAGCAACTCGGCCCGGCGCTCCGGGGAAAAGTTCACCGCTTTTCGTTTGTCGAGATCGAGGTGAACGGTTTTGTAGTGCACCATGGCGGTCACCTCGCCGGTCACCGAATTCACCACACGTTGTGCCGAGGTCATGATCTTGCCTTCGATGCCGAGCAAGGCTCCCTCGATGTGGAGGACGTCGCCGGCCCGCAGTTCCTGGATGAACCGCGTGCGGCTTTCCACCGCGGCAAAGCCCATGCGTTCTTCGGCGCGGTAGTTCTCACCCAAACCGACGCTGTCGAGGAAACCCAGGTAGCCGTCACCCATGCGCTCCACATAGGACGCGATGGTGAGGTGCTCCATGTTGTCGCAATCCTGCGGCATGACCCCGCCGCGATAGGTCTCGACCCAGTTACTCATACGACTATCCGATCCGACTACCAACCGCCCGTGGCCAACCACTCGTCGACCTGATCAAGCCTGTCCGATCCCCAAAACGGTTCGCCGTCGACAAAGTAGAACGGCGCGCCGAAGACCCCCCGCTTCAGGGCTTCTTCCGTTGCCTCCTTCAGTCTGGCCTTGATTTCCGGCTGCTGAATGGCCGCAAGGAGTTCACCCTTGTCTGTTCCGCAAGCGGTTACTGCGACGTCAGCGACAACCTCGGGGTCGCCGGTATTGCGACCCTCGGCGAAGTAGGCGCTGAACAGTGCCATGGCGAGATCGCGGGCTCTGGCCGCGTCCTGATCGTTCAGCCAGTAGAACGCGCGCGCGGCAGCCAGCGTGGCGTGGGGGAAGCCCTCGGGCAAGGCGAACTTCACGCCCATCCTGCGGGCCGTGCGGGCAAAATCGTGCTCGGAATATTTGCCCTTGGCCGGATATTGCGTCAGCGGCTGCGTGCCCTCGGTCTTGAAGGCCTGGCCCAGCATGAACGGCCGCCAGTCAACGCTGCGGCCGTGCTTGGCGGCCACCGCATCGATGCCCTGGGCGCCGAGGTAGGCATAAGGCGAAGCGAAATCGAAATAGAACTCGATCGCATCAGCCATCAGATGCCCCCCATGCCGGCAGCCTTCTCGCCGAGCCACCAGTCGAGCTGATCGAGCCTGTCGGCCCCCCAGAACATCTCGTCGTCGACGAACATGGTCGGCGCGCCGAACATGCCGGCTTCCAGCGCCTCGTCGAAGGCGGCCTGTTCCGCCGCCTTGGCCTCGGCGTCATCTCCGGCGGCAGCGATATCGTCGGCGGTTATACCCAACGGTCCGGCTATGGAGGCCAGCTGTTCGGCCTTGCTCATATCGTTGCCGTCGCCCCAGTAGGCGTCGAACACGGCCAGAGCGAAACGGCGCGCTAAATCCGCATCGGACGTCTTGGTGTGCCAGAACACCCGGCGCGCCAGCTTGCCGTCCATGGGAAAAACCTTGGGCATGGTCTGGCGGACGCCGAGATAAGCGCAAAGCCGGGCGGCATCACGGGCGGCATATTTCAGTTTCGTCGGCACGGTGAGAAACCCGGCGCCCGTCGCCTTGAACATGTGGCCAAGCGAAATAGGGCGCCAATCGACCTCGCGTCCGTGACGGCCCGCGACCGAGTCGATCTTGCAAGCGGCGGGGTAGGAATAGGCTGAGGTGAAATCGAAGTTGAACTTGATGGGGTCGGCCATGAGGCTTCCTATTCGTCTGCGATCATGCGCGCGATGAGCATGCGCTGGATATCGCTGGTGCCTTCGTAAATCTGTGTGATTCGGACGTCGCGGTAGATGCGTTCCACCGGGAAATCGGCCGTGTAGCCATAACCGCCAAAGGTCTGGAGCGCCATGGAGCAGACCTTCTCGGCCATTTCCGAGGCGAATAGCTTGGCCATGCTGCACTCCTTGATGCAGGGCTTGCCGGCATCGCGAAGCTCCGCCGCCTCGCGCACCATCAAACGCGCGGCCTGGATTTGCGTCGCCATGTCGGCCAGCCGGAAAGCCACGGCCTGGTGTTCGATAATGGGTTTGCCGAAGGTTTCACGCTCCTTGGCGTAAGCCCTTGCGGCCTCATAAGCAGCGCGTGCCATGCCGACGGAGATGGCGGCGATACCAATGCGGCCGCCTTCGAGATTTTCAAGGGCGATGCGGTAGCCCGCACCCTGCTCCCCCAGCATCATATCGGGTGGCACCTCGACGTCCTCGAAAACGATCTGGCAGGTATCCGAAGCACGCTGGCCCAGCTTCTTCTCCACGCTGGCGACCCTGTACCCCATGCTGGTGGTCGGCACGAGAAAGGCCGAGATACCCTTTTTGCCCTTGTCGGGGTCCGTGACGGCGAAGACCAGGGCAATATCGGCGGTCTGGCCGGACGTGATGAATTGCTTGGTACCGTTGAGCACCCAGCGGTTGCCCTCGAACACGGCGCGGGTACGGATGGCGGAGGCGTCGGAACCGGTGTGCGGCTCGGTCAGGCAAAAAGCGGAGCGCAACTCCCCAGTCGCCAGTTTACGCAGGATGTTTTCCTTATGCGTCTCCGAACCGTGGAGCAGAACCGGCATATTGACGGTGGAGTTCTGCAGGCTCATGAGCGTGCCACAGGCGCCGTCGCCGGCCCCGATTTCCTCCAGCGCCAGGGCGTAGGTGACGTGATCCGTTCCGGCGCCGTCCCATTCCTCCGGCACCAACATGCCCATCAGGCCAAGCTCGCCCATCTTACTGAATTGAGCCTCGGGGAATGCCGCCGTGCGGTCCCATTCCGGCGCATTGGGCGCAAGTTCCGTCTGGGCGAACTGCCGCGCCATGTCCCGGGTGAGGATCTGTTCTTCCGTCAAATTCATACGCTTTACCTGTACCTGTGTTTACGCTTTTACCGCCGTCACCTCGATCTCGATTTTCATGGCCGGATCGACCAGCCCCGTCACCGTCGCCGTGGCCGCCGGACGGATGCCGGCGAAGTATTCACCGAAAATGGCCGCGACGCGCTCAAAATCGTCGGTACCGGTCAGATAATAATGGACCCGCACCACGTCCTTCAAAGAGGACCCCGCTTCCGCCAGGGCTTTTTCAATGTTGGCGAAGCATTGGTGCGTCTGTTCGGCCACGTCATCGGAAATCGTACCCGCGGCGTAGTCATAGCCCGTGGTGCCGGCGACATAAACCGTGTCGCCCTCCACCACCGCGCGCGAATAGCCCGCGACCGCTTCGAACGACGAGCCCGACGAGATGAGTTGACGCGTCACGCCCCGCCTCCCTCAAGCCGTCAGGGTTTCTGGCTTGCGCTTGGGCCGGACCACCAGTTCGCCGCCGCAGTTGGGGCAGACGGCGTCCATGGCGTCGGTGCAGGGGCCGCAGAACGTGCATTCATAGGAGCAGATGTAGGCCTCTGCCTGGTGCGGCAGGCCGCTATTGCACTTTTCGCAGACCTCGCGCATCTCCAGAGGCATCAGGCGGTCTCCTTGAAGAGTTCGCGGCCGATCAGCATGCGGCGGATTTCCGAGGTGCCGGCGCCGATTTCGTAGAGCTTGGCGTCGCGCAGCAAACGGCTGGCCGGGCTTTCGTTCATGTAACCGATGCCACCCAGGGCTTGGATCGCCTCCAGCGCCATCCAGGTCGCTTTCTCGGCCGAATAGAGGATCGCGCCGGCGGCATCCTTGCGTGTCGTCTGGCCCCGGTCGCAGGCCTTGGCCACCGTATAAACATAGGCACGGGCGGCGTTCATGATGGTGTACATGTCGGCGATCTTGCCCTGCATCAGCTGGAATTCGCCGATCGGCCGGCCGAACTGCTCGCGTTCGTGGATGTAGGGCACCACGACGTCCATGCAGGCCTGCATGATGCCGAGCGGTCCGCCGGAAAGGACGGCACGTTCATAATCCAGTCCGCTCATCAGCACCCGGACGCCCTCGCCCAGACCGCCCATGACATTCTCCTCGGGCACCTCGCAGTCCTCGAAGACCAACTCGCAGGTGTTGGAGCCGCGCATGCCCAGCTTGTCGAGCTTCTGTGCCGTCGAGAAACCCTTAAAGCCCTTCTCGATCAGGAATGCGGTAATGCCGCGCGGACCGGCTTCGGGGTCGGTTTTGGCGTAAACCACCAGGGTCTGAGCGTTGGGGCCGTTGGTGATCCACATCTTGTTGCCGTTGAGGATATAACGATCGCCCTTCTTTTCCGCCCGCAAACGCATGGAAACGACGTCGGAACCGGCACTCGGCTCGCTCATGGCCAGGGCACCGACGTGATCGCCGGATATCAGCTTAGGCAGATATTTTTTCTTTTGCTCCTCCGTGCCGTTGCGGCGGATCTGGTTGACGCAGAGGTTTGAATGGGCGCCGTACGAGAGCCCGACGGCGGCCGAGCCGCGGCTGAGTTCCTCGACGGCGACGACGTGTTCGAGATAACCCATGCCGCTGCCGCCGTATTCCTCCTCGACCGTAATGCCCAAGAGGCCCAAGTCGCCCATCTTGCGCCAGAGATCCTCGGGGAAATCATTGGCTTCGTCGATGGCAGCGGCGCGCGGCGCCACCTCATCCGCGGTGAAGCTTGAGACCGAATCGCGCAGCATGTCGGCGGATTCGCCGAGATCGAAATCGAGCGCGGGATGTGTATTGGGGATCATGGCTGGTTCTCCATGGGAGCTTGAAAGGGAAATGTAACGGGATGCGGGCGGAAAGCGAAGCGTCAGTTGGCCGGGTGGTCGGGTTTTCCCGCCAACGGCAAAAGCGTTTCGGTGGCCAGGGCGCAGAGCGTTTCGACGCCGTCTTTCTCGGCATAAACGCGGGCCTCGCAGACCGACAGTTTCCGTCCCGCCTTGACGACCTCGCCGCGGGCGATCAGTCGCTGGCCGTCACCGGGCGCCATCAAATTAATTTTGAATTCGACCGTAAGGATGGACGCATCGGCATCGGTCAGCGTGTAGGCGGCGTAACCGCAGGCGTTGTCGGCCAGCGTGCCGACGATGCCGCCGTGGAAGAAGCCGTGTTGCTGGCTGAGTTCCGCACGGTACGGCAGCGCGATTTCGCAAGCGCCCGGTGAGAGTTCTGTAAGTTCCGCGCCGATAAAGTCCATGAAGCCTTGGCGCTCGAAGCTGCCGCGCACACGGCTTTCGAACTCAGGATCGCGTGCCTGGTGATTGCCCATGCTTTAAGCCGCCGCCTGCGGGCTGCTCGGCTTGCCCGTGGGATCATAATCCGTCAGCAGGGCCTCGGCCCGTTGGCGGACATCATCGGGAAAATTCTTGCTGCGCCTGGTTTTGGTGTCGAGCGCGACACCGGTGAGTTCCGAAACCGCCGTCACCTCGCCCGTCGTGCGGTTTCTCATTTCATGAACGAAGCGGCACTTGCGCTCCCCCACTTCCAAGAATCCCGAACGAATTTCCACCAGGTCGCCCGCCATCATTTCGCGACGGTAGGTGATGTTCTGCTGCACCGCCGCCATGCCGAAATCGTTGGCTTCGAGGAAATCCTTTGTCATGCCGATTTCAGCGAAGATGTTCCAGGTCGCCTCATCGAATTTGGCGACGTAGTACTGGACGTTCATGTGATTCATGTGATCGTGCTGCCAGGGATAGACCACCCCGATATGGGTCGTCACCAGTTCGGTCATGTATGTTCTCCCGCCGCGATGGATGGAAAATAACCATACGCTTTCGGAACAAATAGAAATATTCGTTTGTTTCTATGGGTTACATAGATATTGTCTATGAATGGAACTTTACCAACTTCGCTACTTCCTCGCGGCCGTAGATACCGGCAGCTTTACCAAGGCGGCGGCGCGCGTCCATGTTTCCCAACCGACGTTATCGGCGGGGATCAAGAAGCTTGAAGAAAGCCTCGCGGTTCAGCTGTTTGACCGCCAGGCGCGACGCTGTGTCTTATCCCAGGCAGGCGGCAGGTTTCTCGATCGTGCACGAACCATCGTCGCGGAATGCAACCGTGCCCGCGCCGAACTCGATCAGACCGGAGGTGAAAGGGCCCTGCGAATCGGCTGTTTACCTTCCGTGCCGGGCGCCAAAATATCCCGCCTCGTCGCCGACTACGCCAAAGCGTATGCCGACATTGATGTGGAAATTACAGAGGACACGGAGGCGCGGTTGAGCGACCGGTTGAACCAGAACCGGATCGATGTCGCCATCAGCGCCCTCGACCGCGCCGACGCCGATGGCAACAGAACCACCTTGCCGCTCTACCGCGAACGCATGGTCCTGGCAATGAATTCAGGACACCCCCTGACGACACGTCAAATGATCAGGATCGAAGACCTCGACGGCGTGGACTACGTCTTGCGCAGTCACTGCCCCCATGTCCGGGGCATGTCGCGGCAATTCACCGCGTTGGGGGTGAGACCGCGCGTCTGCGCCCGCACGGGTCAGGACGACCGGGCGTTGGCGCTGGTTGCTTCAGGTCTGGGGGTGAGTATCGTGCCGGATACATTTGTCAAGACCGGCGTGGTGCTGGAGCCCGTCGTTGATCTCGATATTCAAACCACGATCGCACTGGTCTGGAAAACCGACGGCGGCAACGACGCCCTCGACCTGTTCCGGAATTTTGCCGCCAGTCACGACTGGAAGTCGCGCCCTGCCGGCGGCGGCGTTGAAGAACGGCTGGCCTGGGCGCACTAAAAAAGGGGACGGAAAACCGTCCCCTTTTCCGAAAATATCGGGCGCGACTTAACCGACGATCTCGTCATCGCTGAAGAAAAACGCGATTTCCGTGGCGGCCGTTTCAGGCGCGTCGGAGCCGTGCACGGAGTTGGCTTCGATGTTCTCGGCGTAGGCCTTGCGGATCGTACCCTCGGCGGCTTCCTCGGGGTTGGTCGCACCCATCACTTCACGGTTCTTGTTGATGGCGTCCTCACCTTCAAGAACCTGCACGACGACCGGACCGGAAGTCATGAAGTCGCAGAGGTCGCCGTAGAACGGGCGCTCCTTGTGCACAGCATAAAAACCTTCCGCCTGCTCGCGCGTCATGTGGATGCGCTTCTGCGCAACAACCCGCAAACCTGCGCCCTCCAGCATGGCGATGATGTTGCCGGTGAGGTTGCGCCGCGTGGCGTCGGGCTTGATGATCGAAAAAGTGCGTTGTACGGCCATTTCGGGGATGTCTCACTAAATTTGAGGATGAATGGGGATCACTCGGGGAGCGTTGGCGCGGGTTATAACCGCGCGCGCCCGGTTCCGCAAGCTGTCTGATGGCCGATCAGTGTGGTTCCATCGCGATGTGGCCGGGCTGGGCCGCGACGCGCGCCAGCCAGGCGTTGACGGCGGGATAACGGGACATGTCGAAGCCGCCCTCCCCGGCCACGTGGGTGTAACCATAAAGCGCGATATCGGCGATGGAATAGGCGCCGCCGGCGAAATAGTCGTTGTCCTTGAGGTGCGCTTCCATGACATCGAGTGCGGCGTAGCCCCTCTCCCGTTTCTCGGCCAGTTGCGTCCGTTGTTCTGACGTCATATCGACGAAATGCAGCCAGAAGCGGGCGACGGCGATG
The DNA here is from genome assembly GCA_964401845.1 of uncultured Rhodospirillaceae bacterium. Lineage (GTDB taxonomy): Bacteria > Pseudomonadota > Alphaproteobacteria > UBA2966 > UBA2966 > CAYFKJ01. Next base: position 2,772 of record CAYOAD010000121.1, on the reverse strand, counting down.
TAGGGCTCGTGGCTGTATTGCTCGAAGAACATCCAGCGCAGGACCTGGGCGCGCTCCCAGGGATCATCCGGCAGAAACTCCGTGCCCTCGGCCAAATACCACAGGATAGCGTCGGATTCGGGAAGGAAGCGCCCGTCGTCGGTTTCCAGCACCGGGATCTTACCGTTGGGATTGCGGGCGAGGAATTCGGGCGTCCGCGTCCCGCCGGTCAGGATGTCGTGCTCGACCAGATCATAGTCCTGCCCCAAGTGCGACAAAAGCATTCGCACCTTGTGGCCATTGCCGGATCCCGTGAAGTCGTGCAGACGCATGTTTCCCCCTCAAGTCGATCATCGGATAAAGCGCCGGGATACTAGCCCCCTTTTCCTCGACATGCTATGAGGCGCGGCCATGCTGCATATCAACAACCTCGTGTACCGCATCGCGGGACGGCCGCTGATCACCAACGCGACGGCCCACATTCCGGCCAAGTCGCGGGTCGGGCTGGTCGGCCGCAACGGTAGCGGCAAGACCACCCTGCTGCGCCTGATCATGGGCGAGATCGAAGGCGAAGACGGTGCGGTTAACGTCCGATCCACGGCACGCATCGGTTCGGTTTCCCAGGAAGCGCCGAGCGGCGCCCAATCGCTGCTCGATTTCGTCCTGGCCGCCGATGTTGAACGCACGCGATTGCTGGCCGAGGCCGAAACGGCGACCGACCCCAACCGCATCGCCGACATCCATCATCGCCTGGCCGACATCGGCGCCCACACCGCGCCGTCGCGCGCCGCCGCGATTCTGTCAGGCCTGGGCTTCGATGCCGCAGCCCAGGGGCGGGATCTGGCTGAGTTTTCCGGCGGCTGGCGCATGCGCGTGGCGCTCGCCGCCGTGTTGTTTTCCGAACCCGACCTTTTGTTGCTGGATGAACCGACCAACCACCTCGACCTAGAGGCGGCAATGTGGCTGGAGAGCTACCTCAAGAACTACCCCCACACCATCGTCATCGTCAGCCACGACCGCGATCTGCTAAACGGTTCGGTCAACCGCATCCTGCACCTGCATGAAGGCAAGCTGACGCTCTATGCCGGCGGCTACGACGACTTCGAACGGCTGCGCCGCGAGAAGCTGACGATTCAGGCCAAGATGCACGCCCGCCAGCAGGCCCAGATGCGTCACATGCAGGCCTTCGTCGACCGCTTCCGCTACAAGGCGACCAAGGCCCGCCAGGCCCAGAGCCGCCTTAAGATGCTGGAGCGAATGCAGCCCATCGCCGCCGTGATGGAGGAGCGCACGACCGAGATCTCCTTCCCGAACCCGCCGCCGGCTTCGCCGCCGCTGATCAATCTGGAGAACGTCGCCGCCGGATACGAGCCCGGCAAGCCGGTGTTGCGCGACCTCAACCTGCGGCTCGATCCCGACGACCGAATTGCGTTGTTGGGCGCCAACGGCAACGGCAAGTCGACGCTGGCCCGCATTCTCGCCGGCCGCCTGAAGCCGGAAACCGGCAGCCGCCGAGCGCACCGCAAGCTGGAGGTCGGGTTCTTCGCCCAGCACCAGCTGGAGGAACTCAAGCCCGGCCGCTCGGCCCTCAACCACCTCGCCGAACTCATGGAGGGGGCGCCGGAGCAGAAGGTGCGCACCCACCTCGGCGCGTTCGGCTTCGGCATCGAAAAAGCCGATACGGCGGTCGAGAAACTCTCGGGCGGCGAAAAGGCGCGCCTGCTGCTTGCGCTGGCGACATTTGCGGCTCCTCACATCCTCATTCTGGACGAGCCCACCAACCATCTCGACGTCGATGCCCGCGAGGCCCTGATCCAGGCTATCAACGCCTACGAAGGCGCGGTTTTGCTGATCAGCCACGACCGTCACCTGATCGAAACCTGCGTCGACAGCCTGTGGCTGGTCGATGGCGGCACGGTCGCCCCCTACGACGGCGACGTCGACGAGTACCGCAAGTCGGCCCTGACGGCCCGCGGCGCCGGACCGGCCCGGATCAACGGCGATACCGAGCGGCCCAAAGAAGAACACCACCGCGAAAGCCGCAAAACCGCCCGGCGCGAAGCCGCCGAAGCCCGCCAGGCCCTGTCCTCGACCCGCAAAGCCGTCGAGGCCGCCGAGAAGGAATACGAAAAACGACTGAACGAATGCGAGGAACTGGAAACCGCCCTCGCCGACCCCGCCCTCTACGGCGAGGACAAAACAAAGCTCAACGATCTCCTCATCCGTAAGGGCGAAGCCGACAAGGCCCTGGCCCAGGCCGAGACCGCCTGGATGCGCGCGGAGGAGAAGTTGGAGAAGGCATCTTCCTGATTGTCTTCACCTCCCCAAGAGAGGTGATTATTGAAATTAGTATCATTTCAATGTATATATCGGGCGGGGAAATGGGGGCCTCTTTCTTCGAAAATTTGTAGATCGCGCCGCGTTGGCAGACGTGGGCGGCTACAACTGTATAGTAGCGAGGGGATTAGTCGATGAGTGAGCACCCAATTCACGTCACCAATAACGAACGCACTTTCGAACAACACGAAATCATCGTTTCCAAGACCGACACAAAAGGGCGTATCACCTACGCCAATTCGGTTTTCCAGCGCGTCGGGCTCTACACCGAAAGTGAGCTTAAGAACCAGCCGCACAACATATTGCGCCACCCGGACATGCCGCGCTGCGTCTTCAAGCTGCTGTGGGAAACCATCCAGTCTGGGCAGGAGATTTTCGCCTACGTCAAAAATCGGGCGAAACAAGCTGATCGATGCCGCCAGCGAAAAGCTTCATGGTCTTTTCCCGGTCGCCCGG
>CAYOAD010000120.1:0-12533 GCA_964401845.1 uncultured Rhodospirillaceae bacterium | reverse complement strand
AATATTCGCTGTCGGACATGGTAACTCTCTAACCGGCCCGCCGGGCCTTCGGGGGGATCAGGCCAGCCAGCGCTTGCGCCGGCGGTAGTGTTTGACGTCGCGGTAGCTTTTGCGCTCGCCCGAGGAAACGCCGAGGTAAAACTCTTTCACGTCCTCATTGCTCGCGAGTTTGTCCGCATCGCCGTCCATCACGATGCGGCCGTTCTCCAGAATGTAGCCGTAATCGGCGAAACGCAGCGCCACGGCCGTGTTCTGTTCGGCCAGCAGGAAGCTCACTTTTTCTTCCTTGTTGAGGCGGTGCACGATGTCGAAGATTTCCTCGACCAACTGGGGAGCCAGGCCCATGGAGGGTTCGTCCAGCAGAATAAGTGACGGCCTCGCCATGAGCGCCCGGCCGATCGCGACCATCTGCTGTTCGCCGCCGGAAATATAACCGGCGAGCGATGATTGTCGGTCGACCAGCTTGGGGAAATAGCCGTAAACCATGTCGAGGTCTTTCTGCACGGCGGCGCGCCCGTCCCGGCGGGTGTAGGCGCCGGTCATCAGATTTTCCTCGACGGTTAAATGCTCAAAACAGTGGCGGCCTTCCATGACCTGGACGACGCCTTTGCTGACCAGGTCGTTCGGCGTAAGCGCGTCGACCTGTTCGCCTTGATATAAAATCTTACCCTTGGTGACTTCGCCGCGTTCCGCCCGCAATAGGTTGGAAACCGCTTTCAGCGTCGTCGTCTTGCCGGCGCCGTTGGCCCCGAGGAGGGCGACGATGCCCCCCTCGGGAACCCCAAGGGAAACCCCCTTCAACACCAAGATCACGTGGTCGTAGACCACCTCGATATTGGTGACGTCCAGAAGTAGGTTGCCTTCTTCGCTCATTTCTTAGCTCCGGTCTCGGGGTCTTCCAACGTTTACGCGGATCACGATTTGCGGCTTAGCAGCTGCGCGGCGTGATGTTGTTTTCCTTGGCGAACGCAGCCGCGGCATCTTCGATCATCGGACGGATGATGTCCTGCATGGTGTCAACCCAGCCGGAAATGATCTTCCATTCCGTACCGGTCCACTGCTGGAACATCACTTTGCCGCCACCCTCGTGGTCGGCGCAGGAGACCTTGATCGGGCCCATAAAGCCCTTGGCGCCGAGTTCGCCCAAGCGGGCGTCGGTGAGGTCGAGATTTTCCATGCCCCAGCGGACTTGCTCACCGTTCAAGGCTTTGTTGCCGTATTTGCCCATGGCGGTGCGCACGGACTCGGTGTCGTAGATGGCGTTGATGATGCCGCGGTTGTAGAGAACCTGACCGATCTGGTTCTTCGTCGCCGCAGCGGCATCGCCGCCGTAAACCTTGTCGATGATTTCCTGGTGCAGGGCGGCGCTGGTGCCCGGCGTGTTGAAGGTCGCGGCCTTGTAGCCGATCGCCGTCTTACCGGCCGGGGTCACGTCCGGCTCGGCGCCCGACCACCAGTTGCCAATGAACTTGTCCATCGGGAACTTAATGGCGGCGGCTTCCTTGATGGCCACCTGGTTCATGACGCCCCAACCCGTCAGGAAGACGTAGTCAGGCCGATAGCGGCGGATCTGCAGCCAAGCGGCTTTCTGTTCCTGGCCCGGGTGGTCGACGGCCAGCATCTTGATGTCGTAGCCGTACTTCTTGGCCAGAAGATTGAAGGTCGCGATGGGCTCTTTGCCGTAGGCGGAGTTGTGATAGACAAAGGCGATTTTCTTGCCCTTGAGCTTGTTCATGCCGCCTTCCTGCTGGCCGATGTAGTTGATGAAGGCAGCAGCCTGGCTCCAATAGGAGGTCGGGAACGTGAAGGCCCACTTGAAGACGCGCCCGTCACCGGCCGCGGTGCGGCCATAACCCATGGAATGCACGGGAATCTTGTCGACGGCGGCCTTGGGGATCAACTGGTAGGTGATACCGGTCGAGTTCGGATTGAACACCGTGGCGCCCGCGTCACCCTTGTTCTTGAGCTTTTCGTAGCACTCGACGCCGATCTTGGTGTTGTATTTCGTCTCGCATTCTTCGAACTTGACCATGACGCCGTTGATGCCGCCACGTTTGTTCACCAATTTGAGATAATCGGTGTAACCGTTTGCGAGCGGAATGCCGCCGACGGCGTAGGGTCCGGTGCGATAGACGATCAGGGGGAAGAATTGTTCCCCAGCCGCCTGCGCCTTGGACACCAGGACCGGTGTCACAAGCACGGCCGCGCCTATGGCGGCCAGAAGCATTTTCTTTAAGTTCATCGTTATTCCTCCCTGTTATTGAGCAGGTCGCCCTGCCTGTTGAAAGCCTAGCACTAAGACTTCCGACGCGCCAATGCCTGTATCGTGAACGTTTTGGCGCGAATCTCTTGTATCTCCGCTAATACGGGAACGGCCACAATCGCAGTTTTTCCTTGGCGATTTGCCATAATCGGGCAAAGCCAAGCGGTTCCGCGATCAGGAAAAAGATGATCAGACCGCCGAATATCATGACCTCGAAGTGTTTCTGCGTGTCGATGGCAATCTGCATGCCGAACGTTTGCGGCAAGTTGGTCAGCAGGATCGGCACGGAGGTGATGAAGGCGGCGCCCAGGAACGATCCCAGGATACTGCCCAGGCCGCCGATAATGACCATGAAGAGGACCTGGAACGAGATGTCGATCGAGAAAGCCTCGGTCTCGACGCTGCCGAGCCAGGTGAAGACGGTCAGCGCGCCGGCCACGCCGCAATAGAACGAGGAGATGGCGAAGGCCGACAATTTGGTCTGCATCGGCCGGATGCCGATGATCTCGGCCGCGATGTCCATATCGCGGATGGCCATCCAGGAGCGCCCGATGTGGCCCCGCGTCAGGTTCTTAGCGACCAGCGCCAGGACCATCACGATACAGAGGGTGACGAAATATCTCACCTCCGCCGTCGCCTCGGGACCCGTGATCATGACGCCGAACATGGTGCGCGGCGGCGCCGTAATGGTGCCCGACGGGCTGTAGTTGTAGAACCACGCCACCTTGTTGAACATCCACTGCAGGAAGAACTGGGCCGCCAGGGTGGCCACCGCCAGGTAGAAGCCCTTGATGCGCAGGCTGGGCACGCCGAACATGATGCCGACGAACGAGGCGATCAAACCCGACAGCGCGAACACGATGATCATGTTCATATCCGGGAATGCCGTGGTCAGCTTGTAAGCGGCGTAACCGCCGCAGGCCATGAAACCGCCGGTACCGAGCGACAGCTGGCCGCAATAACCCAGCAGCAGATTGAGGCCGATGGTCGCCAGGGCGAAGATCAAGAACGGGATCAGCACCGCCTGAAGCATGTATTCGTCGGCCGTGAAAGGCACGACGACGAAGGCGATCACCAGCGCGATGGCCAGGAACCAGCGGTCCTGGGCGATGGGAAAAATCGCCTGATCGTCGGCGTAGGCGGTCTTGAACTGACCGGATTCGCGGTAAAGCATGCGCCTATACCCTCTCGATAATCTTTTCGCCGAACAATCCCTGCGGCCGGAACAGCAGGAAGACCATGGCGAGCATGTAAGCAAACCAGTTTTCGATGGCGCCGCCGACCAGCGGACCCCAATAAATTTCGGCGATTTTTTCGCCGACGCCGATTATCAGGCCGCCGACGATGGCGCCCGGCACAGAGGTAAATCCGCCCAGGATCAGCACCGGCAAAGCCTTAAGCGCGATTAGCGACAGGCTGAACTGCACGCCTGATTTGGTGCCCCACATTATACCGGCGACGAGGCCGACAAACCCGGCGACCGACCAGACGATGATCCAGATGGTCTTCAGCGGGATACCGACCGACAAGGCGGCCTGGTGGTCGTCGGCCACGGCCCTGAGCGCCCGTCCGATGGCGGTTTTCTGGAAGAAGATGGCCAGTGCCGCAACTAGCACGGCGCCGATGACGGCGGCCCAGATGTCGAACTCGTTGAGCAACATGCCGCCGATATCGAAGGATTCGTCGGGAATGCCCACGTCGAGGCGGTGAATGTCCGAACCCCAGACGGTTTCGCCGAAGCCTTCGAGGAAGAAGGTCACGCCGATCGTCGCCATGAAGAGGATGATGTCCGGTTGGTTGACCAGGGGCCGCAGCACCAGCCGTTCGATCACCACGGCCACCATGACCATGACGGCGCCGGCGATGATAATGGCGAGCCAGACCGGCACGCCGCGTTCCATCAGGCCGACCAACGTCAGGGCGGCGAACAGCACCATGGCGCCCTGGGCGAAGTTGAAGACGCCCGAGGCCTTGAAAATCAGCACAAAACCCAACGCCACGAGCGAATACATCACGCCCGTCAGCAGGCCGTTGATAACCACCTCGGCGAAAAATACGGGTGAGTCCGCCATGTCCAGGAACGGGCTCACGAAAATGGCCGTTAAGACATCCATCTCGCGTTACTCCTCGTGGGCGACGCCGAGATAGGCATCGATAACGTTTTGGTCGCCGCGAACTTCGTCGGGAAGTCCGTCCGCGATTTTTTCACCGTGGTCCAGCACGACGACGTGGTCCGAAATATCCATCACCACGCCCATGTCGTGCTCGATCAGGGCGATGGTGGTGCCGAACTCGTCGTTGACGTCCAGGACGAAACGGCACATGTCCTCCTTCTCCTCGACGTTCATGCCGGCCATGGGCTCGTCCAGCAGCAAAAGATCGGGCTCGGCTGCAAGGGCGCGGCCCAACTCGACGCGTTTTTGCAGGCCATATGGCAGGCGTCCCACCGGAACCTTGCGGATTGCCTCGATTTCCAGGAAATCGATGATGTTTTCCACGAACTCGCGGTGTTCCAGCTCTTCCTTCCGCGCCGGCCCAAGGTGCAGAGCCTGCAAAAGGAAGTTTGTTTTCATGCGCAGGTTCCGGCCCGTCATGATGTTGTCCAGCGTCGTCATGCCGCGGAACAGCGCGACGTTCTGGAACGTCCGCGCGATGCCGTTGGCGGCGGCGGCGTGGGGCTTCATCTGGCTGCGCACCTCGCCCTTGAAGGCGATGGTGCCTTCCTGGGGGTGGTAGAACCCGTTGATGCAGTTCAGCATCGAGGTCTTGCCGGCGCCGTTGGGGCCGATGATGGCGCAAATCTCGTGTTCGCGGATCTCGAAGCTCACCCCGATGATCGCTTTGACGCCGCCGAACGACAAACTGATGTTGTCGATCTTCAGGACGGTATCGCCGATTTTCTTAGGCTCGTTCATATTGGCATCGTCACTCGAAAACTAAGGAATATGGGGTGAAAGTTTTTTGACCGCGGGCTGCAGGCCTCAGCCAGTCTTTTGGAGCGTCTGGTAGGTCTCGGCGTCGCGGATCTTGAGGTTCGCCTTGATAACGCCTTCGCGGCCGTTCTCGAAGGTAACCTGGGCTTCGACCTTGATTTCCTGCTTGTCGGAATAAAGTGCGTCAACAAGTTCCTGGAAGCGGTCGAAAATGATGCGGCGGCGAACCTTGCCCGTACGGGTCAATTCGCCGTCGTCGGCGTCCAGCATCTTATGCAGGATCATGAAGCGCTTGATCTGGGACCCCGCCAGTTTGGGGTCTTCCGCCAGACTTCGGTTCACATACTCGATGTGACTTTGAACGGTGGCGTAAACCTCGTCCAGGGCGGCCAAATCGGTATAGCTGGTGTAGTTGAGATTGTTGCGTTCCGCCCAGTTGCCGACCGATTCGAGGTCGATATTGATGAAAGCGGCGGCGTAATCGCGCTGGTCGCCGAAGCAAACGGCTTCGCGGATGTCGGGGAAGAACTTGAGTTTGTTCTCCAGGAATTTAGGCGCGAACATGGTGCCGTCGTTGAATTTGCCGACGTCCTTGGCGCGGTCGATGATGCGGATGTGGCCGCGTTCGTCGATGTAACCGGCATCGCCCGTGTGGACCCAGCCATCGTCGGTCTTGGTTTCCTTGGTGGCCTCGTCGTTCTTGTAATAGCCGACGAAGACGCCGGGGCTACGGTACATCACCTCGCCGGTGTCCTCGGCGATGCGAATTTCGCATTCCGGCGCGGGAATGCCGACGGTCTCTGACGAAACTTCGTCGTCGGGCTGGATGGTGACGTAGACGCTGCCTTCGGTCTGGCCGAACAACTGCTTCAGGTTAACGCCGATGGAACGGTAGAACTCGAAGACTTCCGGCCCGATGGCCTCGCCGCCGGTATAGGCGATGCGAATATTGTTGAAGCCCAGCGAATCGCGCAACGGCCCGTAAACCAGATATTTGCCGAGACCATACAGCATGCGTTCGCCGAAACTCGTCTCGCGGCCTTCCAGCAGACGGATGCCGATGTGTTTGGCGACGTCGAGGAAGTAGCGGAAGAGCTTACGCTTGATCCAGCTGGCATCCTCCATGCGCACCATGACCTGGGTGATGATGCCTTCGAAGACGCGCGGCGGGGCGAAAAAGGAGGTTGGCCCCAGTTCTCGCAAGTCGATCATGACGGTGTCGGAGCTTTCCGGGCAATTGACGGTGTAGCCCGCCACCATCGCCTGTGCGTAGGAAATCAAATGATCTCCGACCCAGGCCATGGGCAGGTAGGCGATGACGTTGTCGGTATCACGGAAGCGCTCGCGGGCGTTGGCGTTGCGCGCCGTCACGATGCAGTTGTCGTAGGACAGCATAACGCCCTTGGGACGGCCCGTGGTGCCCGACGTATAGAGAATGACCGCGACATCCGCGCCTTCGCCCTGTGCGACTTCGTCGGCGTAAAAGTCGGGATTGTCGGCGTCGAAGCGTCGGCCGCGCTCCTGGATTTCGGTAAAAGCGAAAACCTCCGCCTGGCGGTAGTGCCGCATGCCGCGGGGATCTTTGTAAATGACAGCGTCCAGCTTGGGACAGCGGTCGCGGATCGACAGTACTTTGTCTGTCTGTTCCTGATCTTCGACCACGGCGAAGCGGACTTCCGAGTGTTCGATGACGTATTGCATTTCCTCGGCCACCGCGTCCTGATAGAGCGGCACCGGCACGCCGCCCAGCGCCTGGATCGCGGTCATGGCCATGTACAGTTCGGGCCGGTTGTCGCCGACAATCGCCACCTTGTCGCCGCGCACCATGCCGTGGCTGGCCAGCCCGCAGGCCAGGGAACGTACCGTATCTTGCGTTTTTTCCCAGGTCCAGGTCAGCCAGATGCCGAGATCCTTCTCGCGCATGGCGACCCGCTCGGCCCGGTTTTGGGCATGGTCCAGCAACAATTTCGGAAAGGTGTCGAGGCGGGTCAACGAATCCTGGGTTTTGCTCATGGCCGAACTCCGGTCTTGGTTTGTTTTGCGGGGAGGCAACGTGCAAGGGCGTCAGACACGGCAAGCCGTTGGCCGGTGGCGGAGCCACCTAAACCGGTTCTGTCGGACGCGACGAAAAACTGGTGCGGACAGTGGGGTCTAGTCACGCTTCCCTGCATTCTCCCTGAACGACCGGTTGGTCCGGCTCTTGTTCTGGTGGTTGACTATCAACCCAAGTTACCCCAAGGCGGGGGGTGAATTGGGCTCGCCACAATACCAATATTGTTTAGCGGCGCAACACCTGCGATTCAATTCCCTAATTGAAGTGTCTATTTAGTGGTTTCGCCCGGCGCCTTGCCGCCGTGGCGGCCGGCTCCTTCCGCGAACCTTTTTGCGCCGCCGACCGCTTCGTTCTCGAGCGCCGCTCGCCCGAGTTCAAACTCGCGCAGCATGGCGTCTTCCAGCGTCCGGCCCTGTTGCTCATAGGCCGAGGCCCGATCGGAGCGCATGCAGATTTGCGGCAGGGTGCAAAGCTCGGCTGCCAGGTCTTCGGCCGCGGCGCGGGCCTGGCCGGATGGCACGACGCGGTTGACCAGGCCCATGGCCAAGGCCTCGGCCGCATCGACGCCACGGCCGGTCAGGATTAGGTCCAGTGCCCGGCCCATGCCGACAATGCGGGGCAGGCGCACCGTGCCGCCGTCGATCAGCGGCACGCCCCAGCGTCGGCAATAGACGCCGAGGACGGCGTCTTCCTCGGCCACGCGCATATCGCACCAAAGCGCCAACTCCAGCCCGCCCGCGACGGCGTGGCCGGCGATGGCGCCGATCACCGGTTTGGAAAGGTGCAGGCGGGAAATGCCCATCGGTCCGTCACCGTCCGGCTCCAGCCGGTTGATGCGCGCACCGTCCGGTCCTTCCGCCACTGCCTTGAGGTCGGCGCCGGCGCAGAACGCGCCGTGATCGCCCCACAACACGCCGACACGGGCGTCGTCATCGGCCTCGAATTCCCGGAAGGCGGCGGCCAGGGCCTCGGCGGTCGGGCGGTCGACGGCGTTTCGGACCTCCTGCCTGTCGATGATCACCGTGGTGACCTTTCCCTTCTTTTCGACCCTGACGTTCATCATTAGCTCCCATGTTGGCAGTTCGCGCGAATTGCGCTGAATGTTGAGGGCTATATTGTGAACAGCGACGCCATCGATCAACTCTGGAAACGGGACGGCCGCATGACTGACGCTTCTTCGAACAGCCTGAACGGCGCCGAAGCCATGGTCCGCATGCTGCAGGCCCACGGCGTGAAGCATGTCTTCGGCCTCTGCGGCGATACGTCGTTGCCGTTTTATGATGCGCTTTACCGTCTCGACCACGGCATCGAGCATATTCTGACGCGGGACGAACGCTCGGCGGCCTATATGGCGGACGCCTACGCCCGCGTAACGGGGCGCGTCGGCGTTTGCGAAGGACCCAGCGGCGGCGGCGCCACACACATCCTGCCCGGCGTGGTCGAAGCCAACGAGTCTTCGATCCCGGTGCTGTCGATCACTTCGGACGTGTCGGTGACGGCGCGGGGACGCTACCCGCTCACCGAACTCGCACAGGACGAATTGTTCCGCCCACTGACCAAGTGGAACGGCGTGATCGATCAGGCGGCCCGCCTGCCGGGCATGGTGCGGACGGCCTTCCGGGCGATGACGACGGGCCGGCCCGGCGCCGCCCACCTCGGCCTGCCCTTCGACGTGCAAAACGCAACCGTCGACGCGGACGACATCTGGGCCCAGGTCGAGCTCGGCGCCTACCCCGCCTGGCCCGCCGAGCCCGACCCGCGGGCCATCGAGGCGGCGCTGGCGGCCATGCTTGCGGCAAGCCATCCCGTCGTGGTCTGCGGCGGCGGTCTGGTCACGGCGGGCGGCGAAAGCGAGCTCCAGGACTTTGCCGAGCGGCTTGATATCGTCGTTGCCACCACGGTCAGCGGGCAGGGCAGCCTAGCCGACGGACATGCCAATAACCTAGGCGTCGTCGGCAGCAACGGCGGCGTGCCGGCGACGCGGGCGGTGGTGGACGCCGCCGACCTCGTGATCTTCGTCGGCTGCCGCGCCGGTTCCGTCACCACGGAACGCTGGCGCTCACCGAAACCGGGCGTCAAGGTGGTGCATATAGATTGCGATCCCATGGCCGTTTCGGCCAACTATCCGACCGACGTCGGCATCATTTCGGACGCCCGCCGCGCCTTCGCGGCTCTCAACCGGGCGCTGGACGAGGACGGCGGGACGCAGGCCGGTTTCGGGGGAAGCGCCGTGGTTGCCGCCGCCAAGGCCGAGAAATTCGCCGCCTTCGATGCGCTCGCCGCTTCTCCGGAAACACCGATCAAGCCCGAACGCGTGGTCGCCGACCTCAATGCCGTGCTGCCGGACGACGCCGTCGTGGTAGCTGATCCCGGCACGCCGTGCCCCTACGTCTCGGCTTATTACCGCTTTCCCCGCGCGGGCCGGTATTTCATCTCCAACCGCGCCCACGGCGCGCTGGGCTACTCGCTCTCCGCCGCCGTCGGCGCCCGCATCGGCCGGCCCTCGTCCAAGGTGGTGTCGCTGATGGGCGACGGCAGCTTCGGCTTTACGGTGGGCGAGCTTGAAACCGTGGTCCGGCTCAAGCTGCCCATCACCTTCGTGGTGTTCTCCAACGCTGTGTTCGGCTGGATCAAGGCGGGCCAGAAAGCGGCTTACAAGGAACGCTACTTTTCGGTCGATTTCTCGCGCACCGACCACGCCGCCGTGGCCGCCGCCTACGGTCTGAAAACGGCGCGCGTCGAAGACCCGGCGGATTTGCGCCGGACCCTAGCGGAGGCCGTGGCGCACGACGGACCGTCGCTGGTGGACGTGATCTGCCAACCGCTGCAGGACGCCGAAGCGCCGGTCAGCGAGTGGATCGCCTGAAAATTCCATGTCCCAAACTCCTGAAATTCCCATCATCGATGTATCGCCCCTGAGGAACGCGGGGCCGACGGAGACGGACAAACTGGTGCGGGACTTTGCCGCGGCATACGGCGATGTGGGTTTCGGCTACATCGTCAATCACGGCATCGACGAGAGCTTGATCGCGTCCGTGTTCCAAGCCTCCGCCCGCTTTCACGCCCTGCCGTTGGCGAAGAAAATGGCCATCGAGTTGAACCGGCTTCACCGCGGTTTCATGCCCATCGACACCTCGACGGACGTCAATTCGAAATTGGCGGAGGTGAGCAAGCCGAACCAATCCGAGTCGTTCATGATGATGCGGGAGGACGAGCCCGGCAGCCCCGATGTCTTGAACGGCGCCTACCTGGCGGGGCCGAACCAGTGGCCGAAGCTGGCCGGCTTCAGGGAAGAGATAACCGCTTACCATGACGCCATGTGCGGGCTGGGCCATGATCTGATGAAAGTCGCCGCATTGGCGATCGGTGCCGATCCGGCGGAAATCCTTGAGGCATTCGAAACGCCCACGACGTGGTTGCGACTGCTCCACTATCCGCCCAGACCGCCGGCCAGCGCTGACGACTTGTACGGTTCGGCGCCCCACACGGATTTCGGCTGTCTCACCATATTGGCCCAGGACGAGGTGGGCGGCCTGCAGGTCATGACGCCGTCGGGCGACTGGATCGACGCGCCGGTCATTCCCGGTTCATTCGTCGTCAATGTGGGAGACATGCTGCACCGCTGGAGCAATGGCCGGCTAAAATCGACGCCCCACCGGGTTATCAACCGGTCGGGCCGGGAACGCTATTCCTGCCCCTTCTTCTACGACCCCCATGTCGATACGCAAATCGCCCCTCTGGCCGCGTGCGTATCGGCGGACCGGCCAGCTCGGTACGGAGCCCCTGATATTCGGCGATTTTCTCCGGGCCGAGCTTGAGGCCGGCTACGACAGGCACAAGGAAACCGCGTCCTAGGCGGCAAACACTTGCAGGCGGCGGGCGATGGTTCTACAACGCCCCTGAACAACAAATCTTCAGATCGCGAGTGCGCCTCCCCCCTAAACGGCGCACCGCCATTCCCAAGGAGAGATAACGTGACCAACGCCGGCCAGGACACCTTGAAAACCCGCCGCACGCTCGAAGCGGCGGGCAAATCATACGACTACTTCAGCCTCGAAGCCGCTGCTGCGGAACTCGGCGATTTTTCCCGCCTGCCGTACTCGCTCAAGGTCTTGATGGAAAACCTGCTGCGCCATGAAGACGGCCGCACCGTGACCGTCGATGACGCCAAGGCGCTGGCGGGCTGGGTGGCCGACAAAAAGGCCGACCGCGAGATCGCCTACCGCCCGGCACGCGTGCTGATGCAGGACTTCACGGGCGTGCCGGCCGTGGTCGACCTGGCCGCCATGCGCGACGCCATGAACGACCTCGGTGGCGAACCGACCAAGATCAACCCGCTGTCGCCCGTCGATCTGGTGATCGACCATTCCGTTATGGTCGACAAGTACGGCACCGACTCAGCCTTCGCCGACAACGTCTCGGCCGAAATGGAACGCAACGCCGAACGCTACGCCTTCCTGCGCTGGGGCCAGGACGCATTTGACAATTTCCGCGTCGTGCCGCCGGGAACCGGCATCTGCCACCAGGTCAACCTTGAGTGCCTGGCCCAGGTCGTCTGGACCGGGGCGGGCGAGGGCAATGACATCGCTTATCCCGACACTTTGGTCGGCACCGACAGCCACACCACCATGGTCAACGGCCTGGCCGTCCTGGGCTGGGGCGTCGGCGGCATCGAGGCCGAGGCCGCCATGCTGGGCCAGCCTGTCTCCATGCTGCTGCCCGAAGTCGTCGGTTTCAAGCTGACGGGCAGCCTCTCGGAAGGCATCACCGCCACCGATCTGGTGCTGCTGGTGGTCGAAATGCTGCGCGAGAAGGGCGTGGTCGGCAAATTCGTGGAATTCTACGGCCCGGCGCTGGACGAATTGTCGCTGGCCGACCGTGCGACCATCGCCAACATGGCGCCGGAATATGGCGCCACCTGCGGCTTTTTCCCCATCGACCGCGAAACCATAAACTACCTCCACCTGTCGGGCCGCGACGAGGACCGCATCGCGCTGGTCGAAGCCTACGCCAAGGCCCAGGGCATGTGGCGCGACGGCGATACGCCGGATCCGGTGTTCACCGATACCCTGGAACTCGACATCTCGACGGTCGTACCCAATATTTCCGGGCCCAAACGGCCGCAGGACCGAATTGCCCTGGCCGGCGCCGCCGAGGCCTTCGAAGGCGCATTGGACGATGTGTTCAACAAGGGCGATGCCGCCAACATGCCGCAGGAAGTCGCCGACGCCGATTATGACCTCAAGAATGGCGACGTCGTCATCGCGGCGATCACCAGTTGCAC
>CAYOAD010000119.1:0-12587 GCA_964401845.1 uncultured Rhodospirillaceae bacterium | reverse complement strand
AGGTTCATGACCGCCGCCCACCGAAGATGATCGTGCTCGACATGGACAGTTCCGTTTAAATTGGTTAATATTCCCTTGTCGCCGTCGGCATACGATTTCTCGTTCCAACTACATACTAACTAAAAAAAAGGGCCGATTCCATGGGGAACCGGCCCTACTTTGAAAGATTGATGTAACTCGGTCGGTTACGCCGCCCGGGGGGCCGCCGCCTGAACGTCGTTTTCGACGTGCGCGCTGAACTGTTCGAAATTGGCGCTGAAACGGCCCACCAGGTCGCTGGCGGTGCTGTCGTAGGCGTCCTTGTCCGACCAGGTTTCCCGCGGCGTCAGGACGTCCGTCGGTACGCCCTCGCAGGTTTCCGGTACGTAAAGGCCGAAACTCGGGTCCTGGCGGACGGGAACAGAGGCCAAGCCGCCGTCAAGCGCGGCGCTCAGCAGCGTCCGCGTGTGACTGATCGGCATGCGGTGCCCGGTCCCGTAGGCACCACCGGTCCAGCCCGTATTGACCAGCCAGCAGGTGACGTCGTGGCGCGCGATCTTTTCGCCCAGAAGCTTGGCGTATTCGGTGGGGTGGCGCGGCATGAACGGCGCCCCGAAGCAGGTCGAGAACGTAGCCTGCGGCTCGTTGCCCAGCCCTTTTTCCGTGCCGGCGACCTTGGCCGTATAGCCGGAAAGGAAATGGTACATCGCCTGTTCGGGCGTCAGCTTGGCGATCGGCGGTAGCACGCCGAATGCGTCGGCTGTCAGCATCACGACGTTCTTGGGATGGCCGGCCGTGCCGGTGGCGGAGGCGTTGGGAATGAAATCGAGCGGATAGGAGGCGCGGGTATTTTCCGTCAGGCTGCCGTCGTCGAGATCCAGTTCCCGCGAATGGTCGGACATCATGACGTTTTCCAGGACGGTGCCGTAACGGCTCGTGGTGGCGTAGATCTCCGGCTCGGCCTCGGCGCTCAGCTTGATGACCTTGGCGTAGCAGCCGCCCTCGAAGTTGAATACGCCGTTATCGGACCAGCCGTGTTCGTCGTCACCCACCAGGGTGCGGTGGGGATCGGCGGAAAGCGTCGTCTTGCCAGTGCCGGAAAGTCCGAAGAACACCGCCGAATCGTCCGCCTTGCCGACGTTGACCGAGCAGTGCATGGGCAGGACGCCCTGGGCGGGCAACAGGAAATTCAAAATGCTGAAGACCGATTTCTTGATTTCCCCGGCATAGCTGGTGCCGCCGATGAGTACCAGGCGCTTGGCGAAGTTGACCAGCACGAAAACCTCGGAGTTGGTGCCGTCGGCTTCCGGCACGGCGTGAAAGCGCGGCGTGTGCAGAACCGTGAAATCGGGCTTGAAGTTTTCATGCTCCGCCGCCGTGGGCTGCAGGAACATGTTGTGCGCGAACATCGAATGCCAGGCGTTCTCGGTGACCACCCGGACGCCGACGCGATATCCCGTATCGGCCCCGGCCCAGCAATCCTTGACGAACAATTCGCGGCCCTGGAGATAAGCCAGCATGCGGCGGCGGATGCTTTCGAAATGGTCTTCCGATATCGGTTTGTTGACGGCGCCCCACCAGATGTCGTCGCGCGTTTCCGCTTCCTCGACGATGAACTTATCGTTTGCCGAGCGACCGGTGTGCTGGCCGGTCCGCACCACGAGCGGCCCGCCCCGGGCCAACATGCTTTCGTGGCGCCGGATCGATTCTTCGTAGAGCGACGGTACTGAAAGATTCCAGTGCACGGTGCCGACATTATGAATGCCGTGGTTATCGAGACCGAAGCTCGATGGATGGGGGCCGGTAGTTTGCAACGGGGGTCTCCGTCAAGGATGCAAGTCTTATGTACGAAAAACGGACTTTAAGGAGGTGTAACTGGGCGCGCAACCGACTCTTTGCCACTGCGGCGAATTGCCTGTGGATAACTTATTATAGCGTCTTTGTTCCAGCGTTTCGCGCTTTGTCGGTGAGCCCGACCAGGGCGCATCGGGCATCGTCGGCGCCGGTCATGGCCTCATCGAATTCACAGCGAGCCAGATCGCCTCCCCGGCGCAGGTCGACCCCCTCGGCATCGCAACCGACCAGGAGCCAAGGATCGTCGGATGCGTCCGATGCATCCGCCAGGGCTGCGATATCCGCAACAGCATCGGCATGATCGCTATTCATGTGGTTGAGAATGTCGGCCTCCCGCAGGGCGAGCTCGGTCGTCAGGCTCTCGTCTTGCAGCAGCAGATCGCTGGCCCTGATCCGTTCGACTTTCCCGAAGCCCGCGACATAATGGGCATAGTCGACCGCTACCCGATGAAAGCTGAAATCTTCGAATTCGGCATACATCGCGGCGTTCGGGTGGCGGCGCAAATATCTATCAGCGAGGCGCTCGTCCTCAACCGGCTCGGCCCGGCCGATAATCGTGGCCCGGGGACCGGTCAGCGGGTTTTCCAGACCGAGCGTGTCCTCATAGAGCAGCGCCACGCGCGGGTCGGCCTTGAGGTTTCGCGTGTGAACGGCGAGGTGCGAGATCAACAGGATCGGTGCCGCGTCCAGTCCGCAGGCGCTCAAGACCAGCGAGCCGTGGGGTGACCCGTCGCGCAGCAGGCTCGACAAGGCCGCCGTCGCGCTGCCGCGGATCAGCCGCCGGACGGCGCTTGCCGCCTCGGTCGAGCCCGTTGTTTCGCGCGCATCAGCCATGACGCCGGAATTCTAACACCGGCTGCCGGGCCGTGATATACCCACCAGCCATGACCGACACACCGTCACAGGCTGGCCAGGCGGCTGCTCCGCCGGCGCCACCACCAGCCGCCAGAACCCTGCGCCAGCATGTCGTGCTGACGATTGCGCTGGCCTGGCCGGTCGTTATCGCGCGCGCCGGATTGCTCGTCCTGACGGCGGTCGACATCGCCATGACCGGCCACGCCGGGCAGGACGAACTGGCCTTCATCAGCATCGGTATGGCGCCGCAGATCACCCTGATGCTGGTCGGTATTGGCATGCTCTACGGCACGACCGTGTTGACCGCCCAGGCCCACGGCGCCGGCGACCACGCCGCCTGCGGCGGCATCTGGCGGCTGGCGATGATCCATGCGTTGGGTCTCGGTGTCATTATCGGCGGATTGTGTTTCGCCGGCGAGTGGTTCTTTCTGGTCATCGGCCAGGACCCCGCGGTAGCGGCCGGCGGCGGCGGCGTGTTGCGTCAGTTCTCCTGGGGCATGCCCGGCATGATGATGGCGGTCTGCACCAGCTTCTTCCTGGAAGGCATCAGCCGTCCCCGCGCCGGCATGATCGTGATGGTCATCGCCAACGTCGCCAACGCCGGCCTCAACTGGATCTTCATCTACGGTAATCTCGGCGCGCCGGCGATGGGGGCCGAAGGCGCCGTGATCGCCTCGTCCATCGTGCGCTGGCTCATCATGGCCGCCCTGATCACCTATGCCTTCGCCATGACCGACAGCGGGGTTTACGGCGTGCGTCTGGGCCGGGCGGCGGGCCGCGAGGTCGGCCGGAAACTGCGCCGGATCGGCTATCCCTTCGGCCTGGCTCAGGGCATCGAGGCCAGCGCCTTTTCCGGCCTGGTGTTGATGGCGGGCTATATCGGCACGGCGGCGCTGGGCGGCTATCAGATCGCCCAGAACCTGATCGCCCTGGCCTTTATGTGCGCCATCGGCATCGGCGTGGCGACGGCGGTCCGCGTCGGCAATGCGGTGGGCCGTGGCGACCGGCCCGGCATGGCGGCCGCCGGCTGGACCGGCGTCGCACTCTCGGCATTGGTCATGGCGGGCATCGCCGTCCTGTTCCTCGGTTGGCCGGGGATGCTGGCCCGTATCTATTCGTCCGACACAGCTGTCCTCGCCGTGGCCGCTCCGACCATTGCGGTGGCCGGCATCGTCCTGGTGTTCGACGGCGTGCAGGGCGTGCTGATGGGCGCACTGCGGGGGGCCGGTCAGGTTTGGATGCCCGTCTTCATGCATATGACGTCTTTTTACATTTTCGGACTGCCGATCGCGGCCCTGTTCGCCTTTACGCTTGGCTTTGACGCACCGGGCCTGATGTTGGGCATGTTCTTCGGCGTCACCTGTGCGGCGATCCTGATGGGCTGGCGGTTTCACGTCATCAGCAAGCGCGATATATCGCGCTTGTAGGTCAAGATGTTGAACGCGCGCGAGGCGCGACATTTCGCACGGGTAAAAAGTGCTTTAAACTCACAAACGCCTCATTTTTGCCGGATTCCGCCTTCATTTTTCCCACCATTCGGAATTCGGGAGCAACAAAGCTGCCGTGCAACTGGCCCGCAGTGCGACTGGAACGCCCATGGACGGAACAACGAAAATCGCTCTGGTCGATGATGACCGCAATATCCTGGCCTCGGTGACGATGGCCCTGGAGGCAGAGGGATTCAGCGTCGATACATACCGCGACGGTGCCGAAGCGCTGCGCGGCATTTCCGGAAAACCCGCCGACCTCGTGGTGCTGGACATCAAGATGCCGCGCATGGACGGCATGGAGCTTTTGGCCAAGTTGCGCCGGAACTCGGATGTCCCGGCCATCTTCCTGACCTCCAAGGATGACGAAGTCGACGAAGTGCTCGGTCTAAAAATGGGTGCCGACGACTACATTCGCAAACCGTTTTCCCAGCGCCTGCTGATCGAACGCATCCGGGCCGTATTGCGCCGTGCGGAGGGGGCTGGCGAAGGGACCGCGGGCGAAGGTGAGCGCGCCATCGTGCGGGGGAATCTGGTGCTCGATCCCGAACGCCACTTGTGCACCTGGAAGGACCAACCGGTGCAGTTGACGGTGACCGAGTTCCTCATCCTCCAGGCTCTGGCCCAACGACCGGGCCACGTCAAAAGCCGTGACCAATTGATGGATGCGGCCTACGACGACAACATCTATGTCGACGACCGGACGGTGGACAGCCACATCAAACGTCTGCGCAAGAAGTTCCGCGGCGAGGACCACGAATTCGACGGCATCGAGACGCTGTACGGCGTCGGCTACAGATACCGCGAGGCATGAGATCGGCTGACGTCCCACGCCCACGCCCGCGGACCCTGCGGCGCGTGTCACCGTTGACGCTGCGCATCCTGGCCATCAACGTTATGGCCTTGGCGCTGCTGTTGGCCGGCATGCTTTACCTCGACGTCTACCGCGACGGGCTTCTCGACGCAAAATCCGAGGCTTTGGTCACCAACGGTACGATTATCGCCGGCGCCTTGGGCGAGGCCGCAGGCACGACCGTTACCGGCATGCCGGTGCTACAGCCCAACTCAGCCCGCACCATGGTGCGCCGTCTTGTCGCGCTGACGGGGACGCGGGCGCGGTTGTTCGGCGAACGCGGCGCGCTGCTGGCCGACAGCCGGGTGTTGATTTCGGCCGGCAGGGCGGTTGAGGCAACGCCCCTGGGCGGCGAGACGCCGTCCGAAAAGGGTTCGTGGCAGGGGTTTCTCGAATGGTTCGGCCATTTGATGCGCAGCCAGCCGCACCTGCCGCTTTACCGCGAAGCGACGATGCAGCACGCCGGCGATTTCGAAGAAGCCGTGTCGGCCTTGAACGGTGAGGTGGTCGGCGTGCGCCGCGTCACCGGCGACGGCGAGATCATCATCAGCGTTGCCTTTCCCGTGCAACGGTTCAAGAAAATCCTGGGCGCGCTGGTGCTCAGCGCCGGAACGGCGGATGTCGAGGAGGCCGTGGCCGAGGCCCGGCTGGCGATCATCGGCGTGTTCCTGGCCGCGCTGGCCGTGACGATCCTGCTGTCGTTCTATCTCGCGGGTTCGATCGCCCGGCCCATCCACGACCTGGCGGAGGCTGCGGAAATCGTCCGCCAGCGTCCCAACAAACGCGAGAGCCTGCCCGACCTGAGCGCCCGGGGGGATGAAATAGGCGATCTTTCACGTACGTTGCGCGACATGACGGATGCGCTTTATGAACGCCTTGACGCCATCGAAGGCTTCGCCGCCGACGTCGCCCACGAAATCCGCAATCCGCTCACCAGCATCAAAAGCGCCGTTGAAGTCCTGGCTGCGGGAAACGATGCCGATGCGCAAGCCCGCCTTATCGCCATCATCGAGGATGACGTCCGGCGGCTTGACCGTTTGATCGGCGACATTTCGGACGCTTCTCGGCTCGATGCCGAACTGGCGCGGGCCGAACCAGAGCCGGTCGACCTGCCGGCCCTGGTGGAAACGCTGGTGGAGATCGAACGCGCGACGACGGAACAGAGTGGGGGGCCACGCTACCGCGTCGAAATCGAGAAACCCGTCGACGCCGGACCGGACGAGGATTTGGGCCGGCGTTATGTCGTACAGGGCATAGAAAGCCGGTTGGGCCAGGTCGTGCGCAACCTGCTCAGCAATGCGGCGTCGTTCAGTCCCTCGGACGGCGATGTTGAGCTCAGGTTGGGACGGCGGGGAGCAAACATCGAGCTTGTCATCGACGATGAGGGGCCCGGGTTGCCGGAAGAAAAATTGGAGGCGGTATTCGATCGCTTCTATACCGAACGCCCCGAGGATGAAGCCTTCGGCGAGCACTCCGGTCTGGGCCTTTCCATTTCACGTCAGATCGTGGCGGCGCATGGCGGCAAAATCCGGGCGGAAAACCGCCGGAATGACAGGAGCGACATCATCGGCGCCAGATTTATCGTCACGCTACCGGCGCTGGAAACCCCGCTGAGTGCCTGAACCTGACCCGATTTCGCTTTCGGAATATTGACTCTGGTGCGGCAGCCCGTCAGGCTCGGCGGCCATGGTTGATAACGAGCCGACCACTGCGGGAACCTGTATCGCCTTCCCCTTGCTTGAGGTTGAAGGCAAGCCCGCGGCCATCCTGCTGCGTGGAGCTTCAGGTGCGGGGAAGTCGGATTTGGCGCTCCGCCTGATCGATGACGGCGCCAGGCTGCTGGCGGACGATCAGGTCGTCATTCGTCAGAACGGGGAATTCCTGACGGCCCGCGCGCCCGAAACCATTGCCGGTTTGTTGGAAGTGCGCGGCGTCGGGCCGGTTGTCCTGCCGGCCCTTGAGGATGGGTGCCTGATCGCGGTCATCGACCTGGTCGGGCGGGACGACGTGGAACGATTACCGCAACCGGCCAGCGTGGAACTCGAAAGCGTCGAACTACCGCTCTGGCGCTTGGATCCGTTCGCCGCATCGGCCGTCGCCAAGGTCGGCGTCATCGTCGCCGTGGCCACCGGCACGGCGGGCGTCGAAACATGACGGATCAAGCGCCCGCGCGGGTTGTCCTGGTGACCGGCATGTCGGGGGCCGGCAAATCGTCGGCGCTGAAGTGTCTTGAGGACATGGGGTACGAGGCCATCGACAATTTGCCGTTGCAGCTGCTGGGGCGGCTTCTTCATCAAGGCGAAGACAAATCCGGGAGCGGCGCCCTGGCCGATGCCGTTGCCATCGGCGTCGACTTTCGCACCCGTGATTTTGCCGTCGGTCCGCTGCTTGAACAGCTCGAACCCTTGACGGCCAGACCGGGACTGGATCTCTCCATCCTCTTCCTCGACTGCGACGATCAGCACCTGCGCCGCCGCTTTACCGAAACCAGGCGTCGCCATCCCCTGGCCGACGACCGGCCGGTGACGGACGGCATCGCTCACGAACGCGCGTTGATGGCTGGGTTGCGTGAAAAAGCGGATGACGCCATCGACACAAGCAATCTGTCGGTAGCCGACCTTCGGTTGCTCATCGAAGGCAAGTACGCGCTGCATGCCGGCCGGGACATGACGGTGACGGTTACGTCGTTCGCTTACCGCCAGGGCCTGCCGCGCGAGGCCGACCTGGTCTTCGATGTGCGCTTTTTAGCCAATCCCCATTACGTCGAGAACCTGCGGCCCCTGACCGGCATGGACAAGGCGGTCGGCGAACACATCGCGGCCGACCCCGCGTTTCCGCCCTTTCGCGATTCCCTGTTCGGCTTGATCGGACAATTGTTGCCGCATTACAAACGGGAGGGTAAAAGCTATTTGACCGTGGCCGTCGGCTGTACGGGCGGGCGTCACCGCTCGGTCTTCGTCGCGGAGCGCCTGGCGGACTGGCTGAGGGAGCGCGGCGAGTTTGTACACGTCCGCCACCGGGAATTGTCGGTCCTGGCGGCGGAACAGTCGACCGGTTCCGGAACTGAAGGAAGCAATTGATGATCGGAATTGTCCTGGTCACCCATGGCCGTCTGGCAGAGGAATTTGCCGCCGCGGCAGAGCACGTCGTGGGTAAGCAGCTCGGTGTGCGGACGGTCTGTATCGACGCCGACGACGACCTGGATCAACGCCGCGAGGATATCGTCAAGGCGGTGGCCGAAGTCGATGGCGGCGAAGGAGCCATCGTGCTCACCGATATGTTCGGCGGTACGCCGTCGAACCTGGCGATCTCCATCATGGATCAGGCGAACATCGAGGTCATTGCCGGCATCAACCTGCCGATGCTGATCAAACTGGCCAGCGCCCGCGAATGCGGCGATCTCAAGTCCGCCGTCGAATCCGCGCAGGCGGCCGGGCGAAAGTACATCAATGTCGCCTCGACCCTTTTGGCGGACACCTGAACGGGCGGCTGGCCGGTGAGTTCATCAAGCGAGGCCGGTGCAACGCAAAACCGCCGGGTGATGATCGTAAATCAGCGCGGGCTCCATGCCAGGGCGGCGGCGAAATTCGTCAAGCTTGCGGGTGCGTTCGACGCCGAGATATCGGTCGCGAAGGGCGGCAACGAAGTTTCGGGCATATCGATCATGGGGCTGATGATGTTGGCTGCCGCCCCCGGTTGCGAAATCGATATCAAGGCCTCGGGCAGGGACGCCGAGGATGCTTTGGGGGCACTGGCGCAACTTGTTGCCGACCGTTTCGACGAAGACTGACGTGGAAAGCCGATGAAGTCGGACAAAAGAGGAAAATCCAAGGACAAACCCCGGCGCACCGGGGAGCGGCGCTTTCAGGGACACGGGGTAGCGCCTGGCATTGCCATCGGTCCGGCCCATGTCATCGATTCGGGCATCCGGCATATCGCCGAATATCGCGTCGCCGCCAACAAGTTGGGGGGCGAATGCGCACGCTTTGAGGACGCCGTCGAATTTTCCCGGAAACAGGTCCGCAAACTCCAGGTCAAGGCCGAGGACATGTCCGGTGCGGCGGCGGCCGAATTGGAGTACCTGCTGGAAGCCCAGGTGCAGATGTTGTCGGGATCGCGCCTGGTGCGCGGCGTCGAGGAGCGCATCCGGCGCGACCGTATAAATGCGGAGGCGGCCGTACAGGCCGAGATCATGCAGATCGGTCAGGATTTCGCCGCCATCGGAGATCCCTACTTGGCGGCCCGCATGCAGGATATCCAGGACGTCGGCAAGCGCCTGCTGCGCAGCTTGACGAAGACGCCTTACAAGGCGTTCAGCGACATCGCCAAGGATGCCGTCATCCTGGCAGAGGAAATTACCCCGGCAGACACGGCGGCGATGGATCCCAAGCGCGTCGGCGGCTTCGCGGCGGCGTTGGGCGGGGCCGAAAGCCATACCGCCATCATGGCGCGCTCCCTGGGACTTCCCGCCGTGCTCGGGGCGGCCGAAATCGTCCACGCCGCCGAGCCAGGCGATACCGTCATCATCGACGGCGACCGGGGCTGTATCATCGTCGATCCCAGCGCCCAAACCGTCGCGAAATACCAGCGCCGCCAGGACGAGCTGAAGCGCCGCCGCCGTACACTGGCCAGACTGCGCAAGGTGCCGGCGGTGACCACGGACGGCATCGAAATCAATCTCCAGGCGAACATCGAGCTACCGGTCGAACACGAAAGCGCGCTTCAGGCAGGCGCCGGCGGCGTTGGGCTGCTGCGCTCCGAGTTCCTCTATATGAACCGCGACGAGCTGCCGGGCGAGGAGGAACAGTATCTCGCCTACCGCAGTCTGGTTGAACGTATGGATGGCCGTCCCGTCACCATCCGCACACTCGACGTCGGCGGCGACAAGCTCGCCGGTCCGCTGGGTGGTCATTTCGAGGCCAGCCCAAATCCCGCCATGGGTTTGCGGGCCATCAGGTTGAGCCTGCAGGTCGGCGAACTCCTGGAAGTGCAGTTGGCGGCGATCCTGAGAGCCGGCCATCACGGGCCCGTTCGAATTCTCCTGCCGATGATCTCCAATCCGGGTGAAGTCCGTCAGGTTCGCAATGTTCTGAAGAAAGTCGCCCGGAAATTGGTAAGGCGGAAAGTTGACATCGCCGACCCACTGCCCCCCGTTGGCATCATGATCGAAGTACCGGCCGCCGCCCTGGCCGCCGACGCCATGGCCAAGTCGGCGGACTTCTTCTCCATCGGTACCAATGACCTGACGATGTACACGCTGGCTATCGACCGGGGCGACGAACAGGTCGCAGATCTCTACAACCCGCTACATCCCGCCGTCCTGCGCTTGATCCGCCACACCATCGAGGCCGCCGAGGCCGCCGGACTACCGGTGAACCTTTGTGGCGAAATGGCGGGCGAGCCGCGTTACGCGGCACTGCTGCTGGGCCTCGGCCTGCGCGATCTTTCGATGTCGGCAATTAGCCTACCGCGTGTGAAACAGCGCATCCGGGCTTTGGATCTCACGGAAGCCCGCCGCCGCGCCGAGCTGATCCTGGGCCAAACCGATATGGGACGAATTGCCGCATTGCTAGATGACTTTGAGGATGTTGTATAGTTAGGCCATCGTCTGCGAATTGTGGGCAGAGGGCAAACCGAAGAAAATCTTCAATGAGATAGATGTCAACGGCGACGGCTTCCTGACCCGGGAAGAGTTCCAGCTTCGCTTTGGCGAAACGCCTTCGGCGGCCGAAGGCGAGCCGAATAAACAATCTCCTGCCTCCGCTTCGGTGGTTGCGGCCGGCTCGAAGGATGGGGTGATCAGCGTCCGTGATTTGGACGATGTGACCAAGGCAGCTTTTATCGGCTTTTTTCGCAAACGCGAACACGAACGCGCCCGCGGCATGCTGGAAAGCAGTTTGATACCGGTGTACCCCGCCAACGCATCCTGCCCCAAAATCGATCATATTTTCGGTGAGCCCTGGCGCGGTCCCGTTCCCGACAAATGGCACTCGGGCGCGGATATTCCGGCAGCCTGGCATCAGGACATCTATGCCATGGCAGATGGCGAAGTCGTCTCCAAGATCGATGAAGGCGGCAAGGGATTTCGCGGCATTCAGGTTATTCTCCGTCACCGGCCTGAAGATACCGGTTTGCCGGTCTGGCTCTATTCGCTTTACTCCCATTTCTCCAGCTTGCCGAAGGTCGAGGTGGGCCAGCGGGTCGCTATGGGCGAAGTCCTCGGACCCAACGGCAAATCCGGTGTTCCCGGCAAACGCCGTGAACCCCATCTGCATCTCACGATAAGCTACAGCGACAGGCCGGAATATGCGCGCACGAAGGGACTGGTCATTCCGGCCAACGGGCGCTTCATCGATCCGGTGGCGGTGTTCCGTGGTGGTATGCCGCTCGACACCCACGCCATGCTGGCCCTGCCCGACGGCGAAAAGAGGGTGGCCATCGCCTACAAATCAACGACGGGGGAGATCGTACCGGCCAACGCCCGCATCATATGGCCATTTGCCTGCCGGCCGCACTGAAGGCCTGGGTATGCGCATCCGACGGCCAACTTGTTACATCAAGACATAAACATTTCTTTATGCTTGCATGCTCCATTCCCCGGCTATATAAATCGCTGACGTACCGCTATTGCCTCCAATCCAGGTAATGGCCGGTTTGAATATCCCTAGCGGTAGACCGCCAAGCGGGGCCCGAGGCCAAGCCTGACCGACGTACCGCCCACCGATTTTTGGAGCCCAAGAATGACCGACTTCACCGACTATAAGGTCGCCGACATCTCCCTTGCCGAATGGGGCCGCAAGGAAATTGCCATTGCCGAGACGGAAATGCCCGGCCTGATGTCGCTGCGCGATGAGTACGGCGACGCCAAGCCGCTCGCCAATGCCCGGATCGCAGGTTGCCTGCACATGACAATTCAAACCGCTGTGTTGATCGAAACGCTGACCGCACTGGGCGCCGAAGTGCGCTGGTCGTCGTGCAACATCTTCTCGACCCAGGACCAGGCCGCCGCCGCCATTGCCGCCACCGGCGTTCCGGTATTCGCCTGGAAAGGCGAATCCGAAGAGGAATTCTGGTGGTGCATCGATCAGACCATCGAAGGCCCTGACGGCTGGCGCCCCAACATGATTCTCGACGACGGCGGTGACCTGACGCAGGTCATGCACGAAAAATTCCCCGCCCTGATGGACGACGTGCGCGGTCTCTCGGAAGAGACCACCACCGGCGTTCACCGTCTCTACGAGATGGAGCGTGAAGGCTCGCTCAAGGTGCCGGCGATCAACGTCAACGATTCGGTCACCAAGTCGAAGTTCGACAACCTCTATGGTTGCCGTGAAAGCCTGATCGACGGCCTCAAACGCGCCACCGATGTCATGCTGGCGGGCAAGACCGCCGTGGTCGCCGGTTACGGCGACGTCGGCAAGGGTTGCGCCGATTCTCTGAAAGGCCAGGGCGCCCGCGTCATGGTGACGGAAATCGATCCGATCTGCGCCCTGCAGGCCGCCATGGAAGGCTACGAAGTGGTCAAGATGGAAGACGTCCCCGCCAAAGGCGACATCTTC
>CAYOAD010000118.1:3238-12652 GCA_964401845.1 uncultured Rhodospirillaceae bacterium | reverse complement strand
ACCGTCGTCGAATCGCGCTGGGTGATGACGGCGGGACCGTTGATCTGATTGCCGGCCGCCAACTTGGCGCGGTCGTAGACGTTGGTCATGGTGAAGTTGCCCTCGAAATAGACCTGGTGGGTCTCGATCAGGGCCGGCGAGGGATCGGGTCCGGCTTTCTCGAACCTGGGAAAAGCGACCTTGTCGACCTGGCCGGTGCCGACCGCCCGCAGGTTGACCAATTCCACCGGTTGGTCGAGGCGGAAGCCGTAAAGCCTTTCGTGGGCCGCGCCGAAACGGTTGGCAAGATCTTCGAGCCCACCGTTTGACAGCGCGGCAGGTTCGACCTCGAGCGTAAATTCGTAGCCCTGGCGGAAGTAACGGACGTCGGCTTCATAGCTCAGGCTCTGGCTCTGTTCGCTGCGGCCTTCCTGCTGCAGCCACGATTCCGCTTCGCGGCCCAGACCCGAAAGCACCTCGCTGACCTGTCCCGGCTGCACCTCTTCGAGCGTGCGGGCGAAAGTCTTGGCGAACTCGTTCTTGACGTCGGAATAGAGGAAGCCCAACGCCGACAGGACGCCGGGTGTCGGGGGTACGATGACGGGATAACTGCCGGCCAGTTCGCCCATGGCGTTGCCGTGCAGGGGTCCGGCCCCGCCGAACGCGACGAGGGCGAAGTCGCGGGGATCGAGGCCCTTCTGCACGCTGACCAGCCGAAGGGCGCCGAACATGTTCTCGTTGACGATGTCGAGGATGCCTTCGGCCGCCTGGTAGACGTCGAGACCGAGCGTCTTGCCGATCTTGGAAACCGCCTCCTCCGCCGCCTGGGCATCAAGCGCCATGCCGCCGCCCAGCAGGCTCGGCGGCAACCGGCCTAAAACGACGTTGGCGTCCGTCACCGTCGGTTCGGTGCCTCCTTTGCCGTAGCAGGCCGGACCTGGTGCCGCGCCGGCGCTTTCCGGCCCGACGCGGAGCGCACCGGTCATCGGCACATGGGCGATCGAGCCGCCGGCGGCGCCGACGCTGTGGACTTCGACCGACGGCACTTTGATGGGGTAGTAGCCCAACGTGGTTTCGCGGCTGATCATCGGGCGGCCGTCCTGGATCAGCGAGACGTCCGTCGAGGTGCCGCCCATGTCGAAGCCAAGCGCGTTGGGATATCCCGCCAGCGTCGACAGGTAGGCCGCGCCCGAAACGCCGCCGGCCGGTCCCGACAACATGGTGTGCACGGGCGATTCCGAGGCACGGTCGACGCTCATCAGGCCGCCGTCGGAACGCACGATGTTGACCTGCGGACTGAACTGCACGCCGCGCAGCTTTTCCTCGAAACCGCTGAGATACTTGCGCATGCTGGGCCGCACATAGGCGTTCATGACGGTGACCAGGGTGCGTTCGTATTCGCGGAATTCCGGCAATAGTTCGGAGGACAGCGAGACGGGGATGTCAGCGGCCATCTCGACAATGATCGCCTTCAGCCGCTGTTCGTGGATCGGATTGGCGTAAGCATGCAGCAGCGACACCGTGATGCTCTCGACGCCGGCGTCCAGCAGCTGACGGATGCTGGTGCGCGCATCAGTCTCGTCCAGCGGCGTGATGACGTTGCCGTGGGCCGACATGCGTTCCTTGATGCCGCGGGTGTGTTCGAGATCAGCCAGGGGATCGGGCTTTTCCATGATCATCCAGCCGGCCAGCGGACCCGGCGTCTGAGAGCGGGCGAGGTGGAGGATCTGTTCGAAGCTTTCGGTCACCAGGAGACCGACGCGGGCGCCTTTTTCCTCCAGCACGATATTGGTCGATACCGTCGTGCCGTGCAGCACGCCCTCGATATCGGAGGGCGCGACACCGCTCTCGTGGATGATGTCCTCGATACCGGTCTGAATGCCGATCGACTGGTCCTCGGGCGTCGACGGCGTCTTGAGCAGATGCATCTCGCCCGTCGAGCCGTCAAATAACAGGAGATCGGTAAACGTCCCCCCGACGTCAATGCCGAGACGGCTTGACATTGCTCCTCCCTGACTGCCGGCCCTGAGGAGACAACCTCTTGGCC
This sequence comes from uncultured Rhodospirillaceae bacterium, assembly GCA_964401845.1. Classification (GTDB taxonomy): domain Bacteria; phylum Pseudomonadota; class Alphaproteobacteria; order UBA2966; family UBA2966; genus CAYFKJ01. Next base: position 10,626 of record CAYOAD010000118.1, on the reverse strand, counting down.
GGTTCAAAATTTTTTTCGGCGTCGGACCCCATGGGGGCAATCGCGCACCGGTCCGATAATAGGACAGTTGGTTGATTTGAGCAGGCTTTTAATGATTCTACAAGAACGCTTATTCGTCCATTCTGCTTGCATTTTTGTGAATAAATTCCTGTTCTGCCAATTTGACAGGAAAGTCATTTTCTATACCATTCCGACCGACGAATTCTTGGCGGCGCGCCAAAGGCCCAATTGACCCAGGGGGGAAATTTCACCGTGGCAGAAGATCAACCAACTGGACGCAGACCCAGGTTCTGGATCACGCTGATCGCGGTCATCATCCTATTGATCTTCCTGTACTTCTATGCGCCGTTTGAAAAGTTCCTGGTCGGCAGCATCCCGAACATTCATTTCAGCAACGTAATTTTCTGGTTCGCCTCTGTCGTCGGCGTCCTCGCCTATGCGGTGGCCCACTGGTCGTCGTTCCGGCGCAACATATACCGCCAGGTCAGCGACCTCGACGTCGGGCGCCTGGTATTCGACTCACTCCAGGTCGCCATCCTGATCGCGGTGATCTTCTGTGCCGGCGCGACGCTGCAGGCCGTGGCCATCCTGGCCGAACACCTGATGGGCGGCGGCCCGCTAATCGACGCGAGCTTCGGTGAAACCCTGATGTCGATCATTCTGCTGGTCATCCTGGCTTTGCTGTTCTACCTGCTGCACCACGTCGTACGCGGCTTCCGCGACGGCTGGCACACCCGCCGCCCGCCGCCGCGGGTTTCCAACTCGCAGTAGCCTTCTTAAGCGGCGCTTGACGCCGTTGCGTCCGGATTGGCCAGCGCGTTGAAGGCGGCCAGCGAGGCTTCGATTTTTTCCCGAGACAGATCCCGCACGATAAAAATCAGGCGGGAGCGCTTATCGGCGTCGGGCCAAGCGTCCAGATGGACCGGGGGGTGCACCACGTGCTGGACGCCGTTGATCAGAACCGGCGTGGCAACGTCCGCCACATTCAGCATGCCCTTGAGGCGCAGAACTTTGTCGCCGTGGCGGTTGAGCAGCATGGTCATCCAGATGCCGAAGGCCGTCCAGTCGAGCGGCCGGTCGAAGGTCAGGGCAAAGGAATAGACGCCCTCGGTGTGGCTGTGGTCGTGGCCGGCGTGATCGTCGTTTTCCAACCAACCGGCGACCTCCTTGGCCTTGCCGTCCGGGTCGTGGATATCCTCGATGATCAAGCGGGCCGGTGAAAGGTCGTCAAACTGGGCATCGAACAGCGGGGCGGAGAGGTTGATGTGCTTGAGCGCAATCTTGAGGTCCTCGACCTCGTCGGGCGCGGCCAGGTCGGACTTGGTGATGACGATACGGTCGGCCACCGCAACCTGCTTTTCCGATTCCTCGAACTCCACCAAACCGGCTGGACCGTTCACGGCATCGACCGTCGTGATGACGTTGCCCAGGCGGAAGTGGTGCTGCAATACCGGTTCGGCCAGCACCGTGTAGGCGATGGGCACCGGGTCGGCGAGACCGGACGTTTCGATCATCACCCGCTTGAAGGCCGGGATCTCGCCGCGTTCGCGCTGCGAATAGAGCTCGCGCAGGCTGTCCTGCAGGTCGCCTCGGATGGCGCAACAAAGGCAGCCGTTGTCCATCAACAGGGTGTTTTCCGTCACCCCCTGCAACAGGTGATGATCGAGCCCCACCTCGCCGAACTCGTTGACCAGAACGGCGGTGTCGGTCAGTTGGGGTGATTGGAGCAAGCTTTTCAGCAACGTCGTCTTGCCGCTGCCGAGGAAACCGGTGACGACATTGACCGGAATGAAAGCCGAATAATCGGTCACGGCTTGTCACTCAGCGCCGCCAGCAGCATCTCATCCAGCGGATCGCAGTCGCGCCCCGTCATGGCCTCGGCCTCGGCCCACATCTGCGAGAGGTTGTCGACCAGCGCCGTCTTGCCGGTACCGCCGCGCAAAACGTAGGAGGCGGCATTCCAGTCCTTGAGGCTGAGGGCGTAGTGACCGAGTACCCGGTTGACCAGCGCCGTGCGGGTCTGGCGTTCGCGGGCCAAAGTGTGGCTGTCGGCGCGGCCCGAGAAAGCGCCGGGATTGGTCGCGGGATCGGTCCAGTGTCCGCGGCCACCGAGTATTCCGCATAGACCGCACATCAATCCTGTCCGTCAGTCGTTACTCCGCTGCGCGCGCCGGCTGTCCCCGTGGGAATCGGCGGGCGAAATCATCGGCGATTTCATCGAAGGTGCAGAAACGCACGCCGGCGTGGCCCATGATGTAGTTGAGGATGCGCTCCAGCATCAGCTGTACCTGGGGCCGGCCCGACACGTCCGGATGGATGGTCAATGTATAGACCGCGTAATCGAACTCCCGATAGACCCAGTCGAACTGGTCGCGCCAGATATCCTCGATATCGCGCGGATTGACGAAGCCGTGGCTGTTTGGCGAGCCTTTGATGAACATCATCGGCGGCAGGTCGTCGAGGTACCAGCTGCCGGGAATGTCGATCAGGTCAGTCTCGGTCCCGCGCACCAGCGGCTTCATCCATTCGTCCGGATGCTTGGAATAGTCGATCGGCGTCCAGCTGTCGCCGACCCGGACGTAGAAGGGATGGAAATCGTCGTTCATCAGGCTGTGGTCGTACTTGATGCCCTTGGCCAGCAGCAATTCGTTGGTCACCGGGCTGAACTCCCACCAGGGCGCCACATACCCCGTCGGGCGGCGGCCGCACAGGCGTTCGATCAGCTCGATGCATTTGTCCAGCACGCGCTCTTCCTGCTCCGGCGTCATGGCGATGGGATTTTCGTGGGAATAGCCGTGCATGCCGATCTCATGGCCGGCGTCGACCACCATCTGGCATTCCTTGGGGAAGGTCTCGATGGAGTGGCCGGGAATGAACCAGGTGGTGGGTATCTGCAATTTGTCGAAGAGGCGCACCATGCGCGGCGTGCCGACTTCACCGGCGAACAGGCCGCGCGAAATATCGCAGGGTGAATCCTCGCCGCCGTAGGAGCCCAGCCAACCGGCCACGGCGTCGACGTCGACACCGACGGCGCAGAGTATTTCTTTCTTGCCGCCGCTGCCGCTGCCCGCGAGCGACCGCGAGGCGATGGACCGCGAGGCGGCGGACGACGAGAACGTCGGACGGGGCTGGTAACGGCCGCCGCTCGCCCCTCCGCCGCCTGAACCGTAAGCTCTGCTCATGAAGCCGCCCTCCCACATATCGGCACTTCCGACTACATCGTCCGGAATTTTTCTCCGTCAATTTGATACAAGCCGCCCTCATGGAGTCAAGGCGCTCTTTGAATTCCGCTAACGGCGCGGCTTTACGATTTCGGGTCTTGGCGTATGATACGCGGGACAAAATTGGAGGAGATCATGGCCGATTGGCACGACGACACGCTGGCGAGCTATCAGAGCAAGGGGTTCGCCGAACGCGCCGGCTACGGCCGGCGGCCGGCGTTGCTGGTGGTCGATTTCATCAACGGCTTTACCGATCCGTCATCGCCCCTGGGCGGGGACTTTTCCAACGAGCTCGCTGCCACGGCCAGGTTGCTGGACGTCTTCCGCAACGCCGCGCTGCCCATCGCCTATACGACCATCGAATACGATGCCGATTTTCGCGATGCCGGCGTTTTCATCAAGAAGGTGCCCTCCCTGGCCGTGCTGCTGAGAGGTTCGCCCATGTGCGCCATCGATGACCGCATCGCGCCGCAAGGCACCGACTACATTATCTCCAAGAAGTACGCCTCGGCCTTCTTCGGCACCAATCTCGACACCTTCCTCAAGACCCAGGGCGCCGACACCGTGATCATCACCGGCTGCACCACGAGCGGCTGCGTACGCGCCTCGGCCGTCGATTCGCTGCAGTCGGGCTACTACACCATCGTGGTCGAGGAAGCCGTCGGCGACCGCGCCCAGGGACCGCATGAGGCTAATCTCTTCGACATGGACGCCAAGTATGCCGACGTCGTGTCGCTTGAGGAGGCGCTGGGGTATCTCGGCAAACTGGGCGACGCCAACGGCCAGTCGAACGGCGCCTCGGAGGATTTTCAGCGCTGGTGGAACCAGGGCTAGAAAGGGCCGGTTAGCGACATGTCGAAAAAAATATCATCCGCCTTCGATGACCTCCTGGCCGACAACACTGAGGCCTTCGATCAGTTGATGGGATCCGGCCGGTCGTCGATCTTGCCGCCGCGTCCGGCCCCGCCCGTGCGCAAACCCAGTCTGGCCAGTGAGGAAGAGGCGTCCCCGTCAGCCGGCACGGTTCATGAAGGCACGGCCAACGGCATCCCCTTCCGCCTGACCACCGACTGATTAATTGGTGCCTGACACCAATTAATTATTCTGCGGCCTCGCCGCGCGATTTTGCGACTTCGGGGAACAGACCGGCCTTCATGACCTGACCCGGCAGGGGTGCATCGAAATAGCCTTCGGTCCATTCCGCCACGCCGATCAGGCCGTCGAGATCGATGCCGGTCTCGTAGCCCATGTTGCGCAGAAGGTAACCGAGGTCCTCAGTCGCGATGTTTCCGGTGGCGCGCGGCGCGAAGGGACAGCCGCCGATGCCGCCGACCGAACTATCCAGCAGCCGCACCCCGGCCACCACCGCCGCCGCCGCGTTGGCGATGCCGGTGTTGCGCGTGTTATGGAAATGGCAACCCAACGGCGTCGCAGCGCCGACCACCTCGCGGACGGCGTCGATGCGCTCTGCGATCTGGTTGGGCACGGCGCAGCCGATGGTGTCGGCCAGCACGATCTCATGGGCGCCCGCCGCCGCCAGCCGGCCGGCGCACCCGGCGACCTGGTCGATGGCGATTTCGCCCTCGAAGGGGCAGCCGAAGGAAGCGCCGATAACGGCGGACAGCTTCAGGCCCGACTGCATCACCCGGCCCGCGACATCCTCGAATATCTTCAACGACTGTTCGATGCCGGCGCCCTGGTTCTTCTGGCTAAAGGTTTCCGAAGCGACGATGACGTAGCGCACCTCGTCACAGCCCGCATCGATGGCGCGTTCGACGCCGCGCAGATTGAGCGCCAGGCCGGTCAGGCTAAGGCCGGCGACGCGCGTCACCTTGGCCATCACCTCTTCGGCATCGGCCATTTGCGGCACGCGCTTGGGGTTGACGAAGCTCACCGCCTCGATGCGCCGCAGGCCGGTGGCCACAAGGCGGTCGATCAGTTCGACCCGTTCGTCGGCGCTCCAGATGCGTTTTTCGCTCTGCAGACCGTCGCGCGGTCCGACCTCGCAGATTTCAATCCTATTGTCAGAACCGTTGGTTGCCGTCATTTTATCTTTCCGATCGTCCGTCGCCGATACTCCGGTTACGCAGTTTACACCATTGAGGGAGACCGAACGCCATGTTTGACGGCCAACCAATCGTAGAAGATGCCGCCCGGGTATTCGACGTCGTGCGGGGCGGCGGCGTGGCCGTCTTTCCGGTCAGCGTCGGCTACGCCATCGTCGGCCACGAGGAGGAAGCCGTCTCCCGCATCTACACCGCCAAGGAAAGATCGTTCGAGAAACCTTGCGGTAATTTCTGCGACTGGCAGCTCTTCAACGAGGCCATCGACTGTCCGCAGCAGGGCCGCGACGTTGTCGACACCATCATCCACAAGCACAACCTGCCCTTCTCCATCGTGGCGCCGTTCCGCGCCGATCATCCGGTCATTCAGAGCCTGCCGCCCTTCGCCCTGAAGAACGCCACCAAGGCCGGTACCATGGACATGCTGCTCAACGCCGGTCCCCTGCATGACGAAATCGCCCGTCTGGCGCGGGAAAATTCATACGCCGTCGTCGGCTCTTCGGCCAATCGCTCGCTCACCGGCAGCAAGTTCGTCTTCGAGGATATCGAGGACCAGGTGGTCGAGGTCGCCGACATCACCATCGACTACGGCCTGGTGCCCTACGCCACTCCCGGCGGCCTGGGCAGCACCATCGTCGACCTGATCTCCTACGAGACCATCCGGGTCGGCGCGGTCTATGACCAGATTTGCGACATCCTCAAGGAAACCCACGACATCGACCTCAAAGGCATCACGGCGGCTAAGGACGGTTAATTGGTGCCTGACACCAATTACGGCACCAATTACGGTTAGGGGTCTGACCCTTAACGAAGTTTAACAAAATTGGCACTCCTTCCTTTCGAGTGCCAATAACATCTTGTAATTAAACAGAAAATTTGACGAAGGGCGGAGAGCGCTCCATATTAATGACAGGCTCGACCTGAACGAATGTGTCATTTTTCGGAGGGTTCTAGATGTCGTTGAAACTGCAACTGCAAGGCTACCGCCTGACGACCGCCAACATCACCTATCACATGCCGGATCATCCCAACCTGCTGCAGGAATTTATCTGGCAGAACATGGATATCGCGCCGAAATATCCCAAGCTCAGCAAGTTCCTCGATTTCTGGGAACGTGAAATCGAGGGCGCGCTGAACTCCGTCCGGGTGACCAGTGCGGAACTGATCACCCCCGCCGAGTTCAAGCTGGTCGGCCATTCACTGACGCTGCACTAGAGCCGGTCCACCCCCGCCAGAGGAGAGACATTCTTTCTTACTCCGCCGCCTCCGCCGCCGTACGGTCGCCCATCCATTTCTGGAAGACCGGCGTAGTGGGTGGATCGAGGTGGGTGTCGGCCTTGCAACGGGCCTTCAGTTCCTCGACGGTGCCGCCCCGGTTAAAGAGCTCAATCTGGCCGCGCTCGCTGGCCATTTTTCGCCGCAGATCATTGGTCGCCGACTGATCGACGCTGAGATCGTTGTTGAGCACCACGCCATATCGCCGCGCACCCTCCGGGGTCACCAGTCCGCGATCGGCGTCCATCGAAACCTGTGCGGGGTCGCGCTCCAGAGGATCGCCCCAGCCGCCGCCGCCCCAGGTGTTGAAGTAGAGCGTATCGCCCGCCGCCACCTTGACGCGGTCGCACTTGGAGACCATCCACTCGCTGGACCCGTCGGCCCGCACCATCAGTTTGTCGCTGCGCTGGCCCGGCAGGCCGCCACTGACGCCCCAGGGATGGGTGAGCCAGCGGTCGTCGTGGATCGAAATCTCCCCGGGTTCGAGGAATTGGTAACCCATGGAAAGGCCGTTGCCGCCGCGGTGCAGACCGGGACCGCCGGAATCGGCAATGGTCTCGTACTTGACGATGCGCAGGGGGAAATAAGCCTCGAGGAATTCATTGGGCACGTTGGTGAAGGCCGGCCACAGGGAATGGCCGTCGGGACCGTCGCCGGCCGGGCGGCCCGGTACGCCGCCGAAGCCGATCTGGTAGAGCTGATACCATTCGCCGTTCTTGTCGTAGCCCGAGTACATGAAATGCGGACTGTCGGAAAAACCGGCGGCGCAGAGGGCTTCGGGCGAGCCCTGGCCCAGCAGGCCCGACATGATATCGAAAATGCGGGCCAG
>CAYOAD010000118.1:0-3228 GCA_964401845.1 uncultured Rhodospirillaceae bacterium | reverse complement strand
TGCGTGCGGGATGACAGGGCGGCGGGCCGAATGGGTTTCAGGATGGTGCCGCGCGGAATTCGCACGTCCACCAGATCATAAAAGCCGTCGTTGAAGAGAATTTGCGGATCGAAGATGTTGATGAAGAACGAGCCCAGGAACATCTTGAACATCTCCTCATTGAGGAGAAAGTTCACCGAGGAAATGGACTGGGGGTCGGTACCCTCGAAATCGAAGATCACCCGATCACCTTCGCGCCACAAATGACAAGCCACCTTGTAGGGACCCATGCCGAGGCCATCGTCGTCGATGTAATCCTCGAAGTACTGCTTGGTCTCCGGCACCACCATCTTGAGGATTTCACCCATGGCCATCTTGTTGCGGTCGAGCATTTCCTCCATGGCGCAGACGAACAGGTCGACGCCAAAGCGGTCGACCATTTCCAAAACGCGCCGCTCGGCAAGACGCAAGGCGGCGATGATGGCGTTGAAGTCCGACTTGTTCCACTCGGGCAATCGGCAGTTTCGCAGGATGAGGTTGAGAATTTCGGTGTTGAGTTCGCCCTTGCGATAGATCTTCACCGGTGGAATCTGGATGCCTTCCTCGAAGACCTGGGCCGCGTCCGTGGGCAGGCTGCCGGGCACCTTGCCGCCGATATCCGTCATGTGGCCGAACATAGCCGCCCAGGCCACGACCCGGCCATCCACGTAGATCGGCATCATGGTCAACCAGTCGTTCAAGTGGCTGACGGCGCCGTTGACGCCGTAGGGGTCGTTGGTGAGAAAGATATCGCCTTCTTCGATGTCGCCCTCGTAGCCCTCGCGGAAGCCCGAGAAGAAGGAGCCGAACTGCCCCACCACCATCTTGCCATCGGGATTGGCGATCATCGGGAAGGCGTCATGCTGTTCGCGGATGCCCGGCGACATGGCGGTGCGGAACAACACCGCATCCATCTCGCTGCGCGCATTCCGAAGCGCGTTTTCGACAATGTCCAAGGTAATCGGATCGATCTCGACGTTCTCGAACGGCTTGGTGTTGGTCTGGATGACTTTGGCGGGCATGGTTCAGCCTCCATCCGGTCGGATGATGATGTTGCCGACGGCGTCGACCTCGCCGGTGTGGTCCGGCAGGATCAGCGTCGTCGAGTCCATTTCGGTGACAATAGCCGGACCGGCGATGCGGTTGCCGGCCTGCAATTTGGCGCGGTCGAAAATCTTGGCCCCGTGATCCGCCCCGTTGACGAATACGGTCGTGTTCTCGTAGGCCGCGGCGCCGGCATCGGCGGACCCGGCGGAAAGCTTTTCGGCTTCGGCGCCACTGTCGCGGCCCTGCACCAGCGCGCGCAAATTGTAGAGTTCCTGCTCGGCGTCTAGCGCGAAAGTGAAGAGTTGTTCGTGCATCACGTCGAAGCGCCGGCCCAATTCGGCAAGCCCGCCGCCGACGTACTCCTCCGGCGTCATGTCGACGGTGAGGCGCATACCCTGGCCGGCGTATCTGAGGTCCACCTGATAGAGCGTGGATTGTTCGGCCCGGGGCACGCCCTCGGCATTAAGCGTTTCTGCGGCATGCTCGGCCAGTTCCTCAAGAATGCCGCGGACTTCGGCGTCGCTGGTATCGGAGAAACGCCGCACGAAGGTGCGCGAGGCTTCGTTGCGCACCCGTGTGGTGGCGTCACCGTAGGCGCACAAGACGCCGGGACCCGGCGGCACGATCACCGGCCAGGAATTCATCAGCTTGCCCAGTGCGTTGGCATGTAGGGGGCCCGCGCCACCGAAGCCGATCAGGGCGAAGTCGCGGGGATCGAAGCCCTGCTCGACCGACACCAGACGCAGCGCACCGAACATGTTCTCGTTGACGATGTTGATGATGCCCTCTGCGGTTTCCTTGAGGCCCAGCCCCATGGCGTCGGCCACCGTCTTGACGGCGCGCTCGGCGGCCTGGCGGTCGAGCTGCATGTCGCCGCCCAGCTTGGCCTCCGCCGGCAGGTAGCCCAGCACGACATTGGCGTCGGTCACTGTCGGCTCCTCACCGCCCTTGCCGTAAGCCGCCGGGCCGGGTTCGGCGCCGGCGCTCTGCGGCCCGACGCGCAAGGCCTTGGTCAGGTCCGGCACGTAAGCGATGGAACCGCCGCCGGCGCCCACCGTGCGCACGTCCACCGAGGAGGCCCGCACCGTGACGTCGCCGACGCGGGTTTCGCGCCGGGTCTGGGCGATGCCGTTCTGGATCAGCGCCACGTCGGTCGACGTGCCGCCCATATCAAAGGTCAGCAGATCCTGGTAACCGGCCTGCCTGGCCATCCAGATGGCGCCCGAGACGCCGCCGGCCGGACCGCTCATCAGCAGGTTCACGGGCGTTTCCTTCGCGGCTTCGGCCGACGAAAGCCCGCCGTCCGAGCGCAGGATGTGCAGCTGCACGCCCTTCATCTGGCGGTCGAGCTCGGCGAACAGGTTTTCGATATAGGTCGACACCACGGGCCGGATGTAGGAATTGACCACCGTCGTTTCGGTGCGTTCGTATTCGTACATCTCCGGCACCACCTCGGATGAAATGGAGACCGGCACGCCGGGCAGGATGCCTTCCGCGATGGTCCGGATGCGTTGTTCGTGTTCACCGTTGGTATAGGCGTTCATCAGCGACACCGTCAGCGCCTCGATGCCGCGGCCCTGGAGCTGCTGCAGATCCTCGCGCAGCTTTCCCTCGTTGAGGGGTTCGATGATCTCGCCGCCCGCGCCGATCCGCTCGTCGGCCTCGATGGTGAGTTCCAGCGGCGCCAGCGGATCGGTCTTGTTGAAAATTACCCAGCCGCCCAGACCGCCCGGCACGTAGGAGCGGGCAATCTGCAGCACCTGTTTGTAGCCCTTGGTGGCAACCAGTCCAACCTTGGCGCCGCTGGTGGTCAGCACGGTGTTGGTGGCGACCGTGGTGCCGTGCATGACGTGGCCGATGGCGCTGGGCTCGATGCCCGCCAGACCACAGATGCGTTCGATACCGTTGAGCACGCCTTGGGACGAATCCTGCGGTGTGGAGGGAACCTTGGCGGTGAAGGTATGGCCGCTTTGCTCCTCGATCAGCAAAAGATCGGTAAAGGTGCCGCCGACGTCGACGCCGAGGCGGTACTCGCCGCCCGACGGCGCGCGGCGCTCGGTGCGTTCGGCGGGTGCGGTCGGCGGTGACGGGGCCGGCGCTGGAGGGGAATCTGGAAATATCTTGCTCAACCAAGGACCGCAGGCAAAAACATATGAATCAGCC
>CAYOAD010000117.1:0-13216 GCA_964401845.1 uncultured Rhodospirillaceae bacterium | reverse complement strand
GTTAAGCGACTTGCGGCCGAAATTCGGCGTCCGCAGCATTTCCGCCTCGGTCTTTTGGATCAAATCGCCGATGTAGACGATGTTGTCGTTCTTGAGGCAGTTGGCCGAGCGGACCGACAGTTCCAATTCGTCGACCTTGCGCAGCAGGTTGCGGTTGAATTCCGGCTCCTCGCGCTCCTCGACGGTCTCGCGCACGGTGGGCTCTTCGAAATTGATGAAGAGCTGTAACTGGTCCTGCAGAATGCGAGCGGCCAGGGCAACGGCGTCGTCGGGCGAAACCGTGCCGTCGGTTTCCAGGTCCAGGATCAGCTTGTCGTAATCCAGAACCTGCCCTTCGCGCGTGTTCTCGACCTTGTACGAGACGCGGCGCACGGGGCTGTATAGCGCATCGACCGGAATCAATCCGATCGGCGCGTCCTCGGCCCGGTTCTGGGCGGCGGGCACATAGCCCATGCCCGTCTCAACCGAAAGTTCCATCGACAGCGAGGCGGCGTCATCCAGGGTGCAGATCACCAGATCAGGGTTGAGGACCTCGATGTCGTGACCCGGGTCGATATCGCCCGCGGTAACCTCGCCCGGACCCTTGGCGGTCAAGGACATGCGGCGCGGGCCGTCGGCATGGCTGCGCAGCGCCAATCCCTTGATGTTGAGGACGATGTCGGTGACATCCTCACGTACGCCGGGAATGGAGGAGAATTCGTGCAAAACGCCGTCGATCTGAATCGACGTCACCGCCGAGCCTTGCAGCGACGACAGCAACACGCGGCGCAGGGCGTTGCCCAGCGTCAGGCCAAAGCCGCGTTCCAGCGGTTCGGCAACGATGGTCGCACTGCGGTTGGCGTCGACGCCGCTTTCGACGTCGAGTTTGTGGGGCTTTATCAGCTCTTGCCAGTTCTTGTGAATCACGCGATCACCCTTATGCCCAATTCGGCGCCAGCGCCCGGATGTCCAACATCCGGCTTGCGGCACCTTTTTCCTTCACATACGGCGGGAACCCGCCGCAAATCTCTTAACTTAACCGCTCCGCCAATCCGCGGAGATACGCTTAGACGCGACGGCGCTTCGGCGGACGGCAGCCGTTATGCGGGATCGGCGTCACATCCGTGATGGCCGTCACCGTAAAGCCGACGACCTGAAGCGCCCGCAAGGCCGATTCACGTCCCGAACCCGGACCTTTGACTTGAACCTCAAGGGTCTTCACCCCGTGCTCCATGGCTTTCTTGCCGGCATCCTCCGCCGCCATCTGGGCCGCATACGGGGTCGACTTGCGCGATCCCTTGAAACCCTGCTGGCCGGCCGACGCCCACGAGATCGTGTTGCCCTGTGCGTCGGCAATGGTGATCATCGTGTTGTTGAACGTGGCGTTTACGTGCGCCACGCCGGAGGTGATGTTTTTCCGCTCGCGACGGCGAACTCGACTGGTATCCCGCGCCATAATTTCTACCTTCTAACCGCTTTGGCCTTCCCGAAATCGGGAGGGCAATTACTTTTTCTTGCCCGCGATCGCCCGGGCCGGACCTTTGCGGGTCCGGGCATTCGTGTGCGTCCGCTGACCGCGCACCGGCAGTCCGCGGCGATGCCTCAGGCCCCGGTAGCAACCGAGATCCATCAAGCGTTTGATGTTCATCGAGGTCTCGCGGCGAAGATCGCCCTCGACCAGATAATCGCGGTCGATGATCTCGCGAATTTGAATGACCTCGGCGTCCGTCAGTTCGTTGACGCGCCGCTCCCGTGGAATCGAGGCTTTGCCGCAAATCTCGGTGGCCTTGGTGCGGCCGATGCCGAAGATGTAGGTCAAGCCGATTTCGACCCTTTTGTTGGTCGGAATATTAACGCCAGCTATACGCGCCACGACCGTAACTCCTTATTTGTTTTCAAGCACTTGAGCTTCATTTCAAAAGGCTTCGTTGCAGCACAAAATGCCCCGCACCGGGTCACTAACCCGGGGCAAAAGGCCCTGAGAAATACGCTTTTCGCGGCTCCAATGAATGGGTGCCGGATTATTGGTAAATCCCGTGTCCAAGTCAACCATTTACGCGGCCTCCATGGCCATAACGATACTTTTTTCGACCGTCTGCATATCCGCCATGCCGTCGATCGTGTGCAGCTTGCCGCGCCCGCGGTAATAAGGCAGCAGCGGCGCCGTCTGGTCGTTGTAGGCTTTGAGGCGGATGCGCACCGAATCCGCGTTGTCGTCGGCCCGGCGTTCAAACTCGGTACCGCCGCAATTGTCGCATTTACCTTCGACTTCGGTGGGTTTGAAGGAGTCGTGATAGCCCGCCTTGCACTTAACGCAGGCAAAGCGTCCCGAGATGCGCTCGATCAACGCTTCGTCGTCGACCGACATTTCGACCACCAGGCGCAATTCCATGTCCTTGTCGTCGAGCAGTTGGTCCAGCGCCTCAGCCTGGGCGACCGTGCGCGGGAAACCGTCGAGCACGAAGCCTTCGGCGCAGTCTGGCTCCTCGATGCGGTCCGATAGCATGGCGATGACGGTGTCGTCGTCAACCAGATCACCGGCCGCCATGATTTCCTTCACCCGCAGCCCCACCGGCGTTTCCGCCGCGATGGCGGCCCGCAGCATCTCGCCGGTCGACAGTTGCACGAAGCCGCGCTTTTCCTGCAGGCGGCTGGCCTGGGTGCCCTTGCCGCAGCCCGGCGGGCCGAGCAGGATCATGTTCATCGATCCACTCATCGCCGCTTGCCCCTGATCTTGGATTTCTTGATCAGGCCTTCGTACTGATGGGCCAGCAGGTGCGATTGGATCTGGCCGACGGTGTCCATGGTGACGGTCACGACGATCAGCAGCGAGGTTCCGCCGAAATAGAACGGCACGGCGTATTGCGAAATCAGAATTTCCGGCAGCAGACAAACCGCCGAGAGGTAGGCCGCGCCGACCACGGTCAAGCGGGTCAGGACATGATCGAGGTAATCCGACGTGTTCTTGCCCGGCCGGATGCCCGGAATGAAACCGCCGTATTTCTTGAGGTTGTCCGCCGTATCCGAGGGATTGAAGACAACCGCCGTGTAGAAGAAGCAGAAGAAGACGATGCCCGAGAGGTACATCAGCATGTAGAGCGGCTGGCCGCGGCCCAGCAAGGCCGTTACCGACGTCAGCCATTCCGGCCCCTGCCCGGCCGAGAAGTTGGCCATGGTGATGGGCAGCAGCAGCAGCGACGAAGCGAAAATCGGCGGAATAACACCCGCCGTATTGAGTTTGAGCGGGATGTGCGAGCTTTCACCGCCGAACATCTTGTTGCCGACCTGGCGCTTCGGGTATTGCACGACGATGCGTCGCTGGGCCCGCTCCATGAAAACGATGAACATGATCACGGCGGCGACCATGACCAACAGGAACAGAATGAACAGGGTCGACAGGGCGCCCGTGCGGCCCAATTCCAGGGTGCCCACCAGGGCGCTTGGCAGTTCCGCGACGATGCCGGAGAAGATGATCAACGAAATACCGTTGCCGATACCGCGCGCGGTGATCTGTTCGCCCAGCCACATCAGGAAGATCGTGCCGCCCGTCAGGGTAATAACGGTGACGGTGCGGAAGTAAAGGCCTGGCTCGGCAACGGCTGGACCCTGCGAGCCGGTCATGCTTTCGAGACCCACGGCGATACCGTAGGCCTGAACGGCGGCCAGCATCACGGTGCCATAGCGGGTGTATTGATTGATCTTCTTGCGGCCCTGCTCGCCTTCCTTCTTGAGCGCCTCCAGATGTGGCGACACCGTCGTCATCAACTGAATGATAATCGACGAGGAAATGTACGGCATGATGTTGAGGGCGAAGATCGTCATACGGCCCAGGGCGCCGCCCGCGAACATGTCGAACATGCCGAGAATGCCGCTCTGGTTCTGCCGGAATATGTCCTGCAGCACGCCGGGGTCGATGCCGGGCAATGGAATGTAGGTACCCAGGCGATAGATGATCAGCGCGCCGAGCGTGAACCAGATACGCTTCTTCAGTTCCGTCGCCTTGGCAAAGGCGCCGAAATTGATATTCGCGGCTAGTTGTTCGGCGGCAGATGCCATCAATTATGCTCCCAGTGAGCGCATATGGGGATTACTCGGCGTCCTTGCCAGCTTTGGCTTTGCCGTCATCGGCTTTTTCCGCCGGCTCGGCGGGCGCCGTAACAGTGACTTTGCCGCCAGCGGCCTCGACCGCGGCGATGGCCGCCTTGGAAGCGCCGCTCACTTCAATGTTGATCTTGGCCTTCAATTCACCCTTGGCCAAAAGGCGGACGCCGTCCTTGACGCGGCCGACGACACCGGCCTCCCTGAGGACTTCGATCGTTATGGGCTTTTTGGCGTCGAGCTTGCCGGCGTCGACCGCGGCTTGCAGACGGCCGATGTTGACCGGCTCGAAGACCTTGCGGAAGATGTTGTTGAAGCCGCGCTTCGGCAGACGCCGGTGCAGCGGCATCTGGCCGCCCTCAAATCCCTTGATGGCAACGCCGGTGCGGGATTTCTGCCCCTTGTGGCCACGGCCCGCGGTTTTGCCAGTGCCGGAAGCGATGCCGCGTCCGACCCGGGTCCGGGCCTTGCGGGCGCCTGCGTTGTCCGAAAGCTGATTGAGTTTCATGAGCTTATTCCTGCTTACAAACCCGGCCTAAATTGGTTAGCCGGCGTCCTCGACGCGCACGAGGTGCGAAACCTTGTTGATCATGCCGCGCACGGCGGGCGTGTCTTCCAACACGCTGGTGCGGTGCATTTTATTCAGGCCCAAGCCCACGAGCGTCGCCCGCTGATCCTTGGGGCGGCCGATCGGGCTCTTGATCTGGGTGACCGTGACGGTCTGTTTTTTGTCAGCCATCGGCCTACTCCTGAGCGTCGTCGGCCGACTTGCCGCGGCGGCCGACGATCTCGCTCACCTTCTTGCCCCGGCGGGCGGCGACGGAACGCGGCGACATCATGCGGTCCAGCGCGTCGAAGGTGGCCTTGATCATGTTGTAGGGGTTGGAGGTGCCAATCGACTTGGTGACGATGTCCTGGACGCCCAGCGTCTCGAACACGGCGCGCATCGGACCACCGGCGATAATGCCGGTTCCCGGAGGTGCTGCGCGCAGAACCACGCGGCCGGCGCCGAAGCGGCCCTTGACGTCGTGGTGCAGCGTCCGGCCTTCGCGCAGCGGCACCCGGATCATGTTCTTCTTGGCGCTCTCGGTCGCCTTGCGGATGGCTTCGGGAACTTCCCGCGCCTTACCGTGGCCGAAACCGACACGGCCCTTCTGATCGCCGGCGACGACCAGGGCGGCAAAACCGAAACGGCGGCCGCCCTTGACCACCTTGGCGACGCGATTGATGCCGACAAGCTTGTCGACCAGTTCGCTTTCGCCGCGCTCCATATGTTGCGAAGACATTCTTTATTCCTTCCGCATTAGAAGTTCAGGCCGCCTTCGCGCGCAGCTTCCGCCAGCGCCTTGACTCGGCCGTGAAAGAGATACCCGCCGCGGTCGAAGGCAACCTCGGTTACGCCGGCGGCCTTGGCCCGCTCGGCAACGAGGGTTCCGACCTCGGCAGCGGCTTCCTTGTTGCCGCCGGAGGAAAGCTTGGACCGCATGTCCTTTTCCAGGCTCGACGCGGCGGCCAACGTGCGGCCCTCCGCATCATCGATGATCTGGGCGTAGATGTGCTTGCCCGAGCGGTGGACGCTGAGACGCGGACGTCCCGTGCCCCGTTTGGCCAAACTGCTGCGGACGCGGGCCTTGCGGCGTTCAAAGAGTGATTTTTGCTTGCTCATGATTCGGCGGTCCTACTTCTTCTTGCCTTCCTTGCGGAAGATCTGCTCGTTGGCGTAGCGCACGCCCTTGCCCTTGTAGGGTTCCGGCTTGCGGTAGGCGCGGATTTCCGCGGCCACTTGTCCAACGACCTGCTTGTCGGCGCCCGAAATGGCGATTGCCGTGGGCTTTTCGCACTTGATCTCGATGCCCTCCGGGATGGGATAGTGGACGTCGTGGCTGAAGCCCAACTGAAGATTGAGGTTCTTGCCCTCAACGGCGGCGCGATAGCCAACGCCGACGATCTCCAGGTTCACCGTGAAGCCCTCGGAGACCCCGACAACGATGTTGTTGGCCAGCGTCCGCTGCATGCCCCACATGGTGCGGGCACGCTTGGAGTCGCTGCGCGGCAGAACGACGACGTTGCCGTCTTCCTGCTTGGCTTCGACATCGTCGACGAAAGTCATCGCCAGTTCGCCTTTCGGCCCCTTGGCTTTGAAATCCTGGCCGCTCAGTTCAACGGTAACACCGTCCGGAATGGCGACAGGTTTTTGTCCGATACGAGACATGACGCTTCCTAAATGACGTTACAGAGGACTTCGCCGCCAACGTTGGCCTCGCGGGCCTCGGCGTCAGACATGACGCCGCGCGGTGTCGACAGGATGGCGATGCCGAGGCCATTGCAGATCCGCGGCAGGTCCTTGATCGATGAATAAACACGGCGGCCCGGCGTCGACACGCGGTCGATGGTGCGGATGACGGGTTCGCCTTCGGCGTATTTCAGCTCGATGACAAGTTCGGGCTTGGTCGGATTGGTCTCGTCCTTTTCCCAGCCGCGAATGTAACCTTCGCGCTTGAGCACATCGAGAACGTTGCTGCGGAAACTCGAGGCGGGGGATTTCACCCTACCCAGGCCGGCGCGTTGTCCGTTGCGGATACGCGTCAACATGTCACCGATGGGATCGGTCATCGACATCTTCGGCTCTCCTCTACCAGCTAGACTTGACCATGCCGGGAATCTGACCGATCGAGGCCAGATCACGCAGCGCGATCCGTGACATTTTGAGCTTGCGGTAATACCCGCGCGGACGGCCCGTCACTTCGCAACGATTGCGGATACGGGTCTTCGAACCATTGCGCGGCATTTCCGCCAGTTTCAGGCGCGCGGCGAAGCGCTCTTCCTGGGGCAGCGACGGATCCTTGGCGATGGCGCGCAAACGCTCCCGCTTGGCGGCATCCCGCGCGACGTTCCGCCGACGCCGGTTGTTCTTTTCGATGGCACTCTTTTTAGCCATTTCGGCTTTCTCCTTTTTCGACGGATATCATTTACGGAACGGCATACCGAACTCGGCGAGAAGCTCACGCGCTTCGTCGTCGCTGTCGGCAGTCGTCACAATGATCACGTCAAAACCACGAACTTGGTCGACTTCGTCATATTCGATTTCGGGGAACACGATCTGTTCCTTGAAGCCCATCGCAAAATTGCCGCGGCCGTCAAAGCTCTTGGCCGAAACGCCCTGGAAGTCACGCACGCGCGGCATGGCGATGTTGATCATGCGGTCGAGGAACTCGTACATGCGGGCGCGCCGGAGCGTCACCTTGCAACCGATTTCCATGCCCTCACGAAGCTTGTAGTTGGCGACCGACTGCTTGGCCTTGTTGATCACCGGCTTCTGGCCGGCAATCGCGGTCAAGTCGGCCACGGCGCCCTTCATCAGCTTGGAATCCTTGGCGGCCTCGCCGACGCCCATGTTGATAACGATCTTATCAAGCTTGGGAATCTGCATGGGGTTGGTGTACGAGAAGCGCTCTTGCAGCTTCGGCCGTACAACGTCTTTGTAATGTTCGTTCAAGCGGGTCATTTGACTATCCTAGAGATCGATGACTTCGCCCGACCGCTTGGCAAAGCGAACCTTGCGGCCATCGTCGAGGAATTTGTAACCAACGCGGGTCGCCTCGCCGGTCTTGGGATCGACCAGGGCGACGTTCGAAACGGCAAGCGAGGCTTCCTTTTCGATGATGCCACCAGCACTGGCGCCCGTCGGACGCGTGTGGCGCTTGATCATGTTGACGCCCTGCACCAGGACGCGGTGCGACTTGCGGTCAATGTTGAGGACGCTGCCCTTGCGGCCCTTTTCACGGCCGGTGACAACGACGACCTCGTCGCCCTTCTTGATTTTGTACTTGTCTGCCATCACAGCACCTCCGGCGCCAAGGACACGATTTTCATGTGCTGGCGCGCTCTGAGTTCGCGGGTTACCGGGCCGAAGATACGGGTTCCGATCGGCTCACCCTGCGGATTGATCAAAACGGCGGCATTTCGGTCGAAGCGGATCGCGCTGCCGTCCTTGCGCCGGACTTCCTTGGCCGTGCGGACGATGACGGCGCGGTGCACGTCACCCTTCTTCACGCGGCCGCGCGGAATGGCTTCCTTCACGGACACGACTATGGTGTCGCCCACGGACGCGGTGCGCCGTTTCGAGCCCCCCAGCACCTTGATGCACTGGACTCGACGCGCGCCGGAATTGTCGGCGACCTCAAGGTTTGTCTGCGGCTGAATCATCGAACTTTACCTTTATCAACGCTCGTTGCGGATTATTCCGCGGACGGCAGAACTTCCCAGGTTTTCTTCTTGGAACGCGGACGGCATTCCTGAATGCGGACGAGATCACCCTGCTTGAAGGTGTTCTCCTCGTCGTGCGCGTGGTAGCGCTTGGATCTACGGATGAACTTCTTGTACAGCGGGTGCATGACGCGGCGGTCGACTTTGACGACGACGGTTTTGTCGCCGGCGTCGCTCACGACTTCACCTTGGAGGATGCGTTTGGGCATGCGTGGGCTCCGTTTAAGACGCTGGTTGCGCGGTGCGCATAATGGTTTTGATGCGGGCAATATCACGGCGTACCTGCCGCATCCGCGCGGTGTTCTCCAACTGCCCGGATGCCCTCTGGAAGCGCAGGTTGAGCGCCTCTTTCTTGAGGTCCAGCAACTGGTCTTTCAATTCGTCGGGGGTCTTGCCCCTGATTTCCTCGGCTTTCATCGCCTACGATCCTTCACCTGGCCGCGTCACGATACGCGTGTCCACTGACAATTTGGCGGCTCCGCGCTCAAGAGCCTCGTGCGCGAGCGCCGGCGCCACGCCGTCCAGCTCGAACATCACGCGGCCCGGTTTCACCCGGCAGACCCAGAATTCAGGCGAGCCCTTGCCCTTACCCATGCGTACCTCGGTCGGTTTCTTGGAGACCGGCACATCGGGAAAAATGCGGATCCAGATACGGCCGGCACGCTTGATGTGGCGGGTAATGGCCCGGCGGCAGGCTTCGATCTGGCGGGCGTTGACGCGACCCGGCGATACGGCTTTCAGGCCGTAGGTGCCGAAGTTCAGCGTGGTACCGCCCTTGGCATGGCCATGAATCCGGCCTTTGTGAGCCTTGCGGAACTTGGTGCGCTTTGGTTGCAGCATGGTTCTAACTCTCTACTCGATGCCGGGCCTAGCGCTGACCGGCTTCGGCCAGACGCTTGTCCTGCGCCATGGGATCGTGGGCCATGATTTCGCCCTTGAAGACCCAAACCTTGACGCCGCAGGCGCCGTAGGTCGTGAAACCGGTGGCTTCGCCGTAATCGATGTCGGCGCGCAGCGTGTGCAGCGGCACGCGGCCCTCGCGGTACCATTCGGTACGGGCGATTTCGGCGCCGCCGAGCCGGCCGGAACAGTTGATGCGGATGCCCTGGGCGCCGAGGCGGATGGCCGACTGGACCGAACGCTTCATGGCGCGGCGGAAGGCGACGCGGCGTTCCAGCTGCTGGGCGATATTCTCGGCCACCAGCTTGGCGTCGATCTCGGGCTTGCGGATTTCGACGATGTTCAGATGGACGTCGGAACCGGTCATCTTCGACAGGGTTTCGCGCAGCTTCTCGATATCCGCGCCCTTTTTGCCGATGACGACACCGGGACGGGCCGTGTGAATGGTGACGCGGGCCTTCTTGGCCGGACGTTCGATGATGATGCGGCTGACGCCGGCCTGAGCCAGGCGCTTCTCCAGGTAGGCCCGGATCGCCAGATCCTCATGCAGCTGCTTGCCGTAATCGTCGCCTTCGGCATACCAGCGGGAATCCCAGGTCCGGTTGATGCCGAGACGAAGCCCGATCGGATTTACTTTTTGACCCATTACGCTATCTCCTCGCGCTCACGCACGATTACGGTTATTTGGCTGAAGGGTTTTTTGATGCGGCCAACGCGGCCACGGGCGCGGGCGCGCCAGCGTTTCATCACCATCTGCTTGCCGACGAAGGCTTCGGCCACGAAAAGCCGGTCGACGTCGAGCTGATGGTTGTTCTCGGCGTTGGCGACGGCTGACTGCAGGGCTTTCTTGACGTCGACCGCGATGCGGCGCTTCGAGAAAGTCAGACTGGCCAGGGCCGCCTCGACATCCTTGCCGCGAATGGTCTGGGCCACCAAGTTCAGCTTCTGAGGGCTGACCCGGAGGTTGTTCGCCACAGCGCGGGCATCGGTGTCCGGCAGGCGGCGGGGAGCGGATTGCTTACCCATCGTCAGTCCCTCTTCGCTTTCTTATCGGCGGCGTGGCCGTGATAAGTGCGGGTTGGCGAGAACTCGCCGAGCTTGTGCCCGACCATGCTCTCGTTGACCATCACCGGGATAAATTTCTGGCCGTTGTAGACGCCGAACGTCAAACCGACGAACTGCGGCAGGATCGTCGAACGGCGCGACCAAGTCTTGATGACCTCCTTGCGCCCCGACTGCCGTGCGGTTTCCGCTTTCTTGAGCAGATAGCCGTCAACGAACGGACCTTTCCAGACTGAACGTGCCACGGTAGGCGCTCCTTATCGTTTTTTCTTCAGGTGGCGGCTGCGCATGATGAACTTGTCGGTCGACTTGTTCGAACGCGTGCGCTTGCCCTTGGTCGGCTTGCCCCAGGGGGTAACCGGATGACGGCCGCCGGAAGTCCGGCCTTCACCACCACCGTGCGGATGGTCGATCGGGTTCATGGCCACGCCGCGAACCGACGGGCGCTTGCCCAGCCAGCGTTTGCGGCCGGCCTTACCCAGCTTGATGTTCTTGTGGTCCGGGTTGGAGACGGCGCCGATGGTCGCCATGCAGTCCGCCCGCACCATGCGTTGTTCGCCCGAGCCCAGACGGAGCAGTGCGTAACCCGCATCCTTACCGACGAGTTGAACGTAGGCGCCGGCCGAACGGGCGATCTGCGCGCCCTTGCCCGGCTTCATCTCCACATTGTGGATGATGGTGCCAACCGGAATGTTGCGCATGGGCATCGCGTTGCCCGGCTTGATGTCGGCCCGTTCACCGGAAATCACCTTGTCGCCGGCTTTCACGCGTTGCGGCGCCAGGATGTAGGCGAGTTCGCCGTCGTCATACTTGATCAGCGCGATGAAAGCCGAGCGTACGGGATCGTATTCCAGACGCTCGATCGTCGCCGAGACGTCGAACTTGGTGCGCTTGAAATCGATTTTGCGGTAACGCTGCTTGTGACCGCCGCCGATACGCCGGGCCGTGATGCGACCGGTGTTGTTGCGGCCGCCCTTTTTGGACATGCCCTCGGTCAACTGCTTGACCGGCTTGCCCTTCCACAGACCAGCACGGTCGACCATCACAAGCTGACGGCGGCCGGGCGTGGTTGGTTTGAATGTTTTCAAAGCCATCGACTAAATCCCCGTCGTAACGTCGATCGATTGGCCTTCGGCGAGAGTCACCATGGCCTTCTTGTACTCCACGCGGCGTCCGGGACGGCCACGGAAGCGTTTAACCTTGCCTGCCTGGCGCAGCGTATTGACGCCTTCCACCTTGACGGAGAAAAGTTCTTCAACAGCGGCCTTGATCTCAGGCTTGGTGGCGTCCAGCGAGACTCGGAAGGTGACCTGGCCGTGCTCGGAGCCGAGGGTCGCTTTTTCCGTAATCACCGGACCGCGGATGATGTCGTACATCCGCTCTTTGGAAATCTTGGCGGACTTCATTTGAGACGCGCCTCCAGGTGTTCGACCGCGGCCTTGGTCAGGACCAGGGTATCGCGGCGCAGGATGTCATAGACGTTCGCGCCCTGCTGCGGCAGTACGTCGAAGTGGGCGAGGTTAGAGGCGGCCCGCGCGAAGTTGTCGTCAACCTCGGGACCGTCGATTACCAGGACCGACCCCCAGGACTGCTTGGACATGGCCTTGACCAGATCCTTGGTCTTGGGCGCCTTGAGCTTGGCTTCGTCGACAATCACCAGCTTGCCGTCAGCCTGCTTGGCCGAGAGCGCGTTGCGCAGGCCGAGCTTACGCACCTTTTTCGGCAGCGCATGAGCGTGGCTACGGACGACGGGGCCGAAAATCGTGGCGCCGCCCCTCATCTGGGCGGCACGGCTGCTACCCTGACGGGCCCGGCCGGTTCCTTTTTGTTTGAAGGGTTTGGCCGTCGAGCCGCGGATTTCGCTGACGGTTCTTGTCTTGTGTGTTCCAGCGCGGCGCTTGGCGAGCTGCCAGTTGACGACGCGGGCAAGGATATCCTTGCGCGGTTTCAGACCGAAGACGGCATCATCGAGTTCGATGTCGCCGGCGGCCTTGTTCTGGAACGTGGTTACCTTGGCTTTCATCGCCTTCAGTCCTTGTTCTCTTCGTCACCGGCCGCGGCATCGCCATCGTCGGCGGCCGCATCCTCGGCGGGGGCTTCTTCTTCAGGCGCCTCGGCGGCGGCCTCTTCGGCGGGCGTCTCTTCTGCGGCGGCTTCCTCCGCGGGGGCTTCCTCGGCTTCAGCCGGGACTTCCTCGACTGCGGCCGGGGCATCGCTCTTCAACGCGGCGGGCAGCGGCACGTCCGGCATGGCGACCTTGACGGCATCCTTGATCAGCACCCAGCCGCCCTTCGGACCAGGCACGGCGCCTTTGACCATCACCAGACCGCGGTCTTCGTCGGCCCAAACGCCCGCCAGGTTCTGAACGGTGACGCGCTCGGCGCCCATGTGGCCGGCCATCTTCTTGCCCTTGAACACCTTGCCGGGGTCCTGGCACTGACCGGTCGAGCCGTGGCTGCGGTGAGAAATGGACACACCGTGCGAGGCGCGCAGGCCGCTGAAGTTGTGGCGCTTCATGGCGCCGGCAAATCCCTTACCGATGCTGGTGCCGGAAACATCAACCTTCTGGCCGTCGATGAAATGAGCCGGGCTCAATTCGGCGCCGATGTCGATCATGTTTTCCGCGCTGACGCGGAATTCGGCCAGCTTGCGACGGGGTTCGACCTTCGCTTTGGCGAAATGTCCGCGCATGGCTTTGGAGACGTTTTTAACCTTGGCTTGGCCGATGCCGAGTTGGACGGCGTCGTAGCCGTTCTTTTCGGCGGTGCATTGAGCAACGACCTGACAGCCGTCGACTTTGAGCACCGTCACCGGGAGATGCAGGCCGTCGTCGGTGAAGACGCGCGACATGCCAAGCTTCTGGGCAATAAGACCGGTACGCATAATGGCGTTCCCTTAAACCTTTAAGACC
>CAYOAD010000116.1:0-13309 GCA_964401845.1 uncultured Rhodospirillaceae bacterium | reverse complement strand
TGATGTTCGCCGGCCTGCTGCCGGATTTGTCGGGCGTGCACCTGGCCTGCGCCTTCAAGGCGATGCCGGTGACGTCGGGTATTCCTGTGACGCTGTTCACGAGTTTCAGCCGCGAACATTCGAGTTTGCAGATGTTAAAAGAGGATGTTCCCATCATCCGAAAAGGAACCTCGTTCAGCGAGGATCTAGCCGACGCCCTGTTCGCCTGCGGGCTCACATAAAGAGCGATTCAATCCACAATTCGGCCGGCTGCGGCGCACATGTTGCGCAGTTTCGCCCGCGCCTGATCGCGCGACAGCAGGCCCATGCCGCAATCGGGCGCGGCGATCAGACGCTCCCGATCGATATGATCCAAAGCTGCCGTCAGGCGGGCATGAATTTCGTCTTCGCCTTCCACCCGGCTTGTGGCGATATCGACAACGCCGAGGATAACGTTGGTGGCGCGGAAACGCTCGAGCAGCTTGAGATCGAGATGGCGGTGGGCATCTTCGATCGAAATGGCGTTGATTTGCGCCGCGTCCAGGGTGTCCGCCAGCCGATCATATGAATCCGGCGGTGCTTTGGGATAGTTCGGATTGTCCAGGCGGTCGGGATAGCTGCAGCACATGTGCATGGTTGTCACCACGTCCGATGGGACACCGTGAAAACAGCGCTCCAGGTGCTCGATACCGAAAGCCAGAGCTTGCTCGGGGTGACGGGCAAACAAGGGTTCATCGATTTGGATGTGATGGCAGCCTGCTTCGGCGAGCACCAGGACTTCCCGGTTGATCGCTGCCGCCAGGTCGGCGCTCCGGGACCTGGGGTCGCCGTAATAATCGTCGGCAACGGTGTCGCCGATGGTCATCGGGCCGGGCAATGTGGTTTTGACCGGCCGGTCGGTGAGCGCCTGTGCGGCCCGCCAGTCGTGCGGCAGGAATGGTTCACCGGCGTAAACGGGGCCGGTGATGGTCGGCAGGCGCGCCTGGTAGGATCCGCTTCGCTTTGAGGTTTCGGTCAATCTTTCGAAGCTGATGCCGTTGAGGTGCCGGCAGTGGTAGTGGACGTAGTTCTCCCGTCTGACTTCACCGTCTGTCACGACATCGATGCCGGCCGCAACCTGGTCGCCGATGACCTCCGCCGCGCCCTCTACGAACAGGCTTTCGGCGCCTTCGCCCATGGCTTCGATTTCACCGTCGTAGCGTTCGGTGGGCGTGTTTACCACGCCGGGCTTGAACCAGTCGGACAGAGGAATACAGCTGGGTTTGGGGTAGGCCCCGATCGTGGTTGTTTTCAAATCCGTTATTTTCCCTAGCCGTATTCTCTAGATGACTCTTTCGGCGGGGAAATTCACCGCTGCCGTCGTGCCCTGACCGGGCACGCTTTCGATGGAGAGCGTGCCGCCATGGAGCATTGCCAGTCCATTGGCGAGAGGCAAACCCAAGCCGACACCGCCGGTTCCTTTGCCCGACGTCGTTTGCTCAAATGGTTCGAGCGCTTTGGGGATCTCATCAGGCTCGATGCCGAGGCCGGTGTCCAGGACCTGAATGGACAATCCGCCGTCATCGCTCCGAACCGAGTTAATTGTGACCGTTCCCCCTTTTGGCGTGAACTTGACGGCGTTCGACAGCAGGTTAACCAAAATTTGGCGCAGCATCCTTTCATCGGCGCGAACCATGATCGGTTCTTTGGCCGGGGTCATCGTTACCACGACGCCGGTCACCATCGCCTGTTCCTTGATGAACGGCAAACTGCTGGCGATCTGCTCTTCAATGTCGACGTTGGTTTCGCTCAGCTCCAGCTTTCCCGCCTCGATCTTGGAGAGATCGAGAATATCATTGATAAGGTTGAGTAGATGTTCGCCGGAATGCTGTATATCGGTGATGTATTCGGACTGCGGTTTGCTCAATTCGCCTCGAAATCCGGCATTCAGGGCGTCGGAAAAACCGATGATCGCGTTCAGCGGCGTTCGCAGTTCATGACTCATGTTGGCCAGAAATTCCGACTTCGCTGCATTTGCGTGTTCGGCTTCCAGGTATTTGACCTCAAGCTGTTCAACGGCGGCGCCTAGTTTTGTCTTGGTATTTTCCAGATGAGCCAGGAGACGAAACAGGAAGTAGAGCGTCAAGGGCGCGACGATGGCCGGCGTCAGCACCGGCAACAATCGGAAGCCCCAGAAGACGTCAACGCCGGAAAGGAAGAAGGCCATTTCGCCGACGGCCGTTGACAAGACGACCGCAGCGAGCGTGAAGAGCAATGAAGGAAGAAAGATACCGCGCTTTTCGATTTGTCGCGCGAGATACGCCACCCATTTCGGCTCGTTCGAAACGCCGTTATTACCAGATGTATCAGGCAAATTCCCACCCCAAATGACAGGCAGTCCGCTAGAATTTAGATCCTGCCCGGCTATGACTATCAATCAGGGCCGGGTGAGTCCAAAGATAAATTGGACGACGGAAACCGAAGGTTTCGAGCCGGTTTCGAAATCCCGGGAAGCGAGGACGAGCATCGGCTGAATGCCTCGCCGATGGAGGGCAATTTTACCGTTCGCCGCGGACGTAGGGTACGTACGCCATGTCCTCGCTCAGGATATGGTCGGTGAGCCATTCCCTGAGAAAGTTGAGAAATTCCTGGGCGTCAAAATCCTCCGGCGATGCCGTGTAATCGAGTTGGAATGCCTTGAAGTCCAGCCGCAGATCCGTGTGATGCTGTCGGTGCGCCGCAAGCCCCGGATACTTCGCCGCCGCGAGATACTTATCCTCCCGCTTGAAATGCTCAACGACGTAGGTCTCCAGGGCTTTCATCGTCGCTTCCACCGTCGACTGCGGCAGATTGCCGCGAACCGCACGTTCGAACTCGTTTACCAGATTGAACAGTTCCCGGTGGTCGTTATCGACCGAGCGGATGCCCAGCTTGTACTCCTTCGACCAGGGCATGAAATCGGCCGAGGAAGTTTGCTGGGGAGGCGGGCTCGCGAATATTGCTTTTAGTTGACCGAACATTTTCTGTATCCAGTTTTGGAAAATGCAACAAACGCCTTTGGAGGGTCAAGGTCTAAGCGTCATGAAGCCGCACGGAAGGGCGAATGAACGGTTATCGGGCTCTCATCCGGCGGGACCGTTTTCCCGACGGACGCCCGCGCCCGCTGCGTCGCCGGGTGCCCGTCGGCTTGTCCGGCCCGCGATCCGCCAGCAGTTCGAAACGCAGCGATCCCGTCGCCGCGTCAGCTTCGGCGATGCGGACCTCAACGACGTCGCCCAGGCGATAGGAGACGCCGGTTTGGTCGCCCACCAGGGCATGGTTCGCTTCGTCGTGGAAGAAAAATTCGGTCCCGAGATGACGCACCGGCACCATGCCGTCGGCGCCGGTTTCATCGAGGGTGATGAACAGGCCGAACCGCGCGACGCCGGATATGCGCCCGGCAAATTCGGCGCCGACGCGGCTTTCCATGTAGGCGGCAAGATAGCGGTCGCGGGCTTCCCGTTCCGCCGCTGCCGCGCGCCGTTCGGTCATCGAAATGTGCTCGGCGGTGTCGGCGAAGCTCACCGTCGCCAGGTCCGACAAACCATCGCTGCCCGAGCCGAGTGCCCGGATCAGTCCCCGGTGCACCAGAAGATCGGCATAGCGCCGGATGGGTGAGGTGAAATGGGCGTAGCGTTTCAGGGCAAGTCCGAAGTGGCCGGCGTTGTCTGGGCTATAGATGGCCTGTGACTGGCTGCGCAACACGACAGTGTTGACCAAATGGTCGTGCGCCGTGCCTCTGGCGCGTTCCAAGATCTTGTTGAAGTCCTTCGGCTTGAGGGCCTGACCCTTTGAGAGTTTGTAGTCGAGGCTTTCGAGAAAATCCCTCAGTGCCGAAATCTTCTCGGGCGAGGGCGGCTCGTGAACGCGGTACATGCACGCCGTGCGTTTTTTCTCCAACGTTTCGGCCGCCGCGACGTTGGCCGCGATCATGAACTCCTCGACCAGACGATGGGCGTCGAGGCGTGCTCTCGGTGCGACCGTTTCGACCCGGCCGTCCTCGCCCAGGCCGATGCGCAACTCCGGCACGTCGATGTCCAGCGGCTGACGCTTGTTGCGCGACTTTTCCAAAGCAGCGTAGGCGCCATAGAGCGGCGAGATAACCCCCTCCAGCAGCGGCTGTGTCAGGTCATCGGGATTGCCGTCCATTGCGTTCTGGGTCTGCTGGTAACTGAGGCGGGCATGACTTCGCATCAGCCCACGCAAAAACTTGTGGCGCCGAACCTTGCCGTTCTTGTCCAACCACATTTGGACGGCCATACAGGCGCGGTCCTCGTCCGGTACCAGCGAACACAATCCGGCGGACAACGCCTCCGGGATCATCGGCACCACGCGGTCGGGGAAGTAGGTCGAATTTCCCCGCTCCCGCGCCTGGGTGTCGAGCGCCGATCCCTCCGTGACGTAGGCCGCGACATCGGCGATGGCGACGATGATTTGCCAACCGCCGGGATTGTCCGCGTCATCGTCCGCCGCGGCCCAGACCGCGTCGTCGTGATCGCGGGCCTCCTGGGGATCGATGGTGATGAGCGGAATGTCACGCAGATCCGTGCGGTCTCCGAGCTCGGGCGCCGCCGCCTGCTGCGCCTCCTCAAGCGCGGCTTCGGAAAAACGTGTCGGAATGCCGTGTGTCTTCACGGCGATCAAGCTGTAGGTGGCGGGATCGCCCAGGGGTCCGACGATTTCCTTGACCCGTGCTTGTTTAAGCCCCAGCCGGCGGCCCTGGGTGATTTCCGCCAGGACGACATCACCGGGCCCAGCACCTTGGGAATCGGGGCCGGAGACCGTGAATTCCGATTTGGCCCGGCGGTCGGTCGGCTCAATGCGGCCCTGACCGCCCACCAGGCGAAAAACGCCGACCACTTCCGCCTCGCTGCGGCCGATGGTGCGCATGATGCGCTCCTCGTAGGAGCCCTCTTCGAGCTTGGTCAGGCGGGCCAGGGCGCGATCGCCGGGCGCCAGGGCTTTGGCGCCGCGCCGGCTTTCGGTCACCAGAATGCGGGGAGGCTCGTCTTCCGAGTGCCAGGCGGTGGGGCGGGCGTACAGTTCGCCGTCGATGTCGATCTCGACGACTTCGATCACGGTGACCGGCGGCAATTCCCCGGCGGCGTGCAGATGACGCCGGTGACCGCGTTCGATCAGGCCGTCCTCACCCAGCTCCTTGAGCAGCTTCTTCAGCCGCATGCGGTCGGGTGAGCCCTTGAGGCCGAAGGCGCGGGCGATCTCGCGCTTGCCGACTTTGGACTTGCTTTCCTGAATGAATTTCAGGACGTCCTTCTTATCGGGAAAATCGCTCGGTTTGCGCGGACGTTTGGGCACTATTCAGTGGTTGCCTCGGCCTCTTCGGCGGATTTCTTTTTCGGCGCGGCTTTCTTCTTGGGCGCCGCCTTTTTCTTTTTCGCCGCCGGCTTCTTCTTGCCCTTGGCGGCGCGGGCGGCGATCAACTCGAGCGCCTGTTCGAGGGTGACGGCTTCGGGCGCCGTGTCCTTGGGCAGCGTGGCGTTGATCTTGCCGTGCTTGACGTAAGGGCCGTAGCGGCCATCAAGGACGTTGATTGGTTTGTCGTCGTCGGGATGATTGCCGAGCTCCTTCAGCACCGTGGCGGACGGTCCGCGGCCGCCGCGTTGGGCGGCTTCGGCGATCAGCACGACGGCACGATTAAGGCCGACGGTGAGGACATTGTCGTCGCCCTTCAGCGAGACATATTTTTGATCGTGCCGTAGATAAGGACCATAGCGACCGATGCCGGCCACGATTTTCTTGTTGGTTTCGGGGTGCTGGCCGACGTCGCGCGGCAGGCCCAGCAGCGCCACGGCAGTTTCGAGATCGACTTCGTCCGGCAGCACGTCCTTCGGCAGAGAGACGCGCTTGGGTTTTTCCTCGCCGTCGGCATCGCCCAGCTGGATGTAGAAACCGTATGGGCCCTTGCGCACGCTGATCATGATGGCGGTGGCGGGATCCGGTCCCAGTTCACGCGGGCCGTTGTCCGCCGGTCCGTCGCCGTTCATATCGGCCAGTTGGCGTGTGTGTTTGCAGTCGGGATAGTTTGAGCAGCCGATGAAAGCGCCGAACTTTCCGAGTTTGAGGCCGAGCCTGCCGTCCTCGCATTGCGGGCACTTGCGCGGGTCGATCTCTGGGTCATCCGAATGGAAGAAGTGGGGGCCGAGAATCTCATCCAGCTTGTCGAGCACCTCACGCACCCGAAGATCGGCGGTTTCCTCAACGGCTTCGTTGAAGGCGATCCAGAAATCCCGCAGAACCACTTTCCAATCGACCGAACCGGCCGAGACGTCATCAAGGCGGGCTTCCAAGTCGGCGGTGAAGTCGTATTCGACGTAGCGCGTGAAGAAACTGGAAAGGAACGTCGTCACCAACCGGCCGCGGTCCTCCGGATGAAAGCGGCTTTTCTCCAGCCGCACATAGTTGCGGTCCTGCAGCACCGAGAGAATGCTGGCGTAGGTCGACGGCCGGCCGATGCCCAACTCTTCCATGCGCTTGACCAGCGTCGCTTCGGAAAAGCGCGGCGGCGGCTCGGTGAAATGCTGCTTCGGCTTGACCGGTCCGTCATTGAGGTTTTCGCCCTCCGAGACCTTGGGCAGACGCCCGCCTTCGCCGTTGCCGTTTTCGTCATCGTCCTTGCCTTCCTCGTAGAGTTTGAGGAAACCGTCGAACAAAATGATGGAGCCCGTGGCGCGCAACGTCGCCTGACCGCCGGCATCGATGTCGATGGCGGCCTGCTGCAGCCTCGCCGAGGCCATCTGGCTCGCCATGGTGCGCTTCCAGATGAGTTCATAGAGGCGGTACTCGTCGTTGCCTAATATGCTGGAAAGATCCTTAGGCCGGCGTTCCAGGGCGGTCGGGCGAATGGCTTCGTGCGCTTCCTGGGCGTTCTTGGCCTTGGACTTGTAAACGCGCGGGGCGTCCGGCACATAGGCCTCACCGAAATCCTCGCCGATCACGCTGCGGCAGGCCGTGATGGCTTCGTTGGCGATGGTTACGCCGTCCGTTCGCATGTAGGTGATCAGGCCGACAGTTTCGCCGCCGATGTCGACTCCCTCGTAAAGGCGCTGCGCCACCTGCATGGTCTGGCGCGCGCTCATGCGCAGCTTGCGCGAGGCTTCCTGCTGCAACGTAGACGTCATGAAGGGCGGGTAGGGGTTGCGCGGGCGTTCCTTGGTCTCGACCTTGGCGACGTTGTAGGCGGACGCATGACGGATCACGTCGACGGCGTGGGTAGCCGCGGCCTCGTTGGCAAGATCGAACTTGTCGAGCTTTTTGCCCTCGAGGTGCGTCAGCCGGGTGGTCAGCGTCTCGCCTTGGGCGGTTTTGAACTCGGCCTCGATCGACCAGTATTCCCGGGGCCGGAAGGCCTCGATTTCCAGTTCGCGCTCGCACACCAGACGCAGGGCGACAGACTGCACCCGCCCGGCCGAGCGCGAGCCCGGCAGCTTGCGCCACAACACCGGCGACAGCGTGAAACCGACGAGATAATCGAGCGCGCGGCGGGCCTGCTGGGCGTTGATCAGGTTCATGTCCAGGTCGCGCGGATTGGCGATAGCGTCGCGCACGGCCGTCTTGGTGATTTCGTTGAAGGCGACGCGTTTGACATCGACGCCGTCCATCACGCCCTTTTCGTCGAGCGCCGCCAGCACGTGCCAGGAGATCGCCTCGCCCTCGCGGTCCGGATCGGTCGCGAGGTAGAGGTGCCCGGCGCCTTTGGTCGCCTTGGCGATGGCGGCGATGTGCTTGGCCGACTTGGGATCGGTCTGGTAGGTCATCGCGAAATCTTCGTCGGGACGCACCGAGCCATCCTTCGGCGGCAGGTCGCGGACGTGGCCATAGCTGGCGAGGACGACGAAATCGTCCCCCAAATATTTATTGATCGTTTTGGCCTTGGCCGGCGATTCGACGACGACGACGTCCATTTTCACTCCGCAAAAAACCTCCGCGAAACCGACGCGGATACCGAAAACTTCGACTTAAGCTACTGAATTATATGAGGGAAACCTGATTTCCAGGGTGCCTTTCCAGGCGTCCCGCCAATTCGAGCTCCAGCAAAATGGTGAAAACCATCGCTGGTGTCAAATGGCACTGTCGGACGAGTTCGTCAACCGGAACCGGCGTTGGTCCCAATTTTTCTCCGATTGCGGTGCGGGCGGCGTCCAGTTCCTCCGCGTTCGCCTCGATGATTTTCTCCGCATCGAACAGGCCGCTTTCGGGCTCCTGGGCGGCCGGCATCATCATGCCCTGAAGGGCATCCAGCACGTCCTTTTCGCTCTCCACCAGGGTGGCGCCCTGGCGGATCAGGTCGTTGGTGCCGCGGCAACGAGGATCGAGCGGCGAGCCCGGCACCGCCATGACTTCGCGGCCCTGCTCGTTGGCCATGCGGGCGGTGATCAGCGAGCCTGAGCGCTGGGCCGCCTCGATCACCACGACGCCCAGCGACAGGCCGGAGATCAGCCGGTTGCGCCTGGGAAAATGCCGCCCTTGCGGTTTGGTGCCGACGGGTTGTTCGGCGACGACGATACCCATTTCGCAGATTTGTTCATAAAGAACTTCGTGCTCGGCGGGATAGACGACGTCGATGCCGCCCGCCACCACAGCCACCGTGCCGCTGCCCAAGGTTGCCTCATGCACCGCCGCGTCGATGCCGCGCGCCAGCCCGGACGCCGTGACCAGCCCCGCTTCGCCCAGATTACCGGCGAGCTGGCGGGCGAGCTTTGTTCCGGCGGCGGAGGCGTTGCGCGCACCGACGATACCGACGGTGCGTTTGGTAAACAGGTGGCCGTGTCCCTTGACGGAAATGACCGGCGGCGGGTCGTGTATCGCCGCCAGCGGTTCGGGGTACTCCGGCTCGCCCAAACTCAACAGACGGGCACCGGCGGCTTCGGTCGCCGCCCATTCGTCCTCGGCATGGGATTTCGAACATATCCGGATCGGTTTCCGCCGCCCGCCCCGCTTCGCCAGCTCCGGCAGCGCCGCCAACGCTTCGCCGGCATCCGGGAAGTGCGCCATCAGATCCAGATACGTCCTCGGCCCGACGTTCTCCGAACGGATGACCCGCAGGCGGTTGAGCCGTTCAGCGTCTGTAATACTACCGGAACCCGACATGGCGGCACGATGGAACGGGAAGCGCGGTTCGTCAACCCAAAGTGGGTGAGCGCCGCTTTACTCCTTCTTCTTCCCGATTCTCGGTTCCTCGCCTTTGAGCAAACGCCGGATGTTGGCGTGGTGGCGGATGAAGACGAGGACGGCGAGGAAGATGGCGAATTCCATGATCTGGGCGTTGGCCAGGAAATGGGCGTAGATGGGTGAGGCGGCCATGGCGACCAGTGCCGAGAGCGAGGAGATGTGGAAAAGGGCGGCGGTGGCGGCCCAGGTGGCGCAGGCCAGCAAGCCCACCGGCCAGGAAATGGCGATCAGGATGCCCAGCGTCGTGGCGACACCCTTGCCGCCCTTGAACTTGAGATAAATCGGGAACAGATGGCCGAGGAAGGCGCCGCCGCCGGCCATCACCGCCATATCCGGGCCGAACAGGGCACCGCCGATCAGCACGGCGGCCGCGCCCTTGCCGGAATCGAGGATCAGGGTGGCCAGCGCCAGCGCTTTGTTGCCCGTCCTGAGGACGTTGGTCGCGCCGATATTTCCCGAACCGATCTTGCGGATATCGCCGTAGCCGCCGAGCCGCGCCAGCACCAGACCGAAGGGCACCGAGCCCAGCAGGTAGCCCGCCATTGCACCGGCAAGCAGCGGCCACCAGAGGGTGATGTCGCCCATGGGCTGGGGCATCGGTTCAGTCGCTTCCGTGCTCGAATACGGTGGCACCGCCGACGACGGTGCGCACCGCGCGGCCCTGGATGGGACGGTCTTCGAAGGGCGAGTTCTTGGAACGCGAGAGGAAGGAGGTCTCCTCGATGCGCCAGGGCGCGTCGGTATCGATCAATACCAGGTCGGCGGGGGTGCCTGGACTGAGGCGGCCACCATCCAACCCGAGCAGGTCCGCCGGGGCCGACGTCATGGTCTCCAGCACCCGGTTCAGCGACAGATGGCCGTTGTGATGGAGTTCCAGGGCGATGGGCAGCATGGTTTGCAGTCCGATGGCGCCGTCGGCGGCCTGGACGAAGGGCCGGCGCTTGGCTTCCTGGTCGTGCGGCGAGTGATCGCTGACGATGCAGTCGATTGTGCCGTCGGCGAGGCCCTCGACCACAGCGCGGCGGTCGTCTTCGGAACGCAGCGGTGGCGAAACCTTCATGAAGGTGCGGTATTCGCCGATGGCGGTTTCGTTGAGGGAGAAGTGGTGGGCCGCGACCGAACAACTGACAGGCAGTCCGCGCGCCTTTGCCCGACGGATTGCCTCGACCGTCTCGCCCGTCGAAACACAGGCGGCGTGATATCGCCCGCCGGTCATTTCGACCAGGCGGATATCGCGTTCCACCATCATGACCTCGGCGGCGGCGGGCACGCCGGGCAATCCGAGCCGCGTCGCCGTTTCGCCGGCGTTCATGGCGCCCGATGCGGCCAGGGCCGGTTCCTCCGGATGCTGGATGATCAGCAGATCCCAGGCCGTGGCATACGACAGGGCGCGGCGCATGACCTGGGCGTCCGAAATGGCCCGGTGGCCGTCAGAGAAAGCGACGGCGCCCGCTTCGGCCAGCATACCCATTTCGGTGATTTCCCGGCCCTGCCGGCCGCGTGTTACGCAGGCCGTGGGGACGACGTTGACGACGGCGGTTTCATGGGCCCGGCGGGCGACGAATTCCACCAGGGCGACTTCGTCGATGGGTGGTTCGGTCGAGGCCATGGCGGCGATGGTCGTGATGCCGCCCGCCGCCGCAGCCCGGCTGCCCGTCGCCATGGTTTCCTTATGCTCGGCCCCGGGTTCACCGAGGTAGGCGCGGGCGTCGATCAGGCCCGGCGCCAGCACGCGGCCCCGGCAGTCCACCACCTCGGCGTCCTTTGGCGCGCCGTCGGCGAACAATCCTGGGGCCACCTCCGAGATTTTGCCGTCCTCGACCAGCACGCCGCCGGGCGCATCCAGGCCGGAGGCCGGATCGATCAGTCGGGCGTCGACGAAGGCTATGGAGGCGGGGGCGGTGTGGCTCATGAGGCGTCCTCGGACCCGCAAAGGGCTTCAAGACAGGCCATGCGGACGGCCACGCCCATCTCGACCTGCTCACGTATGGCGCTGCGGTCGATGTCGTCGGCGACGTCGGTATCAATCTCGACGCCGCGGTTCATCGGCCCGGGATGCATGATCAGGGCGTCGGGCTTGGCGGCAGAGAGCTTTTCGTAGTCCAGCCCCCAGAAATGGAAGTATTCCCGTGTCGAGGGCACGTAGGACCCCTGCATGCGTTCGGTCTGCAGACGCAACATCATCACGATGTCGACGTCGGCCAGGCCTTCGCGCATGTCGTGGTGGACCTCGACGCCGAGGCGCTCGAAACCGCGCGAAACCAGGGTCGGCGGCCCGACAACGCGGACCCGCGCGCCCATGATGTTCAGGAGGTGGATATTGGAGCGCGCGACACGGCTATGCGCAATGTCGCCGCAGATAGCCACCAGCAAGCCCTGCAGGTGGCCCCTGCGGCGGCGGATGGTGAGAGCGTCCAGCAAGGCCTGGGTCGGATGTTCGTGCGCCCCGTCGCCGCCGTTGACGACCGATCCGTCGACCTTTTGGGCCAACAGATTAACCGCGCCCGCATCGCCGTGGCGCACCACCAGAATGTCCGGGTTCATGGCGTTCAGCGTCATCGCCGTATCGATCAGGGTTTCGCCCTTTTTGATCGACGAGCCTTCGACAGCCATATTGATGACGTCAGCCCCGAGGCGCAGACCGGCGAGTTCGAACGAGGCCCTCGTCCGCGTCGAATTTTCGTAGAACAGGTTGATCAGCGTGCGGCCCTGCAGGACGCTCAGTTTCTTGTCGGCGCGGCGGTTGTGCGCGACATAGACCTCGGCTTGATCCAGGAGGTAGGTGATTTCGTCGGGCGACAGTCCCTCGATGCCCAATAGATGGCGGCGCGCCTTAAGGCTCGGCGGGGGAGGGCTGTTTTTCGCCTCGGTCATCAAAGGGACTTTATAAGGGTGCGCCGCCTTGCCCGCAAGAGCGCTGCGTAAAATCCCGTTTGCCGAGGCGATTGGTCCCGCGGTCCCAACCAGGATTCAGTATACCGAAGGCAAAAATCCGACTAATTTTGTTGGATCCGACCCGGAATTGCCGAACCAGCGGAGGACGGCGCTTGCAGACGGCAGCCATGGAGTACCGGCAATATCTACGCCTGCTTGCTTTGTCTGCGTTCCTCTTTTGGAGCGTGATCGCGGCCCCTGGCGCCGGCGCGCAGGAGACGGTTCGGCTTCTGGCCACCCATTTTCCGCCCTATGACATCGAGGGCGCCGAAGATGGAAACAGGGGTTTTGATGTCGAAGTCGTTGAAGCGGCATTCACAGCGGTCTCCGTCGACGTCAATGTGGGTTTTTCGCCCTGGTCCCGCATTTTGAGGCTGGTTGAGGTCGGCAGGGTCGCTGGGATGATCAGCTGCGCCGACACGCCTGCCCGGCGCAAGGTTTCGCTGATATCCGATGCCATCAGCCATGCGTCCACCGTTTTCATGGTGCGGGACGACTATGACGGAAAGGCGCTTTCCACGTTTGCCGATATCAAGGACCTACGGGTATTGGCGGTCCGGGGGTATTCCTATGTCAACGACCTGAAGCAAGCCGGCGTCGAGCCGTACCTGGTTGATTCAAACGATTCCATCTTTCGCATGCTGGCGAAAGGGCGGGGCGATGTGGTGGTGGTCGGTAAGGAAAACGCCCTTTACCTGAACAAAATCCTGAAACTCGACCAACAGTTCCGCTTCTATGACATTGCCGACCTCGCACGCGGTTCATTCCACGTGTGTTTC
Source organism: uncultured Rhodospirillaceae bacterium (assembly GCA_964401845.1). Taxonomy (GTDB): domain Bacteria; phylum Pseudomonadota; class Alphaproteobacteria; order UBA2966; family UBA2966; genus CAYFKJ01. Next base: position 410 of record CAYOAD010000116.1, on the reverse strand, counting down.
GGCAAAGCTTTTCCCGGCTCGGATCGCCTCAAACAGAAGTTCAGCGAGGGGCTCGAAATAATTAAGAAGTCGGGCGCCTACGACCGGATACACGACAAATACCGCTGACGCGGCCGGTCGCTGCGGCGCCCGGCTCTCAGGAGCGGAAAATATAGAATGCGCCGGCGATAATGACGCAGATCAGGCCGATCATTGCCCCGATCTCAACCCACATTTCGACAATGTTGAACGAAGACGGTTTCTTCGACCGGCCCGCTTTGCCGCGCCCCGCTTTTTTCCGCCTCCGTTTGCCGTAGGCCTTGGCCGTCCGGCTCGAATTCGCGCTAGGTATATCTTGGATCGACATAGCGACCTCCTCGATGCGAAGCGGCCATATCAAATCCAACAAATTAAAATTTGTTTAATGTCAG
>CAYOAD010000115.1:0-13339 GCA_964401845.1 uncultured Rhodospirillaceae bacterium | reverse complement strand
GCCAGGTCGAGGACGCTGTGCACTGACGGCAGGGCCGCTCGCGCAGATTTGTTTGCCGGGGATTTGTTCATCGGTTCAAGTTTGCCCATACATGCACTAGCATATCGCAAATCTTTCATCTGTCAGGGGAACGATATGGTTGTTTTGAGTACGCTGCCCAAGGGTTTGGAGGACACGCTCGAAGGCCTGGAATGCCCGGTGTTCGAAGCCAAACCCTGGGTTACCGGTAAACCGTTGAACCAGCGGCGCGTCGCCATGGTGTCGTCCGCCGGTATCCATCCCCGCGCAGATGCGCCGTTTCGTGGCGGCGACAGCGACTACCGCGCCATCCCCGGCAACGTTGATCCCAACGACGTCGTCATGAGTCACGTCTCGGTCAACTTCGACCGCACCGCTTTTCAACAGGATCTCAACGCCGTTCTGCCGCTCGACCGCATGGCCGAACTGGCGGAGGACGGCGTGATAGGCTCGGTGGCCGCGACACACTACTCGTTCATGGGGGCGACCAATCCCCTGGAGATGGAGGAAGGTGCTCGCGAACTGGCCGGCATCCTCAAGGCCGACAACGTCGACAGCGTCATCCTGCTTCCCGTTTGACCGTTCTGCACGCGCGCCGTGAGCGCGCTGGGACACTTTCTGGAAGACGAAGGCCTGGCGACAACGATCGTCAGTCTGGTGCGCCTGCACAGTGAAAAGACCGCGCCGCCGCGCAGCCTCTGGGTCAAGTTCGAACTAGGCCGGCCCCTGGGCCCGCCCAACGATCCCGGCATGCAGCGCCGCGTTCTGATGGCGGCCCTGGGACTGTTGGAATCCGAGGGCGGTCCCTCGCTGATCGTCGACTTCGACCATGACGACGCCGGTACCGCGGCTGACGACGCCTGGGCCAATCCGGTGCAGGTTCCGGATCCGGATGTCGACCTAACAGACGCGGAAAACGCGCGGGCAAAACTGGTGGCGGAAATTGCGGCCGTCGCGCCCTATTACAAGCTCGCTCAGGAGAAACGCGGGCGAACAACGACGGGCGTCAGCGGCCTGGGCTTCGACGAAATTGCCGGGCACGTGACATCGTTCCTGGGCGGCAATCCCGCTGAAAGCCCGCGCGCGGACATGTCGCCGGCGATGTTGCTGCGCTTCGCCGCCGACGATCTCAAGGCCGGCTATATGGAGGCGGCTGCTGCGGGACCAGGCCGGCCCTCATCAATGCAGCTGGGCAACTGGTTTTGGCGCCAAACGGTAGCGGGCAAGATCCTGGTGGCGCTTCGCGCCGCTGCCCTGGAGAGCGAGGACAAACGCTTCAAGACCGTGGGCGGCTCGTTCCTGGTGCCGCGCGTCTGGATTGCGGAACCGGGGCTTTAGCTCTCTACCGGCTGCGGTTCGAGCAGGGATTCGATATCGGACCAGGGGCGGTATCCCGTGGTGAGTAGACGGTAGCCGTTATCCTCCGATCCGGCGACCATGGTGGGGAAGCCGCCGATCCCGGCATTGCGGGAAAACTCGAATCCGCCCTGCGTGGCCTTAATGATGTCGGCCGCTTCGAACGCCTCCTCGAATGATTGGCGGTCGTGGCCGAGTTCGACGGCGAGATCGGCCAGCACCTGCGCGTCGGTGATATCCCTGTTTTCGGCGTAGAAAGCACGATGGAGCCGTTTCAGTGCCGGCAACGACGCGCCGTCCGCCAGACTGTACATGGCGACGATGGCGCGTGACGGCGGTTCGGTATCGTAAACGAAACCCTCGCGCTCGAAAAAAGCGTGATCGAAGGGCTGTCCGGTTGCGTCGTGAACATGATCCCAATGCTCCCGGATGGAGTCCTTGGATTTCCCGTCCAGCGGCTCGGTCGTGCCGGGCCGCAATCCGCCGAGCAACAACCGCACCGGCAGATCGTCGCCGAACTTTTCCTGGATGGCGTCAACGACCGGTGAGAATCCCCAGCACCAGGAACACATCGGGTCGGCGAAATAGAGGATTTGCTGCGCCATTAGCGGACACCCCTTTAAAATACCCAAGTTCGTCCACGAACATTAAGCCAAAGCAGAACCGGGAATACACACGATGTAGTGAAGTATGGCGTGGGCCGCGGATCGGCGTGGTCGGTATCGGAAGTTGGCGCAGCCGGCTGGGCGGGATAAGTTGTGTTCCATACTGACTTGCGAACGTACCCGCGCCGGCTGACCGAGCTGGGCGCAGCGTTCGCGACAGGGAGGGTTGCCATGGGTTTTATCCGGCGGTTTGTAGTGCCGTTGCTATACCTGGCACTGTCGGTTTTGTGCACCAGCGCCATTGTGTCCGCAGAGGAAAAAAAGCCAGTCGATGACCGCATCACGCTTCTCGGAGAAGAAATTCCCGGTGGATTCCTGAAAATAGAAGGCATCAAAGGTATCGGCGTATATCCGGATTTGTTCTACGAGGCCGCGGCCGCCGCCAATACCAGAATTATTTTCCGCTATGTCCCCTGGGGACGGGCATTTCGGAAGGTCGAACGGTCGACCGATCTGCTGACATTCCCCCTTACGCGGCTGCCCGAACGCGAGTCCAAATATCGCTGGCTGGTGCCGTTGGACCGGGACGAGATCGTGTTTCTAACAACCGATACACCGATCAATAATTTGGATCAGGCGAAAAAGTTAAACAGGATCCTGGTGTGGGAAGGCTCCAGCATGGAGATATTTCTTCAGCAGAACGGATTTTCCAATTTGCTGCGCGTCGCCAAAGCCCAATCGATCCTTCGGATGCTGATAAACGGGCGCGCCGACGCCTGGTTCACGGTCCGACCGGAAGAAAGCACGACCTTCTCGGTCGATGGCAAAGCCGTGGAATTGGTCGCCGGAGACGTCGTCAACACCGAGTCTGTCTGGCTTGTCGGAGGCAAGTCCTTCAAATATAGCAAAGACACCCGCCGTTTTGCCGAGAACCTCCGAACGCTGGTCGAAAAAGGGCGGTTGAAGGAACTCAAGGCGAAATACGGTATTTCCCGGAACTAGCCCGCCCACCGTCGCGCCCGGCTGTAACAGCGGCAAATTTCTGCCTATATCTGATCGATGTATTTGACGACCCTGGAAAAAGCCCCCTCGATATTGGCGGCGGCGGCTTTGATGCTCTCCCAGTCCCCCTCCTTGCCGGCGGATTCAAGGGCCGCACAAATTTCGCTTAGGTCGGTCGCGCCGACCGCGCGGGAGGATGATTTCAGTTTGTGGGCCGCTTTGGCGACGTCATCGGCGGAACTTGCCTCGTAGGCGCTCAATATTTCCGCCACGTTGGAATGGGCTGGCTGCACAAAATCGGCCAGGATTTCCTTGAACGTTTCCTCGTCGTCCCCGAAAACGCTCTTCAACGCCGCTGGATCAATCGCCGCCCCTTCATCGTTGGGTTCTGCGGTGGCGGCATCGGGCGTAGTCGCTTTGCTTTCTGCCTCTACCCGGGGCATCCCGCGGGTTTCCGGCATCCACTTCCTCAATGCCGATTTGAGTTTCGGCATTTCAAGCGGTTTTGCCAGGAAATCGTCCATGCCTGCTTCATAGCAGCGCTCCACCTCCGCTTCCAAGGCGCTCGCTGTTATCGCCACGATCGGAAAACGTTGATCTGAATCCCGTTCCTCCTTTCGGATGGCCTGTGTCAATTGGAAGCCGTCCATTGCCGGCATGTGACAGTCGGTGAGCAAAATGGCATACGATTTCGAACGCCACGCCTCAAGCGCCAGCTTGCCGTCCTCGCAAAACTCGGCCACGTGCCCGAGCAGCCGCAGTTGCCGGCCGATAACATCCCGATTGGTCGGATTGTCCTCGGCCACCAGGATCAGGGATCCTTCCGCCTCGGCCTCATCGACGCTCATCAACTTGTTTGTGTCGCTGGGTATCTCTTCGTCGTCGTAAATGACTTCCGGACTGGCCCGGCCAACTGCAACGGCAACACCCTGGATGAACGGCGCGCGTTTCAACGGCTCCGCCTCGACATAGACGGTATTGGCCAGCTCGGTGCGCGCGGCCCGGGTGCGGGTCTTGGTCATCACGACGAAGCGGAGGTCGGCCAGTATTTCCTCGGCGGCTAATTCGGTTACCTTGGCGGCCTGCGCCTCCATCGGCCAGGCGGAGCCGAGCACCACGACGTCGTAAGGGGTTTCGGAGGCTGCTGCATCGAGCAATTCACCCGTCAGATTTTCAAAATTACCCGACACCGTGACCTTGGCCTTCCAGTTCCGAAGATACTTGGCGTCGAGTTCCGTCTCCTCCTCGATATCGCCGACAAACAGGATATTGAGACCGGAGAGGTCATAGCCGTCGGACTTGATTTCATGCTGCTCGGCAATCGGGAACGTCAGCGTGACGATGAAGGTGGATCCTTCGCCGAGAACGCTTTGCACCTCGATTTTCCCGCCCATCATGTCGATAAGCCGCTGAACGATCGAAAGGCCCAGACCGGTACCGCCGAAGCGTCGGGTTGTTGAACTTTCGGCCTGCGAAAACTCCTTGAACAGATCGGCCTGGGCCGATTCGGATATGCCAATGCCGGAGTCCGTAATCTCAAATCGTACCGTGGCGATTCCGGCGTCTTCCGACGGCAACAGGTGGGCCACGATCAGGACGCGGCCCTCTTCGGTGAACTTGATGGCGTTGCCGCCGATGTTGAAGAGAATTTGGCGGATCCGCACCTGATCGCCCATGACGGCGTCGGGGATATCGGGATCGACGTGGATGCTGATCGCGATGCCCTTGGCCCGGGCGTTGGACGCCAAGGTCTCGGAGACCCCCTCGACGGCATCGCGCACGGAGAACGGTATCTTCTCAAGGCCGAGTTTGCCGGCTTCGATTTTCGAAAAATCGAGGATGTCGTTGATGATGGTTAGAAGCGAATAGGCCGAATCCCTGACCGTCGTCAGCATCTGACGCTGGTCCTCGGCGAGCTTGGTCTGAACCAGCAGATCGACCATGCCGATAACGCCGTTCATGGGCGTTCGAATTTCGTGGCTCATCGTCGCCAGGAACGCAGCCTTGGTCGCCGTCGCTTCCTCCGCAACTTTCAGGGCGGCCTCCAATTCCTCTGTCCGTTCCTCGACCCGCTCCTCGAGGGTTTCGTTGGTCTGGCGCAGGGCCTCCCGGTTTTCCTCGATTTCCTGGATCTTGGCCCGGATCGACAGGCGCATCTTGTCGAAGTTGTCCGACAGCGTGCCGAGTTCGTCATTTCGCGTGACTTCGATTTCCTGCTCAAGATTGCCATCGGCGATTTCGAGCGACGACTGCGTCAGCGACAGGATGGGGCGGGTGACGACGTTGGCGATGAAATAGGCCGAAATCAGCATCAGCAGGGCCACGCCGGAGGCCAGGAAGATGACCAGATTTTGGAGTTTCTCGATCGAGCTGAACGCTTCCGCTTGATCGATTTCGGCGATCAGGGCGTAGGTGGCTGCGCCAAACTCGACGGGCAGATAGGCGGCGAGAACCGTTTCGCCGCGGTAATCGGCGATGATGCTATGGCCGGTTTTGCCGGCCAGAGCCGCTCGACTGGAGGCAGTATCCACCCGTCCGATTTCCGGATTTTCAAAGGAAGCGGAAACCGACCGGTTCGTGACATCCAGGAACGAATCCGACCGCATCAGGTTGTCCGGCCCGACAAGATAAGCCTCGCCGGATTTGCCCATGCCGGAGCGTTCCAGCATGATCTCGTTGAGCGCCCGGTTGGTCATTTTCAGGACCACGGCGCCGGTCGCTCCGCCGCCCTGATCGATGGGGGCGATGAGGAACGAGATCACTTGGCTGCCGGAGGGCGCATAGATCTGAAAATCCGTGGAGATGGCCCTCTCGAAACCGAACTCAAGCGAACGCGCCAGCAAGCTGTCCTTCAGTGCACCGTCGAAGACGTTTTGCGCCAGATCGGGTTCCCTCTTGGTGGAATAGACGATATCGCCCTCCAGGCTCACCAGCATCAAATCATGGTAGCCGTACTCCTTGATGAACTGGCGAAACGACGCGCCGTATTCGACGCTTTCGAAGTAATCGAACTGATCGAGGTCGATTTGACCGTCTTGAACGGCGGAAGAGAAGGCATCGAGGGCCGCGCCCATGTGCGAACTTTGGGCCAGCACCTTGATGTCTGCCTTGATTCTCCTGTCCAGCAATTCGATTTGCGAATACTTGCCGTCGCGCACGCTGATCAGGTGATTGAATACCTCGTTGGAAATCGATTCCTTCGATTGTTCCAACGAGAACCAGCTGACGACGGCAAGCGGGATCAGGCCGACCGACACCAAAACAATGATTAGCTTGGCCTTGATGTTCAGCCAGGAAGACACGCTATTACTTTTTGCCGTAGGCGTAGGGCACCCAATCATCAACCCGGATCGTCCTGATGCCGAACACGGTTTCACCGTCCTTGGTGATCATCGGCAAATCGGGGGTCGTGACGTTCTTCGGTATGCGCTGGCCGGAGAGGATTTTCAGCAAGACCCGCACCCCGATGCCGCCCAGCAGCGGCGTGTAGGGCGCCGTCACGGCGATTTTGTCCTGCTTCATCGCTTCCAATGCTTCAAAGAGATCGTCATTGCTGAGGACGATGATGCGTCTGCCATCTTTGCGGCTATTCCAGCGGCTGGCTTCGTCGACGGCCAGCACGGCTCCCATTCCCTGTTCCGCGCCGGTGCAGAAGATGACGTCGATGTCCGGGTTGGCGGCAAGCGCCTCGCCGACCTGTTTCTTGGAATCCGCGCGCGAGCTGGAGTTGTGATAGCTCTGGATTATCTTGATGCCGGGGAAGTAGCTGATGACTTTGAGGAAATGGCCGGTACGCATCGAATCAGCCGTGCTGCCCAATGGTTTCCGGATCATCAGCACCGATCCTTCCACCTTGCCGGTTTCCTCGAGCAATCGGTGCACCAGGTAAAGCCCCTGCTGGGTGCCGTTGGCCGGGAAATTGCCGGTGATTTGGGCACGCACTTTCTTCGATCCGACCAGTCTGTCCACCGAGACACTGGGCACGCCGGCTTGGGCGGCGCGGTCGACCGGCGGGCCGGTCGGCGCTTCCTGCATCGGCCAGATCAGGATGCCGTCAATCTTTTTCGCCGCCAGTTCATCGATCTGCTTGGCCTGCAGGTCATTGTCGAATTTGGGATCCAGCACCGTGAGTGTGACGTTGGGATGGCGCTCAGCCTCCCATTTCGCCGAATCGGCGTTGTTGAGCAGCCAGGGGTGGGATAGGCCGTGGATGGTGTAGGCGATGTTGTAGTGCTTGTCGGGATCGCCGACGGGCCCGGCGGGCAGGGCATGGACCTCGCTGAACGGCAGCCGGAGATTTTGTTTGCTGATCGGACCGACGATGTTGGTGCCGCCGCCGGGCGTGAACTCGGCAACCCGGCCGAACGGCCTGGGGTACTTGTTCATGTAGATCGCAAAGGCTTCCTTACGGAAAATCCGGTTGACCTGAGCGTTGGCCTTGCTAATCGGAATGTTCTTCCAGAAATTCAGGGCTTCCTGATCCTTGAGATCAAGTGTGGCAACGTAATCCAGCAATGCCTGATCCTGGAGCTTGGACAGTTTGCGCCAATCAACCTTGGCGGCAAATGCCTGTGTGGACAGCAGGCTTAGGCTGCAAATCGCTAGGAGTATCTTGGTAAGATTCACTTGAAGGCTCCAAAAATCCAACGCCGAGGATTTTGCAATGATTCGATATTCACCGCAAATGGATATGAGTCACATCAAGTATCAGGTGGAGCGATGCTCCTGGGTTTCCAGCATTCGCCGGTGCAACCGCTCGATCCCCGCGGGTAGAGGGACTGTGAGATTTTAGGCGTTCCAGGCCTTCTGCATCGCCGGCCGGGCGTTCAGGCGTTCGATGTAGGCCGTGACGTTGGGCTTGTCGGAAATGTCCGCTCCCAACGTCGAAGCGACGGTGCAGGCGTGCCCCGTCATGATATCCGCGCCGCTGAACTCGCCGGCCAGGAAGTCGCGGCCCTCTAAGGCACCCTCGACCGCGCCCAGCATTTTGGTTAGCAGCCTCGAGGCGCGGTCGATGTTGACCGGATTGCGTTTTTCCTCGGGCAGGAACTTGGTCTCGACAACCAGGGTGTTGACCGGCGGCATGATCATGCCTTCGGCATAGTGGAGCCACTGCAGAAAGGCTGGGTATTCGGGCGAATCCGGTTCCGGCATGAGACGTCCCTCGCCGTATTTCGTCAGCACGTATTGGACGATGGCGCCCGATTCGAAAATCGTGACATCACCGTCCTCAAGCGTCGGCACGCGGCCCATGGGATGCACCTTGAGGTAATCGCCCTCGCGCATGGCGCGGTCGCCCAAGGTAAACCGTTCGAGTTCATAAGGCAGGCCCAACTCCTCCAATAACCAGACGATGCGGACGGCGCGGGTATTCGGTGCGTAATAGACTTTCATGACGGACTGTCGGACCTCACTCGCTTGAAGTTGAAGAACGCTTGTGCCAAAGTAACTTCATATTTTGAAGTGAGTCAACATGAGCCGCGCCGATCTTTCGCAAATGACCTGCAGCGTTGCCCGCACGGTGGAGATCGTCGGCGATTCTTGGACCCAGATGATTTTGCGGGAGATGTTCCTGGGCTCCCGCCGCTTCGACGACCTGCTGCGCCACACCGGTGCGTCGCCGCACGTTCTGAGCCAGCGCCTGAAGCGCCTTGAGGCGGAAGGGATCGTGCTGCGCCGTCCGTACACCGACCGGCCGCCCCGCCACGAGTACAAGCTGACGGGGAAGGGGCGCGACCTCTGGCCCGTCGTCATTGCGCTGAAATCCTGGGGCGACCGCTGGCTCGACGGGCCGGCGGAAACCCCCATTATCCTGACCCATACGAACTGCGGAAAAACCACCCAACCACAGCTGGTCTGTTCGGACTGCGGCGAGCCCATCGACGCGCTCAGTTGCCTGGCCAGCCTGTCGCCGGACATGGCGCGCGAGCGCGACGCCGCGACGCCACGCCGGATCAACAAATCCAAGAGTGAAAGGCAGCAACCATGAAAACGCGTATCACCGAAATGTTCGGCATCGAACACCCCATCATCCAGGGCGGCATGCACTACGTTGGCTTTGCCGAGCTGGCGGCGGCGGTGTCGAACGCCGGCGGTCTCGGTATCATCACCGGCCTGACGCAGAAAACGCCGCAGGATCTCGCCAACGAGATCGCACGGTGCAACGACATGACGGACAAGCCTTTCGGCGTCAACCTGACGTTTCTGCCGGTCATTACGGCGCCCGACTATCCGGGCTACATCAGCGCCATCATTGATGGCGGCGTGAAGATCGTCGAAACCGCCGGCCGTAATCCCCAAGAACATCTGCCGCGCCTGCAGGAGGCCGGCATCAAGGTAATCCATAAGTGCACCTCGGTGCGCCACTCGCTCAAAGCCGAGGCGATCGGCTGCGACGCCGTATCGGTCGATGGTTTCGAGTGCGGCGGCCATCCCGGCGAGGACGACATCCCGAACATGATCCTGCTGCCTCGCGCCGCCGACGAGTTGAAGATCCCGTTTGTGTCGTCCGGCGGCATGGCCGATGCCCGCAGCCTCGTGGCCTCCCTCGCCATGGGCGCGGATGGCATGAACATGGGCACGCGATTTATCGCCACCCAGGAAGCGCCGGTGCACGAAAAGGTCAAGGAGGCCATCGTGGCGGCCAGCGAACTCGACACCCGCCTCGTCATGCGGCCGTTGCGCAATACCGAGCGCGTCCTGAACAACCCCGCCGTCGAACGCGTGCTGGAGAAAGAACGCTCCCTGGGCACGGACGTCAAGTTTGAGGACATCATGGAAGAGGTTGCCGGCGTCTACCCCAAGGTCATGATGGATGGCGACGTCGACGGCGGCGCCTGGTCCTGCGGCATGGTCGCCGGCCTGATCAATGACATACCGACCTGCCAGGAATTGATCGACGGCATCATGACGGAAGCCGAAGCGCTCATCCGCAGCCGTCTCGAAGGCATGCTGGGCGGAAATGTCGCAGCGTAGCGGCGCCGAAAGTGAGTGATATCAGGGGAATTGGTCGCCACATGTAGATGGTGGAGTGTGATTGGATCGGGACGAGGGAACCCAAGGGGGTGCGGGCGAGGAGATGACAGCCCATGGCCGATAGCGACCAAACACCATACCAATCCCGCCGAGACGACACTTACGGCGATCGAGGCTTCCTCTACATTTCGCCGGCGGAAGCGCGTTCCCTGCCGGACTGGACCGCCGAGCCTGACGCTATATTCAGTCGCGCCGGCGACGACCTGATCATCGTATCCCCTACGGGACAGGTCATCGTCATTGGTGAATACTTCACCGCTGACGGCCGCAGGGAACTGAGCACCGAATCAGGGGCGGTGGTTGAGATCGTGCTCCAAACGGAGTCGGACGAAGGTCCGCGCGTCGTGGCCGAAACCGAGTTCGATCCAGATGAGGAAGATGCCGACCTTTTGGCGGCGGCCGAGGAGGCCTCGAGCCAAGCGGAACAAATCGCCCTGCAAAGTGGCGCCTCGGAAGCTGAGGCCCTGCTAGCCGCAGATAAAGCATATGCAGATGCCCTGGCAGGCAGGGAAGCCGAAAATGAGGCCATCGAAGTCGCCTCCATAGAACCAATATCCTATTCCCTGCCGGTCGATCAGGCTATCGAGATGCCAGGCTACACGCCGGATGCACCGGGATCCCTGAACAACTTCAGTGATCTGTCGGAGCGTCGAGAGACCGAAAGTGAGCCGACCATGGCCAGGATTTCGGGCGACGACGATCGCCGGGAAGCCGAAGTCTCCGAGGGTCACGCGTCTGCGGCGGCGGAAGCGCCCACTGCGGTTAAGCCCCCATTGGACCCGGAGCCCGAGCCCGAACCTGAACCCGAGCCCGAACCTGAGCCCGAACCTGAGCCCGAACCCGAACCCGAGCCCGAGCTCGAGCCCCAACCCGAGCCCGAGCCTCCCAACCTGTCCGCCAGCCCGGCGCAGGGGGACGAGGATACCGCGATCCCACTGAGCCTAAGCGCTTCGTTAACGGTTCCGACCGATCCGCGTGATTTGCACGTCATCGTGACCGGTGTGCCCGACGGCGCCGCTCTCTCTGCCGGAACGGACCGGAACGATGGCACCTGGCTTCTATCGCCGGAGGAACTCGCCAATTTGACCCTGACGCCGGCTCCCGATGATTCCGACGACATTACGCTCACGGTCACGGCCCAAGCTCAGGATCCCGAAACGGGCGTGATCACGTCGACCACATCCGGCCTCGAAGTGACGGTGGCGGGCATTGCCGACACGCCGGTCCTCTCGACGGACGACGTCGAGGGGGCGGAAGACCAGCCCATCGCCCTCGACGTATCGGCAGCTTTAAGCGATACCGAAGGAGAAATACTTCTGGTCCGGATCAGCGGCGTGCCCGACGGCGCAACCCTTTCAGCAGGCCACGATACGGGCGACGGCGTGTGGGTCCTGGGCGTCGATCATCTCGATAATCTCTCCATTACTCCGGCGGAAAACGACAGCAGCGATATCGACCTGACGGTTGCCGTCACGGCTCTGGAGGAAGGCACATCAGCGGCCGTCACCGAAACATTCGGCGTCGCGGTGAGCGGCGTTGCCGATCGGCCCCACGTCGAGGTCAACGATGCCGGCGGCATGGCCGGGGTGCCGATACCCCTCGATGTTTCGGCCAGTCTGACGGATCCCTCGGAAAATCTTGAAGTCACCATCGGCGGTATACCGGCGGGCGCGATATTACGCTCGGGAAATCGGAGTTTTCGGGGAAGGGCAAACCGCAACTCCGTTGACGTCACCAAATGGAACCTCGAGAACCTGACGATCACGCCGCCGAGTGGCGACGATACCGATTTCACGCTCACCGTCACGGCCGTATCCAGTGAAACAGACGGTACCGACACCGCCACCGAGGTAGCGGCCCTCGACGTTACGGTAGAACCCTTCGAAATCTTCGGCACCGACGACGCGGATATCATTTCCGGAACAGGCGGCGATGACATTATCCACGCCCTTGGCGGCGATGACGTGGTGAAGGCGGGAACCGGTTCGGATACGGTTTACGCCGGCTCCGGCGCGGATACCGTGAAGGGCGCAGGCGGCGCTGACCTTCTCTACGGCGAGGAGGGCGACGACATGCTGGACGGCGGGAGCGGGGCGGACATCCTCTACGGCGGCGAGGGCGCCGACACGCTCCTCGGAAAGGGCGGGAAGGATGTCCTTCATGGCGGCGCGGGCGACGATGTCTTGAGCGGCGGCGGGCAGGACGATGTAATGGTTGGCGGTGCCGGCGCCGACGAACTGACCGGCGGCAAAGGCAAGGACGAGTTTCATTTCGAATTCCTCGAAGACCTTGGCGATACCATCACGGACTTCAAGAGCGGTAGCGACGTCCTGACTTTCGATGCCAACGAGTTCACGGCGGAATACAATTCCGAAACCGGTGAACTCGATGCTTCGGCGTTTGCCAGCGTCGCCGAATTCGATCCGGCCGAGCCCTCGACCTCGGCCGCCTTCGTCTTCGACCAGGCGACGGAAAATCTCTATTACGACCAAACCGGCTCGGGTGAGGGTTATACTCTGGTCGCCAATATCGACGACGGCGAAGTTGACCTCACGGACATTTTGATGATCGACTGACGCCCTGAATTCGACTAGAAAGCCGGCGAGCAAGGAAAGACGGAAGCATTATGCAAAGCGTTGATTTTTATTTCGATTTCGGCAGTCCGACCGCTTACATCGCCTACAAGGTGCTGCCCAGGATCACCGATAATGCCGGCGCCAAACTCAACTACAAGCCCGTTCTGCTGGGCGGCATATTCAAGGCCACCGGCAACGCCAGCCCGGTGACTGTCGCGGCCAAGGGCCGCTACATGGGCAGCGACATTCCCCGTTTCGCCGAAAAGTACGGCGTGCATTACGTCTTCAATCCGAATTTTCCCATCAACACCCTGGCCCTGATGCGCGGTGCTACGGCCTATCACGATGAGGACGTATTTGGCGCTTATCTGGACGCTGTGTTTGATGGCATGTGGGTCAACGCCAAGGACATGAACGATCCGGAGGTCGCAGGCGCCGTGCTGGCTGAAGCGGGTTTCGATCCCGCGGAGTTTATGGCGCGCATCGGCGATCAGGCCGTCAAGGACCGCCTGATGGCCGATACCGAGGCGGCGGTCGGACGCGGCGTGTTCGGCGCGCCCACCATGTTTGTTGGCGACGACATGTTCTGGGGCCAGGATCGCCTGCACTTCGTCGCAGAAGCCCTCGGCGTCAACATCTGCGACGTTGCGCCGGATTTCATCAAGGCCTAGCCGGGCCGAAATTATAATAATTAAATGGGGACAGGTACACTTTTTCACACACTGTGAAAAAGTGTACCTGTCCCCA
>CAYOAD010000114.1:0-13341 GCA_964401845.1 uncultured Rhodospirillaceae bacterium | reverse complement strand
GGCGATGCCGGCGCCCATCATGCCGGCGCCGAGGATGCCGATCTTGGTGAACTCGGTCTTCTCGACGTCCTTGGGCCGGCGCTTCAACTTGTTGGCATCGCCCATGGAGAAGAACAACGTGCGCACCATGTTGTGGGCGACGTTGTCGGCGGCGAGGCCGGCGAAGTGCCGGCTTTCCAGCTTGAGGCCCATGTCGAAGGCGCAGTTCAGGCCTTCGCTGACGCAGCTCATGATGGCGATGGGGGCGGGATAGTTGCCGTAAGTCTTGGCCCGCAGCATGGCGTTGCCGGCGATGAAGGTTTCATAGCCCTTTGGCGTCTGCGGCCCGCCGCCGGGGATCTTGAAACCCTTCTTGTCCCAGGGCTGGACGGGGTCGCCCTCGTCCTTGATCCAAGTCTTGGCGGCATCGAGCAGATCATCCACCGGCACGATGGCGTGGATCATGCCCTTGGCCAGGGCTTTTTCGGGCGAGAGGTGGGTACCCTCCAGCAGCAACGGCAGGGCGTCCCGGATGCCGATCAGGCGCGGCAGGCGCTGCGTGCCGCCAGCGCCCGGCAACAAGCCAAGTTTAACTTCCGGCAGCCCCAGGAGCGTCTTCGGATTGTCTGCCGCCACGCGGTAATTACAGGCGAGGCAGATCTCGAAGCCGCCGCCCAGCGCCGTGCCGTTGATCGCCGCGGCGACCGGCTTTTCGGAGAGCTCCAACGACCTCAATGTGCCCTTGAAATTGTCACCGAAGTCCATGACTTCCTGGGGCACGCGGCTCGACAGGAGTTCGGTGAGGTCCGCGCCGGCCACGAAGTCGGCCTTCTTGGAGGTAATGACGATGCCCTTGACGGCCTCGTCGCCCAAAGCCTTGTCGACGTGTTCCTTGAATAACGTGATGGACGCAATGTTGAGCACGTTCATCGGGCGCTCGGTCATGTTCCACGAGATGACGGCAATGCCGTCTGAATCGACGTCGTATTCGATCATCGTTGGTTCTTCCCTGAATTTGTGGCCCAGACTAATGGTGCGGGCCGGTATCTAAGTATTAGACGCGTTCGATCACCGTTGCGGTGCCCATGCCGCCGCCGACGCAGAGCGTGGCGAGGCCGGTCTCCTTGTCGGTGCGCTCGAGTTCATCCAGCAACGTACCGAGGATCATCGCACCGGTGGCGCCAAGGGGGTGGCCCATGGCGATGGCACCGCCGTTGACGTTGATCTTGCCGTGGTCGATGTCGAGCTGATCCATGTAACGCAGCACCACCGAGGCGAAAGCCTCGTTGAGCTCGTAGAGATCAATATCGTCGACGTTCATGCCGAGGCGTTTCAAAACCTTCTCCGTCACATAGGACGGACCCGTGAGCATGATCGAGGGTTCCGATCCGATGGAGGAGAAACCCTTGATGCGGGCGCGGGCCTTGAGGCCGTACTTGTCGCCCATCTCCTTGGTGCCGATCAGTACGGCGGCCGCGCCGTCGACAATGCCGGAGGAATTGCCGCCGGTGTGCACGTGGTTGATCTTCTCGACTTCCGGATAGCGCTGCATCGAAACGGAATCGAATCCCGCCATTTCGCCCATGCCTTCGAAGGCCGGGTTGAGGGACGCCAACGCCTGCATGTCGGTGCCGGGGCGCATGTGCTCGTCGTGGTCGAGGATCGTCAGGTCGTTCTGGTCGGTGACCGGCACGACGGAGTTTTCGAAACGCTTTTCCTCCCAGGCCTTGGCGGCGCGTTTTTGCGATTCCATGGCGTAAGCGTCGACGTCATCGCGGCTGAAGCCGTCGCGCGTGGCGATCAGGTCGGCCGAGATGCCCTGCGGCGTGAAGTAGAGCTTGTGCGTCACGGCGGGGTCTGCGGCGTAGGAACCGCCCGAAGCGCCCATGGCGACGCGGCTCATGCTCTCGACGCCGCCGCCGATGGCAAAGTCAGACTGGCCCGACATCACCTGGGCCGAGGCCATGTTGACGGCTTCCAGGCCGCTGGCGCAGAAACGGTTGATCGACACACCGGCGACCTGCTCGTCGTAATCGGCCATCAGCACGGCTGTTCGGGCGAGGACGGAGCCCTGCTCGCCGACCGGTTCGACGCAGCCCAAAACCACATCGTCGACGTCCGCCGTGTCCAAGTCGTTGCGGTCGCGCACCGCTTTCAACACATGGGCGGCCAACGCGGTCGGCGTCACTTCGTGCAGGCTGCCGTCCTTGCGGCCTTTACCGCGCGGTGAGCGGACGGCGTCGTAAATGTAAGCGTCTGTCATGGCTCTATCCTCTATCCCTCTGGTATCCCTATTCGATCAACCAGCTACAGCGAGCGGCTGATGAGTTCCTTCATAATCTCGTTGGTACCGGCGTAGATGCGCTGCACGCGGGCATCGGCGTAGGCGCGGGCAATGGGGTATTCCCACATGAAACCATATCCGCCGTGCAGTTGCAGGCATTGATCCATCACTTTGCCTTGAAGCTCCGTCGTCCACAGCTTGGCCATGGCGGCGGTTTCGACATCCAGGCCGCCGTTGACATGCAGTTCCAGGCAGCGGTCGACAAAGACGCGGGCGATGGTGATCTCGGTCTTGAGTTCCGCCAGCTTGAACTTGGTGTTCTGAAACTCGGCGATGGCCTTGCCGAAGGCCTTGCGGTCGCGGGTGTAGTCGATGGTCCACTGCAGTGCGCCCTCGCAGGCCGCAACGGCGCCGACGGCGACCGATAGGCGCTCCTGCGGCAACTCCTGCATCAGGTAGATGAAGCCCTGACCTTCCTCGCCAAGACAATTTGACGTCGGCACCCGGACGTCGTCGAAAAAGAGCTCCGAGGTGTCCTGCGCCTTGTTGCCGAGTTTTTCCAGGTTCCGGCCCTTGCTGTACCCCTCGCGCTCGGCCTCGACCAGGATCAGCGACGTGCCCTTGGCGCCTTTGCTGGGGTCGGTCTTGGCGACGACGATGGTCATATCGGCGTTCTGGCCGTTGGTAATGAAGGTCTTGGAACCGTTGATCAGGTACTCGTTGCCGTCCATCACCGCGGACGTCTTAACGCCCTGCAGATCCGAACCCGTCCCCGGCTCCGTCATGGCGATGGCCAGGATCAACTCGCCGCTCACCGCCTTGGGCAGCAGTTCCTTCTTCTGTTCCTCCGAGCCGTAGTTCAGGATGTAGGGCGCCGCAATATCGGAATGCAGCGTAAATCCCGGACCGGTATAGCCGCAGCGGGCCAGTTCCTCGCCGACAACGGCGTTGTAGCGGTAATCGCCGCCGGGTCCGCCGTATTCGTCGGGGATGGTGGCGCAGAGAAGCCCGGCCTCGCCCGCCTTGGCCCAAACCTCGCGCGGAACGATGCCGTCCTTTTCCCATTTGGCGTGATGCGGCGCGATTTCCTGTTCGACGAATTTGCGAACCGATTCGCGGAACATCTGGTGGTCGTCTTCATAGACCTTTTGCGGTAGCGCCATTATCGGATCCTCTGAAATTCAATAACTTGTTAGATTACATTGTTGGATTTTAGTGCGGCGATCTCGTCGGCGGAATAGCCAAGTTTGCATAGCACGTCTTCGCTGTGCTCACCCTGGGCCGGCGCGTGTTGGTCGACGGAAAACTCGAAATCGCTCATTTTCAGCGGGAAGGCATATTGCAGGACATTGCCCTCGGTCGGGTGGGCTTCCGTCACGAACATGTTGCGTGCTTTCAGCTGCGGATCGTTTTGCGCTTCCGCCACCGTCAGGACAGGGGCAAGGCAACAATCGATCCGGTCCGCGAACGCGCTCCAGTCCGCCTGGGTGCGGGTCTTGAACAGCGCCGCGGTTTCCTCGATGACGGCATCGGCCTCGGCGCCCGGCATCATGCCCCGGCCAAAGAGGTCGGGACGCTCGGCGCCCTCGCAGAAGGCCTGCCAGAATTTCGGCTCCAGCGCGCCCAGCGCCATCCAGCGGCCGTCGCTGGTCTCGTACATGTTGTAGTTGGGGATGCCGCCCGACAACAGGCCGCCGCCGCGCGGCGTGACCTCGTCCAGCGCGGCGTAGTTGCCCAGTGACGCCACGGCGTGGGCCAATGTCACATCCGTCATGGCGACGTCGACATAACGGCCTTCGCCCGAGGCGCGCGCATCGATAACGGCGGCCAGAATACCCATGACGGCGGCCTGGCCACCGCCCAGAAGATCGGCGATCTGGAAATTTGGCACCATCGGCGCGCCGTCGCGCGCGCCCATCTGGTCGGAGACGCCGGCGTAGGCGCAGTAGTTGATGTCGTGGCCGGCCCTGTCGCGGTAAGGGCCGTCCTGGCCGTAACCTGTGATGGCGCAATAGACGATGGCCGGGTTGACCGCCTTTACGGCGTCGTAGTCGATACCCAGGCGGTCTACGACGCCGGGGCGGAATTGCTCGATCACGACATCGGCGTCGGCCGCCAGTTTCATGAAAATCTCGACGCCCTGCTCGTTGCGGAGGTCCAGCTTCATCGAGCGTTTGTTGCGGTTGATCGCCAGGAAGAACGGCGCCATGGATTTCGCCAGTGGCGGCATGACGCGGGCATAGTCGCCCGGCCCGGTGTCCTCGATCTTCAACACGTCCGCGCCCAAGTCACCGAGATGCAGGGTGCAGATCGGGCCCGGCAGCAACCGGGTCAGATCCAGGACCTTGAGGCCGTCGAGCGGCTTTGCCCGCACAGGATCTATTCCCTAACCGGCGAGGCGCCTAAAACGCCGCCGCATCCAGCGCCATCATGGCTTCCTTGCCCGCCGTGATCTTGGACAGCAGGGAAGAGGTATCCGGCATCACGCGCTGCATGTAGAAGCGGCCGGTGATCAGCTTGTTCTCATAAAACTCCGCTTCATCGGTGCCGTTCGCCAGTTTCTCCTGGGCAACCTTGGCCATCCAGGCCCACATGAAACCGAGCGCCACGGTGCCGAACATGCGCTGGTACTCGGTGGCGCCGGCGGCGGCCTGCTCGACGTCCATGAGGCCCTGCTCGCCGATCCAGGCGGTGGCCTGCTGAAGGCGGGCAAAGCCCTTGGCCAGCGGCATGACGAAATCGGCCAGGTCCTTGTCGCCAGAATTTTCCTGGATGAAGGCGTCAACCGGGTGGAAGAAAGCGCGCAGCATGCGGCCCATGTGGGCCGGCATCTTGCGGCCCACCAGATCGAGCGCCTGAACGCCGTTGGCGCCCTCGTAGATCTGGGCGATCCGGGCGTCGCGCACGTACTGTTCCATACCGTGTTCGCGGATGTAACCGTGACCGCCGAAGCACTGTTGGCCGGTGTTGGTGGCTTCAAATCCGACATCGGTGATGTGCGCCTTGACCACCGGGGTAATCAGGGAGACCAGGTCCTCCGCGTTCTGGCGCGACTCATCGTCGGGATCAAAGCGCGAAAGATCGAGGTTCACCGCCGTCCAGGTGGTGAGCGCCCTGGCGCCTTCATTGAAGGCCCGCATGGTCATCAGCATGCGCCGCACGTCGGGGTGCACGATGATCGGGTCAGCGGCCTTTTCAGGTTCCTTGACGCCGCTCAGGCTGCGGCCCTGAAGGCGGTCGTTGGCGTAGAGTGCGGCGTTCTGGTAGGAGACCTCCGAGAGCGACAGACCCTGCATGCCGACGCCGAGACGGGCGGCATTCATCATGACGAACATGGCCTGCATACCTTTGTGTTCGCGGCCCAGCAGATAGCCTACGGCATTGTCGTAGTTGAGCACGCAGGTGGCGTTGCCGTTGATGCCCATCTTGTGTTCGATGGAGCCGGTGGAAACGCCGTTGCGTTCGCCGAGATTGCCGTCGTCATCGTGCATGATCTTGGGCACGATGAAGAGGCTCACACCCTTGATACCCGGCGGTCCGCCGGGGATCTTGGCCAGCACGAGATGGACGATGTTGTCCGCCATATCGTGGTCGCCGGCGGAAATGAAGATCTTGGTGCCGGAGACGAGGTAGGTGCCGTCGTCCTGCGGTTCGGCCTTGGTACGCATCTGGCCAAGGTCGGTGCCGCAGTGCGGCTCCGTCAGGTTCATCGTGCCCGTCCATTCGCCCGAATACATGCGCGGCAGGTAGAAGCTCTTTTGTTCCTCGGATCCGTGCGCGTCGATGGCGGCACAGGCGCCCGAGGTGAGACCGGAGTACATTTCGAAGGCCAGGTTGGCCGAACAGGTCATCTCGCCCATGGCCGTGCTCAGGAAAGCCGGCAATCCCATGCCGCCGTGCTCGGCGTTGCCCGAAAGACCGATCCAGCCGCCCTCCCGGTAAGTCTCGAAAGCTTCCTTGAAACCGGTCGGAGTCGTGACCTCGCCGTCCTTGAAGGTGCAGCCTTCCTCGTGCCCGACCTGGTTGAGCGGGAACAGCAGTTCCTGGCTGATCTTCGCCCCTTCCTCCAGGATGGCGTCGATAACATCGGCCGGGGCTTCGGAAAAGCCGGGCAGGTTCTGGTATTTCTCCACTTCCATCATCTCGTGGATGACGAAGCGCATGTCCCTGGTGGGAGCCTCGTAAACGGGCATGACTTTGGTCCTTCCGATCTCTGATCAGTTGCGGAGCGGTTTGCCGGTTTCCAGCATGTGGGTGATGCGGTCGAGCGTCTTGCCGTTGCGCAGCAACGTGACGATCGCCTCCCGCTCCAACTTCATGATGTCCTTTTCGGTGACGGTCTCGGTGATGTCGGTATCGCCGCCGGTCAAAATTTTGGCCAGGTGGCTGCCGACGACGCCGTCGTAGGCCGTCGCCTTGCCTTGATCGATAAAGCCCTGCAGCACCATCTTGACGGCAACCCGGCCGGTCTCGCCCGGCAAGGTGATTTCGATGTCGCGGTCCGGCGCTTCGTAGCCGTCGACCAGCGACAACGCCTTGGCCTTGGCGTCCGCCAACACGCGCGTGCGGTTCATCGTGATGCCGTCTTCGCGGCGCAGGAACATCAGCTCCTTGGCCTCGGCGGCGGAACGAGAAACCTTGGCCGTCGAGATCGTTTCGAAGGCCTGGGCGACGGGCGGCATGGGGCCGCCGGGGCGTTTCTTATTGAGGGCGTGGCGCATGACCATTTCCTTGCAGCCGCCCCAGCCGGGTATCAGGCCGACGCCGACCTCCACCAGACCCATGTAGCTTTCCGCGTGAGCCTGCACCGCGTCGCAATGCATCGTCACCTCGCAGCCGCCGCCGAGCGCCATGCCGGCGGGTGCGGCAACAACGGGGAACGGCGAGTACTTGAGCGCAAGATAGGCGTCCTGACCGGCTTTCACGCCCTGTTCGATCATCGGCCACATGGCGGTGTTGGCGGCAAAGAGCGACAGGCCGACATTGGCGCCGACCGAGAAATTATCGGCGTCGTTGCCGACGATCAGCGCCTTGTAGCCGTCCTTGTGCAGCTTTGAAGCTTTCTGGATCATGGCGGCGATGTCGCCGTCGATGGAGTTCATCTTGGAATGGAACTCCAGGCAGGCGACGCCGTCGCCGACATCCCACAGCGATGCCGAAGCGTTGGAGGCGATGGGCTCCTGGCCGCGCTTCTTGTCCTGAAGACGCCAGGCGCCCTCCTCGAACACAACCTCGGCATAATCGCCCGACACGGTCATCTGTTCCCGCACCGTACCGTTGTCGCGGTACATGGGCTGGCCGTTGGCCGCCTTGATGATGGCGGGAACCTCGATGCCCTCGGCCTCGAGGCGTTCGGCGAACCAGGCCGTGCCCAACTGGTCGATCTGTTCGAACGGGCCGTACTTCCAAGCGTAGCCCGTCTTCATGGCGCGGTCGATATCGTTGATGTTGTCGGCAATTTCGCCGACCAGCGATGCCGCGTAAGTCAGCACCTTGGAGAGCACGACCCAGGCGTACTTGCCGCCTTTGTCATCGTACTCGGCCAGGGCGCGGAGGCCCTTGCGGCCGGCGCGGATGGACTTGAGCGTGGGCTTGACCGGAAGACGGTACTCGCCCGTTTCAACATCCAGCACTTCCTTGGTCTTTTTTCCGCCGTCACGAACCAGACGGTAGAAGCCGCCCTTGCCCTTGCGGCCGGTGTAACCGTCCTCGATCATCTGGGTGAAGCGCTTGACCAACGTGCCTTCCAACTCGAACTCGCGGCAGAAGGCGTCCGTCTCCGGCAGCAGCCGCAGCATGCTTTCGTTGACGTGGGGCGCCAAATCGATGCCGGTAAGGTCGACCAGGCCGAAGATGCCGGTCTTGGGAATGCCCATGGGCTTGCCGACGATGGCGTCGGTTTCCTCCACGGTCAGGCCGGCCTTGATGGCCTGGCTCATGGCCGTGTAGGACCAGTAGATGCCAATGCGGTTGCCGATGAAGCCCGGCGTGTCCTTACAAGCGACAACTTCCTTGCCCAACATGACGTCACCGAAGCGGCTGAGCGCCTCGACGGCCTCAGGCCGCGTCTTGTCGCCGCCGACGATCTCCAACAGCCGCATGTAACGCGGCGGGTTGAAGAAGTGGGTGATGGCGAAGTCGGCGATGAAGCCATCCGATTGGCCCTCGATCAGCGTGCCCAGCGGGATCGTCGAGGTGTTGGAGGTGACGATCGAGCCCGCCTTGCGGACGGCGTCGACCTTTTTGTAAACGTCGTGCTTGACGTCGGGACGCTCCAGCACGGCCTCGCAAATCCAATCGCAATCGGCGATGGCCTCCATGTCGTCTTCGAGGTTGCCGCAGGTGATCAGCTTGGCGTTGCGCTTGTGCATTAGGGGAGCCGGGTTCTGCTTCAAAAGGCGCTGAACCGCACCTTCCGCCAGCGCATTCCGGTTTTCCGCCCCGTCGGGCACGATATCGAGCAGCACGACGGGGATGCCGGCATTGGCGACGTGCGCCGCAATGCCGCTGCCCATCAGGCCGGCGCCGAGGACGGCGACCTTATTGATCTCGGTCATTTTGCGCGCCTCCGTCAGCAGGCTTCGAGGATTGTGGCGATGCCCTGGCCGCCGCCGATGCATTGGGTTGCCAGCGCCAGCTCCTTGCCCTCGCGTTTGAGGAGCGCCGACGCTTTGCCGGTTATGCGGGCGCCGGTGGCGCCGAGGGGATGGCCCAAGGCGATGGCGCCGCCGTCGAGGTTGACCTTGGCCATATCCATTTCGATCTCGCGCATCACGGCCAGCGCCTGTGAGGAAAACGCCTCGTTGAGCTCGATGATGTCGATGTCGCCGATGGCGAGGCCGGCGCGTTCCAGCGCCTTGTTGGTGGCGCCGACGGGGCCGATGCCCATGATCTCCGGGGCACAGCCGGAAACGGCGATCGATTTGATGCGGGCCAGTTTGGTGAGGTTATTGGCGTCGGCGTATTCCTCGGTGCAGATCAGCGTTGCCGAACTGCCGTCAGTCAGCGGCGAGGACGTGCCCGCCGTCACCGAGCCGTCCTTGTCGAAGGCTGGGTCGAGACCGGCGAGGTCTTCCGTGGTCGTGCCGGCGCGGATGCAGCCGTCCTGTTCGACGCGGATGTTGCCGTCGGTGATGGCGATGATTTCGTCGGAAAGACGCCCGTCCTCCTGTGCCGCGGCCGCCTTCTTGTGGCTCTCCACGGCGAAGGCTTCCTGTTCGTCCCGGCTGATGTCGTACTTCTTGGCCAGATTCTCCGCCGTCTCGCCCATGGAAATGTAGCTGTCGGGCTGATCGGCATAGAGGCCGGGATGCGGCATGGGATTGAAACCCGCCATCGGCACGCGCGTCATGCTCTCCATGCCGGCGGCGATGAAGGCGTCGCCCGCGTTCATCTGGATGGCGCCGGCGGCAATGTGGATCGACTGCATGGAGGAGCCGCAAAAGCGATTCAACGTCATGCCGGCGGTCGACTGCGGCAGGCCGGCGAGAAACCCGACCATGCGGCCGGCGTTGAAGCCCTGCTCCCCTTCCGGGAAGGCACAACCCATGATGAGGTCTTCGAGATCGTCGGCGTTGACCCCGGAGCGTTCGACCAGGCCTTTGACAACCTGGGCGGCCGTTTCATCGGGCCGGACTTTGGCGAGCTCGCCCTTGCGGGCAAAAGTGAATGGTGAGCGGGTGTAGCCCGCGATGACAACGTTCTTCATTTCGGTTCGTCCTCTGGTGTGGCGGGCGCCCCCATCGACGGCCGCCTTATTGTGTTTCGTCGTGGCGTCCGGCGGTTAGACCGCCGCCGCTAACCTCGTCCCTTGTTCGATGGCCCGGCGGGCATCCAGTTCGGCGGCGACATCCGCACCGCCGATCAGGTGTACCGTCACGCCCTTGGCTTCAAGGCCGGCCTGTAATTCCCGCTGCGGTTCCTGGCCGGCGCAAACGACGATATTGTCGACGGCCAAAACCTGGGGCTCGTCCCCGACCAAAATGTGTAGCCCTTCGTCGTCGATCTTCCGGTAGGTGACGCCGGACACCGCCTTGACACCCGACATCTTCAAGGCCGCACGGTGAACCCAACCGGTGGTCTTGCCCAGGCCCGCGCCGGCCTTTCCGGCCTTGCGCTGCAGCAGATAAACATCGCGGGCCGGTTTGGCCGGGGCCGGGCCGTCCGGCAACAAGCCACCGCGCGTCTCGGCCTTCGTATCGACGCCCCATTCGGCAAAGAATGCTTCGGCGTCGTCTCCGTGGCCGTTGGCGACCAAGAATTCGGAAACATCGAAACCGATGCCGCCCGCGCCGATGACGGCGACGCTTTTGCCGACCTCCGCGCCGCCTTCCAAAACGTCGATATAGGATAGCACCTTCGGGTGGTCGATACCTTCCAATTCCACGGCCCTCGGCGTCACGCCGGTGGCCAGGATGACCTCGTCGTAGCCGGCTGCGGCCAGCTCATCGACAGTGGCGCGGGTTCCGAGTTTGACCTCGATCCCAAGGCCGGCCAGACGGGCTTCGAAGTAGCGGATGGTTTCCTCGTAATCGGATTTGCCGGGAATGATCCGGGCCATGTTGAACTGGCCGCCGATGCGGTCGGCTGATTCGTATACCGTCACGTCATGCCCACGCTCCGCCGCTGTCACGGCATAGCTGAGCCCGGCGGGCCCGCCGCCGACAACGGCGAGCTTTTTCGCCGTGACCGCGCTTTCGATGACGATTTCGGTTTCGTTGCAGGCCAGGGGATTGACCAGGCAGGAACAAATGCGGCCCTGGAATATGAAATCAAGGCAGGCTTGGTTGCAGCCGATACAGGCGTTGATCTCGTCGGCCCGACCCTCTGCGGCCTTGTTGACGAACTCGGCGTCCGCCAGGAACGGCCGTGCCAGCGATACCATGTCGGCATCGCCCCGAGCCAAAACCTCCTCCGCCGTCTCGGGCGTGTTGATGCGGTTGGAGGTGATGATGGGAATATTGACTTCGCCCATCAGGCGTCCGGTAACCCATGTCCAGCCCGCCCGGGGCACCATATGCGCGATGGTCGGTACGCGGGCTTCGTGCCAGCCGACGCCGGTGTTGATGATCGTCACACCGGCTTCTTCCAGCGCCTTGGCCAGTTGGACGACCTCCTCCCAGGTGCTGCCGTCCTTCACGAGATCGATCATGGAAAGACGGAACATGATGATGAAGTCGGTGCCGACGGCTGCGCGCGTGCGCCGCACGATCTCCAGCGGGAAACGGATACGGTTTTCGTAACTGCCGCCCCATTCGTCGGTGCGCTTGTTGGTGTGCGTAACGATGAACTGGTTGATGAGGTAGCCCTCGGATCCCATGATTTCGACGCCGTCGTACCCCGCTTTTTTGGCGAGCACGGAACTGTTGACGAAGCTCTGGATCGTATTTTCGATGCCCTCGTCGTCCAGTTCGATGGGCGTCACGGGACTGATCGGCGCCTTGACGGCCGAGGCGGAGACCGCACCGGGATGGAATGCATAACGACCGGAATGCAGAATCTGCATGAGGATTGTGCCGTCGGCCTCGTGCACGGCTTCGGTTATGATGCGGTGATCCTCGACGTCCTGGTCGCTGATCATCTTGCTCATATGGGGCGTGGCGCCGCCGGCCTCATCGGGGGCGATGCCGCCGGTGACGATCAAGCCGGCGCCGCCGCGCGCGCGCGCGGCATAGAATTCGCCCATGCGCTCGAATCCGTTTGGGGCCTCTTCGAGACCCGTGTGCATCGACCCCATCAGCACCCGGTTCTTCAAGGTGGTGAAGCCCAGGTCAAGGGGGGCCAGCATGTGGGGATAGTCGGTGGTTGTTGTTTCCGGCATTCGATCCGCATTTGTTGGGTCCAATGTCGGCAAAGACGCCAAATGGACCTTGGTTGAAACTGTCGTGGTTTCCGGCGACTTCAGATGTCGTCGGCTTTTACGCCCTTTTCCTCGAGCACCTTGGCGATCTCGTTCGCCGCCGCGGCGAGTTCGTCGAAGACTTCATCAATGTCGTTGCGCTGTTGTTCAAGCGCCGCCATGCGCTCACGGCATTTGTTAAAGGTGACGCGGAGCTGTTCCGCCTGGCCGTCGCCGTGATCGTAAAGCTCGATCATTTCGCGGATGTCCGAAAGGCTGAAACCAAGTCGTTTGCCGCGCAGGATGAGCTTGAGCCGGCCGCGGTCGCGGCGGCTGTAGATCCGGTCCTGACCGTTGCGCGAAGGCGATATCAGGCCTTTTTCCTCATAGAATCGGATGGCGCGCGCCGTTACTTTGAACTCTTCCGCAAGTTCACTGATGCCGAATGTGTTGGTCACCGGGTTCCGTACTTTCGAAAATCTCTGGGCGAATGCGGGCGATCCGCATCCAAGCGAGCGGTCGAATTTTAGCTTGACGTTTACGTTAACGTCAACCCGGATTAAATGACGACCGGTTCCGATCGGTTTACCGTGGCCATGCTCCGGTTATTTGTTCAGTCGAACCCACCAATAGACGGGAAGAACACATGTCAGACCAGCGCATTACGTCATACGCGGAATTTTGGCCTTATTACCTGCGGGAACACAGCAGCCCGAGCTGCCGGGCCTTGCATTACATCGGCACGACGCTGGCGCTGGCATGTCTTGCCATATTGATCTTCACCGGCAATGCGTGGGCGATATTGGGAGCCTTGATCGGGGGATACGGCTTCGCCTGGGTCGGCCGTTTTATGATTGAAAAGAACCGGCCCGCGACATTCACGTATCCGTTTTGGTCGCTATACAGCGATTTTCGTATGTACTTCCTTTTTTTGTCCGGAAGGATCGCCCGACAACTTGAGATTGCGCGAATTGAAAAAGGCGATCTTCACCCCTCTAAGCAGTAGTGCGTATTCTCAATACGGCGCTTCGTCGCTTTGTTGCGGTCAATAATCTAAGTTATTGTAAATTGGCTAGAAATTGGTTGCGAATACGAGATATCCAAGATGCCAAAATTATGATTTTGGGTTGGTGGTCGGAGCGTTTTGGTTTAAACAGGATTAATGAGGGAAATCCCTATATTTGGATTTCAACTGAGGGGCGCCTATTTATGGTGAATTCATCTTCATTTTGTATTGACG
>CAYOAD010000113.1:0-13392 GCA_964401845.1 uncultured Rhodospirillaceae bacterium | reverse complement strand
CAAACCGGTCATGCACTAACATTTACACTGGACCACTTAAACAGGGCCGACCAGGCTTCATTCGCCTCATTGATCGACTGATTTAGGACTTCGCGCCGTTCGATCACCGTGAAAGCGTAGTTGCCGTAGGTCTGAGCCAACTCCGGTGAGAATGCGGCGGCCTTTTGATCGGCCAAGAGTTGGGCTTCCAGCCGTTCCAATTCACGCACGAATTCATCTCGCATCCCTTCGAACTCGGAGAATTTTCGACGCTTCTCCTCCAGCGCCCAGGTGTGCATGCGGATAAGCGTCGCCAGTCCCTTCATTTCTTGTAGCTGCCCCTCAGAATATCAGCCAAACCCGCATAACCGCTGGCTAGATCGCCTGGTTCATGCATGTCCTGGGTTAGAAAACTCTCGATTTTGTCGCGGTATTTGATCGCCATGTCGACGTGCGGATCCGAGCCGTCGCGATAGGCGCCGAGGCGGATCATTTCAGACATGTCCTCGTAGGTGGACACCATCGATTTGGCATGATTAACCAGGTTGTTTTCATCGTCCGTGTTGCAGTCCGGCATCGTCCTCGACAGGCTGCGAAGGATATTGACGGGGGGATAGCGGCCCCGTTCCGCAATAGATCGATCAAGAACGATGTGGCCATCAAGAATACCTCGCACCGCGTCCGCGACGGGTTCGTTGTGATCGTCGCCTTCAACCAGAACCGTAAACAGGCCGGTTATCGTGCCTTCCCCGGTTCCCGGACCGGCGCGCTCCAGCAATTTCGGCAGTTCGGCAAAAACGGTCGGCGTGTAGCCCTTACTGGCCGGTGGTTCTCCACCCGTGAGACCGATCTCGCGCTGCGCCATGGCAAACCGCGTAACACTGTCCATCAGGCACAAGACTTGATAATCAAGGTCGCGGAAATATTCCGAAAGCGTCAGCGTCAGGTAGCCGGCCTGCCGCCTCATCAAAGCCGATTCGTCAGAAGTCGCCACGACGACAACGGAATGCCTCAGCCCTTCTTCTCCCAAATCGTCCTGGATGAATTCCTGAACCTCGCGGCCGCGTTCCCCTACGAGGCCAATGACATTGACGTTCGCCGAGGTGTATCGCGCCAACATGGAAAGCAAAATGGACTTACCGATACCGGATCCGGCGAATATGCCCATGCGTTGTCCGAGGCAACAGGTGAGAAATGTATTGATGACCTTGACGCCGAGATCGATTTTACCCCCGGTGCGCTTTCTTTTGGCGGCCGGCGGCGGTTCAGCACGGACGCGATAGCCCACGTTGCCCCGCAACAGAGGCGGTCCGCCGTCTAGCGGTTCCCCCATCGCGTTAACGATCCTGCCGAGCCATGAGGCATCCGGATACACGACCGAATCGTGCTCGGAAACCGCGGCTTTGCAGCCCAGGCCGACGCCTTCGACGCTGCCGAAAGGCATCATCAAGGCGCGGTCATCGCGGAAACCCACGACCTCGGCCGACACCGAGCCACCGCCATGGGTATCGATGCGACAACGCGAACCGATGCTCACGCACCGCTGCAGGCCCGAGACCTCGATCAGAAGACCTTGAATTGCGACGACGCGCCCATATCGCTCATGATCCTGAAGCGCGTCAAGTTCGGCAATCACGCTTTCCAAAGAGCGCCTCCCAATAACTCGGTTGCTGGGCAGCTTCGCCGATTTGCGGCTGTGTACGACCGGTTACGCTGATTGGCCATCATGGCGCATTGGGAATTAAGGTTTTGTAAATCGCCGCCAAAACTTGCCGCGTTAACCATTTTGCGGTACATATGGTTAACGACTGTGGTCAGTGTCACCATATGTGCGAAATTATCTCTCAAAATTGGGGGAAGAGCCATGCGGGTGCTTCTCGTTGAAGACGACGAATCGACGGCCAAAAGCCTGGAACTTATGCTGGGTTCTGAGGGTTTCAATGTGTATTGCACGGACCTCGGCGAGGAAGGCCTCGATCTAGGAAAGCTCTACGATTACGACATCATTATCCTCGATCTGAACCTGCCTGATATGCACGGCTATGACGTGCTAAAGAAACTAAGGCTGGCCAAGGTCGAAACGCCCATTCTGATTTTGTCGGGAATGAAAGAACCAGATGACAAGGTGAAGGGATTGGTGTTCGGCGCGGATGACTATCTGACCAAACCGTTCGACAAGGCGGAACTGGTTGCCCATATCAATGCCATCGTGCGTCGTTCCAAAGGTCACGCGCAATCGATTATCAAAACCGGGCGTCTCTCGGTCAATTTGGATACCCGGGCGGTCGAAGTTGATGACGAACCGATCCATTTGACCGGCAAGGAATACGGCATTCTCGAATTACTGTCGCTGCGCAAGAGCACCACGCTGACCAAGGAGATGTTCCTTAATCACCTATATGGCGGCATGGACGAGCCGGAATTGAAAATAATCGACGTCTTCGTTTGCAAACTGAGGAAGAAAATCGCCTCGGCGACCGGCGGCGATCACTACATCGAAACGGTTTGGGGACGTGGCTATGTGCTGCGCGATCCGGCCGGTGACGTTCAGGATCAGCCGGGCGCCGCATAAGCGGGTTTCCCGCCACCAGTATTCCGGATAACGCTATGGCGTCCGCAAGTGGCGACCGCTAGTCGCGGCTGACCGCGTAAACGCCACGCTGTCCGGTTACGGGCTTGAATTCCTCCGACACGCCGAGAACGGTTTCCGCCCCGCCAAGGTACAAGAAGCCGTCACCCGGCATTCTTTGTGAAATCTTTTCCAAGACCTCGGCTTTGGTGTCGCGTTCGAAATAGATCAGGACATTGCGGCAGAAGACGACATCGAACGTTCCGAGGTCGGAAAAATTCTCGAGCAGATTACCTTCACGGTATTTAGCCATCGCCCTGATTGAGGCGTCGATCTGCCAGAGTTCATTCACCTGGGCGAAATATTTAACGAGGTATTGCACCGGCAGTCCGCGCTGAACCTCGAACTGTGAATACACCCCTGCTTTCGCCTTCTCGAGCACGGTCGGCGAGAGGTCGGTACCGATAATCTCGATCCGCCAGCCATCCAGCTTCGATCCCTGTTCCTTGAGCAACATAGCCAAGGAATATGCCTCCTGGCCCGTTGAACATGCGGCGGACCAGATACGAATTGATTTACTGCTCGCCCTTTTTTCCAGCAGGGCCGGCAGGGTGTGCTCCTTGAAATTGTCGAACGGCGCGTTGTCGCGGAAAAAGAACGACTCGTTTGTCGTCATCGCCTCGGTAATATCGAATAGCAGCCGTTCGCTTGGTGTGCCTTTTACCGCCGCAACAAGCCCATCCAAGTCCTCGATACCATGTTTCTTGGCTACCGGAACCAGACGGCTTTCCAGGAGGTAGGTTTTATTGTCTCCAAGAACCAGGCCGGAGCGCTCCTTCAACATATCCGCCAGAATGTGGAAGTCGCTATCGTTCATAGCTTTTCTCCCGCAACAAGGCGTTTAATTGTCGGCGCGATTTGTTTGATCGGTAGCACGGCCGAACACAATCCGCCAGTCGCCACCGCGCCGGGCATGCCCCAAACCACGCTGGTGTCATCATCCTGAGCGATAATCGTGCCGCCGGCCTCAACCAACACCTCTCCGCCCTTGAAGCCGTCGGATCCCATTCCGGTAAGGATAACCCCAAGGACGCGCCCGCCATACGCCGTGGCCATAGATCGGTACATCGGATCCACGGCCGGGCGGCAAAAATTCTCCGGGGGCGATTGATCGAGTTGAACGAATTTGTCGCCGTCTTTAATTTTGACTGTCATGTGATAATCGCCGGGCGCGACGTAGACGCGGTTCTCCAACACGGGTTCCCCATCCACCGCTTCTTTGCAGTTGCCATCTGTCAGGCGGTTGATGCGTTCGGCCAAAATCGTTGTGAAGGTTGGCGGCATGTGCTGAGTAATGAATATCGGCAATTTCACTGAATTTTCGAGTTGCTCGAACAACTCAAACAAGGCTTGCGGACCGCCGGTCGAACTACCGATCGCCACCACAAGGGGCGAGAGCCGCGAGGCTTCCCTCAAGACGATCGGCTTGTTGCGGTAAAGACCCGGCCGGACCTCCGGCTTTTCGCCCGGCTTTGGACGCGCAAGCGGCGCCGATTTTTGCGGTGCAGAACTAACATCGGGCAAGCCCGATTTCTCCCGGCGGGCGGAACCGAGCACCCGAACTTTTTCGATAACATCCCGCTTGAAATCCTGCGATCCCGAAACGCCGGTCATTGACGTCGGCTTGGGGATATAGTCCGCCGCGCCCATTGACATCGCTCTCATGCTCACGTCGGCGTTCTGCAGCGTTAGCGTTGAGGACATGATGACTTTGATATCCGGATCGATCTCCAACAACCGCGGCAGCGCCGTGAGGCCATCCATAACCGGCATTTCGATGTCGAGGAGAATGACTTCGATGGTGCGGTCGTTTTCCAGGGACTTCAGAGCGCGTGAGCCATCGCCTACCGACGCTACGACCAATATATCCTTTTCGGCTTCCAGGATTCTGGTGACAAGGCCTCTTATAACCGCGGAATCGTCCACCATCATCACTCGGATGGGTGGTTCGGCAGCCGTTCCTGCAGTTGATGAACTAGAGGTACTGTTGGGCGTGGACATACTAGGGGCCTTTTTCCTTTGCGTTAAAGAAGGCCCACTTGGGTAAACTTCGCTTCCAGTATGTCGCTGTCAAAAGGTTTCATAATGTACTCGTTGGCCCCGGCGTCCATGGCTTCACGAATATGATCCATGTCATTTTCCGTGGTGCAGAAAACGACAATCGGCGAGTCTCCGCCCTCTGTCTTCCGCAGTTCCCTTAGAAAATCGATGCCATTCATGACCGGCATATTCCAATCAAGCAGCACCGCGTCCGGCATCGCCGTAAGACACGAATCCAAGGCCTCTTTGCCGTCTACAGCCTCGCGAACCTCAAAGCTCAAGCCCTCAAGAATTCGACGCGCAACCATGCGGATGACTTTCGAGTCATCGACAACGAGACATGATTTCATTCTAGCAACTCCACTACTTCACCCCCCAGCAATCGACATACTGAACCGGTGCGGGGTGTTCAAGTCCATTATTTCCAACTGAGACCAATATACACTCATGCTGCGTCGGATCGACGCATGAAATCAAGCCTTAAGGCGGATCAGAGGAGCGGAATGCCGGCCATCAGTAATACATCTCCGGAATCCTCGACGCGGCATTCCAATCCAGCGTTGAGGGAGTCGGAAAGCAGAGCGACATAATAAGGCTGCACTGTTCTGGCGTCCAAGTCCCCGGTCTGAACGCCAAGCTCCAGCGCTTTCAAAAAGTCCGGATGCAACCCCGCATTCTTACCGCTTGCGGTAACTCGCACGCGCAAGCTACCGTCCGACAGAATGTTCCACAGATCAACAGTGCCACCTCTTGGCAGAGCTTCTGCCGCCAACAGAACCATATTGAGGATCAATTGTACCCCGGCCTGCGGTAACGTCACTCCGGATGCATCGTCTTCCGGCCAGTTCAGTGATTGCTTGCGCTCCTGAAAAAAGGACATCGCCACCTGCCTGGCGTCTCCCAGACCCAAGGTCGCTCCGACGCCGCCGGCGGCACCGAAAGCCAAGCGGTAAAACTGGAGCCGTCGGGACGTTTCCGCCGCGCTAAAAGACAACAACTCCAAGGATTGGCGCTGCATATCGGGATCGGGATTGTCCCCAAGCATTTCAATGCCGTTCGCCACCGCCCCCACCGGACCGGTTAGATCATGGCTGAGCCGTGAACACAGCAGCGCGGCAAGTTGATAATCCGTCATCAAATGGTACCTTCGCCTAAGACAATCCGTACTAGCTGTCGTAAAGATCAATATACCGCAACAGGTCAACGCCAGTCAGTCGCCTCAAAATCGGACATACCGTATATGATAACAACCTTGGCGCCCGGCGACAGAGTACGCCACCCCAGCGAATCGGATTGGGGAGACGGACAAGTTCAGTCCGTTGACCGAAATCGAATTACCGTAAATTTCGAGCACGTCGGAAAAGTCCTGATTAACGCTGAACTGGTTGAGCTGATTCCAATTTCTCAGTGGGAGGATGACAAAAATCAGTAGCGGGCGATTTACTTCGCTGGCGGCATCTGTAAAAGTTCCCTGATTGCTCAATTGCTTCTCGAAACAGGCCAGGTTCGCTCATGTCCGGGACTATGCCCCCCAGCCGAAAGCACCGCCATCCAGGCGCCGGCGTAAAACGCCCGCTCAGCCGCGCGAAGGGCCGTGAAATCGACCAGGCGGATTTGGCTGAGGTTCGCGCGCTGTTACCGGGCGACAGACTGGTGCGGGACGAACTCATAGAGTACCTGCATCTCATCCAGGACGAACACGGTTGCTTGTCGGCACGCCACATGGCCGCTTTGGCGCAACTCATGGTCATCCCCATGGCCGAGGTATTCGAGGTCGCGAGTTTTTACGCTCACTTTGACCTGGTCGCCGACAATGAGGATCCGCCGCCTGCCTTCACCGTTCGGGTGTGCGATAGCCTGAGTTGCGAGATGGCCGGCGCAGCGGAGCTTCAAAAACAGTTGGAAAGCGGTATGCCCGAGAATGTCCGGGTTGTCGGCGCGCCGTGCATGGGACAGTGCGATCGCGCTCCCGTCGCGGCTGTCGGACATAACCCCGTCACCGCCGCCACGCCGGAATCCGTTGCCGAAGCGGTATCCGGCGGTCAAACAGAACCCGTCATCGCCGGCTACGTCGACCTCGAGGACTACGCCAAGAACAATGGCTATGACCTTTATGGCGCCTGCCTGAAGAAAGAACATTCCCCCGAGGATATTATTTCCGTTCTTGAGCAGGCAGATCTCCGCGGGCTTGGCGGCGCCGGGTTTCCGGCACATCTGAAATGGCAGTTCGTCCGCGCGGAAACCGGCCCCAGGATCCTGGCGGTTAACGCCGACGAAGGGGAACCGGGCACGTTCAAGGATCGACACTATCTTGAAACCGATCCGCACCGGGTGCTCGAGGGCATGCTGATTGCCGCCTGGGCGATTGATGCCGACGAGGTTTACGTTTATCTGCGCGACGAATACCCCCACATCCGCGAGATCCTGAAGCGGGAAATTGAAAGGTTGGTCAAGCGCAATCTGAAGCGGCCGAAAATCCACCTTCGACGCGGCGCCGGCGCATACGTTTGCGGCGAAGAATCAGCGATGCTGGAGAGCATCGAGGGGAAGCGCGGCCTACCCCGCCACAAACCTCCCTTCCCCGCCCAAGTCGGGTTGTTCGGCAAGCCAACGCTCATTCACAACGTTGAGACGCTTTATTGGATACGCGACCTCGTAGAAAAAGGCCCCGCCCTGTTTTCGGAAGCCGGCCGCAACGGACGGCACGGCTTGAGATCGTTTTCGGTATCCGGCCGTGTTGCCGAACCCGGCGTCAAGCTTGCGCCGGCGGGCATCAATGCACGCGAACTAATCGAGGAATTCTGCGGCGGCATGGCGGACGGGCACGAGTTCAAGGCCTACCTCCCGGGCGGCGCTTCCGGCGGCATATTGCCGGCTTCCATGGCAACATTACCGCTCGACTTCAGCACCTTGGAAGAAAGAGGCTGCTTTATCGGCTCCGCCGCCGTCATCGTGCTCTCCGACCAAGATGACATGGCGGCGGTCGCCCGCAATCTCATGCGCTTCTTCGAGCACGAAAGCTGCGGGCAGTGTACGCCTTGCCGGGTCGGCACGGAAAAAGCTTCCCAACTTCTGAATGCCGAGAAATGGGATGTTCCGCTGTTGGAGGAATTGGCGGCCGCAATGACGGACACCTCGATTTGCGGCCTCGGCCAGGCTGCCTGCAACCCGGTCCTCTCCATTCTCAAGTATTTTCCGGAGACCGTATCATGACCGAGGCCGTCAACTTCACGCTCGACGGCATGGCGGTGACGGCCAAGCCCGGCGAAACCATTTTCGAGGTCGCTCAACGCTCGGGCCGGCATCTGCCGCACATGTGTTCGGGCCTGAACAAGCACTACCGGGCTGATGGCAATTGCCGTCTCTGCGTCGTCGAAATCGAAGGCGAGCGAGTTTTGGCCGCAAGTTGCATCCGCAAACCATCCGAGGGTATGAAGGTTTCCACCGGCACGGACCGGGTGCGCAAGGCCAGCAGCACGGTCATGGAACTCCTGGTCGCCGATCAACCGCCACCGTCGGAGGCTCACGATCCGAATTCACGGTTCTGGGACTTGGCGAAAAGCATGGGCGTGGAAGAGAGCCGTTTCCCGGTGCGTTTGAGCCCGAAGCCCGATCCGACGCATTCCGCCATATCTGTCAACCTCGACGCCTGCATCCATTGCAACAACTGCGTCCGCGCCTGCCGGGAGGAACAGGTCAACGGCGTTATCGGATTTGCTTATCGCGGCGCCCGGACAAAGGTCGTTTTTGACCTCGATGAGGCATTGGGAACGAGCACTTGTGTCGCCTGCGGCGAGTGCGTTCAATCCTGCCCGACAGGTGCGCTGCTGCCGGTAGATCCCAGGTCCGAGGAGCAAGAACGCTCAGTCGACAGCATCTGTCCTTACTGCGGCGTCGGATGCCAGGTGACCTTCCATGTTGACAACAATCGGATCTCCCAGGTAACGGGACGCGACGGCCCGGCCAACCACGGCCGGCTGTGCGTGAAAGGCCGATTCGGTCTCGATTACGTCAAACATCCGCATCGGCTGACAGTCCCGCTTATCAGGAAGGAAGGGGTAGCCAAGGACGTCGACCTCGACATCGACCCGGCTGATCCCCTTACCCACTTCCGCGAAGCCACGTGGGAAGAAGCTCTGGATTTTGCCGCCGGGGGCCTCAAAAAAATTCGGGATGCCGATGGTGGTAAGGCATTGGCGGGTTTTGGCTCAGCCAAAGGGTCCAACGAGGAAGCATATCTTTTCCAAAAACTCGTCCGCACCGGTTTTGGCACCAACAACGTCGACCACTGCACGCGTCTTTGTCACGCCTCCTCGGTCGCCGCTCTGATGGAAACCATCGGGTCCGGCGCCGTCACCGCGCCTTTTGCCGAGGCGGCCAACGCCGATGTTATCATCGTGATTGGCTCCAACACGCCATCTAACCACCCTGTCGCAGGAACCTTCATTAAAAACGCGGTCGAAAGCGGCACCGATTTGATCACGATGGATCCCCGTCGCAACCGTCTCGCCAATTTCGCCACCCACAGTTTACAGTTCAAAGCCGGATCCGACGTCGCGTTGCTCAACTCGATCATGCACGTGATCGTCACGGAGGGTCTCTACGACCTCGAGTACATCGAGAGAATGACCGAAGGTTTTGACGATCTGAAAACGCATCTTCAAGATTTTTCTCCGACCGCAATGGAGCCGATGACCGGAATCGATCCAGAGGTCATCATTAGCGTCGCCAGGCTCTACGCCGGCGCCGAGCGCGCCATGATTTTCTGGGGCATGGGCGCGTCGCAGCACATTCACGGCACGGATAATTGCCGCTGCCTGATCAGCCTGGCTCTGATGTGCGGTCAGGTAGGGCGTAAGGGTACCGGTCTTCATCCGCTGCGCGGCCAGAACAATGTCCAGGGCGCCTCTGACGTGGGCCTGATCCCGATGCTTTATCCGGACTACCGGCCTGTCACCGATCCCACGGTACGCGCCGATTTCGAGGCTTATTGGGGCGCGGAACTGGATCCCGAAACAGGATTGACCGTGGTGGAAATCACCCAGGCCATCCATGCCGGCACCATACGCGGCATGTACATCATGGGTGAAAATCCGGCGATGTCCGACCCCGACGTGGGCCACGCCAGGGCGGCCTTGGCAAAGCTTGATCATCTTGTCGTACAGGATCTTTTCTTGACCGAAACCGCCGTTTACGCCGACGTCATTTTACCGGCTTCGGCGTTTCCCGAAAAAGACGGCACCTTTACCAATACCGACCGCCGGGTCCAATTGGGTAGGCAAACGCTCGATCTTCCGGGGGACGCCCGACAGGATTGGTGGATCATTCAGGAAATTGCCAACCGGTTTTTCCTGGAATGGGAATACACCCATCCCCGCGATGTCTATGCTGAGATGCACGGATGCATGAAGTCGATCAAGGGAATTACCTGGGATCGGCTGGAACGCGAGGACGCGGTCACCTATCCCTGCGCCGACGAGAACGAACCCGGACAGGAAATTCTGTTTGGCGAAAAGTTTCCGACACCGTCGGGTCGAGGCAAGTTCGTACCCGCCAGCATAATCGCCCCGGACGAAACGCCTGACGAGGAATATCCGTTTGTCCTCACCACCGGTCGTTTACTTGAGCATTGGCATACTGGCGCCATGACCAGGCGAACGCGCGTCTTGGATTCGTTGGAACCCGAAGCCGTGGCTCATCTGGCCCCGGTGGACCTGGAAAGAATGCAGCTTGCCGCTGGCGGCTACATCCAGGTGGGAACCCGTCGTGGCGAAGTTGAACTCGTGGCACGGGCCGACCCGTGGGTCCCTCCGGGCATGGTTTTTATACCGTTCTGTTTTTCGGAGGCGGCCGCCAACCTGCTCACCAATCCGGCTCTGGACCCTTACGGCAAGATTCCGGAGTTCAAATACTGCGCGGCGCGCGTTCAGCCCGGAGAGAATTAAGCTTTCGCTTCCGGCGACAAATAGCGGGACAGTTCTTTGACTTCGACGGCCACGGAGTCAACAGCCTTGGCTTCGATCTCGCGATATCGTTTGATGACCTCCGCA
Organism: uncultured Rhodospirillaceae bacterium; assembly: GCA_964401845.1. GTDB lineage: Bacteria > Pseudomonadota > Alphaproteobacteria > UBA2966 > UBA2966 > CAYFKJ01. Next base: position 2,694 of record CAYOAD010000113.1, on the reverse strand, counting down.
CCCATGTCCGTAACCCGCGCGCCGCCGCCGCCGGGACCTCCCGTAGCGGTTACGACCAACGGTTCCCTGAAACAACGGTTGGCGGCATCGATCAGCGTCCAGGCTCGTCGATAGGACATGTCCATTTCACGTGCGGCAGCAGAAATCGATCCGGTTTTGGCGACAGCCTCGATCAAGGCGGCTTTCCCCGGTCCCAATGGGAGCACCGCGCCGAAGAGCACCTGAACTCGCGGCAATCTCGTTTTTCGATTGCCTTTGGTGCTCATGCCTGCATCAACCCGCCACGATTTTTTCCGCTTCCGCCAGATCCTCGGGCGCATTGAGATTGAAGAACGGATCAATGGGTGAGGCCGGAAAGTCGACCTCCACCAAGCGGAATCTGGTTGTCCACTCATCGATTTTTCTCACGCCCTCCTGTTCCACGGCGTGCAGAAGATTGTCGTAAAGCCAAACTGGCCAAAGTCCGAATACAGGGTGCCGACGGCCCAGCGAACCGGCGCAGGCCAGATCATCCCCCGCCAAATCGGTCGCATCCCACAGGGATCGCACAAGATCGGTCGGAAAAAACGGCGCATCTGTTGGAAATGTCGCAATCCACGGCGCATGCGGCATGTGTTCGCGCGCCCAAGCCATGCCCGTGAGGACACCGGCCAGGGGCCCGGCGAAATCCCCCACGACGTCATCGACCACCGGCAGTCCAAACGTTTCGAAACGGCCGACTTCACCATTGGCGTTCAGGATCAGTTTTTCGACCTGCGGCCGGGCACGCCGGATGACGTGTGCCAGGATGGGCTCTCCGGCCAACTCGCGGAGGCATTTGTCACCGCCCCCCATACGCCTCGATTGGCCGCCTGCCAACAAAACGCCGACTACGCCGTGCGCCGGATCGTGACTCATCCGTGGCCTCCTGCCCTGCCGGCGGCGCTCGCCTTGCGCCGGACTTCAACAGGTTCTTCCGCGATCATTTCTGGATCGGTATCCCGCACGATCCGCTCGGCCCCGGAAAGACAAATGAACCTCTTGCCCTTCGCCCGGCCGATCATCGTCAAGCCGGCCTTGCGCCCCAGTTCCACGCCCCAGGCGGTGAACCCCGAACGAGAGATGAGGATCGGGATATTCATCTGAACGCACTTGATGACCATTTCACTAGTCAATCTGCCCGTCGTATAAAAAATCTTGCCCTCGGTTCCCAGGCCGTTGAGAAACATGTAACCGGCGATCTTGTCGATCGCATTGTGACGGCCCACGTCTTCCATATAGATGAGCGGCCGATCCTCCTCACACAGAACGCAGCCGTGAATCGCACCGGCCTCCAGATAGAGGCTGGGCCGGGTATTGATTTTTTTCGACAGCGAGTAAAGCCACGAGGTTTTCAGAACCGCGTCCTCCGGCAGCTTCATTTCATCAAATTTTTCCATCACATCGCCGAATACAGTGCCCTGGGCGCAACCCGATGTCAGCGTCTTCTTGCGCAGCTTATCCTCATAATCCGTTTCACGGGCCGTGCGGACGACAATTACGTCGATTTCCTCGTCATAATCGATTCCGGTGATTTCATCGTCCGGCAGCAGCATGTTCTGGTTGATGAGGTAACCAACCGCCATGCAATCCGGATAATCGCCGATTGTCATCATCGTGACGATTTCCCGGGAATTCAAAAAAAGGGTCAACGGCCGTTCCACCGGAACGGACGTCGTCACGCTGTTTCCCTGCTGGTCGATACCCGTTACCCGTTCGGTGAGCCGGGCATCTGCCGGGTCGGGGGCAATCGTAAATTCGTCCATGGACGTATTCCCGTTCAGTTGTCCAGCCGCAGTGTTCTGCGTCAAAAAACCGCACTGCGGATAGGGGCGACGCGACAAATATCATGTGTTATGTTCCGTCGAATATAACGCTTTTTTCGCCCGTATACGATGATTACGCCAACATGATTGATCCCTTCGGCCGCAAGGTCACATATCTCCGCGTTTCGGTTACGGACCGTTGCGACTTCCGTTGCCAATACTGCATGGCCGAAAACATGACCTTTCTGCCGAAGACGGATGTTCTCAGTCTGGAAGAACTCGACAGACTTTGCACCGCCTTCATCGACAAAGGGGTGCGCCGGCTGCGCTTGACGGGCGGGGAACCTCTAGTTCGGCGCAACATCATGTCCCTGATCAGGAACCTGGGCAGGCACGTCTCGTCGGGCGCGCTGGATGAATTGACCGTCACCACCAATGGCAGCCAGCTTGGACGGCTCGCCAGCGAACTCCGCGATGCCGGCGTCGAACGGGTCAACGTCTCCCTCGATACGTTGGATGCCGAGAAGTTCCGCGAGATCACCCGGCGCGGCGATCTCGGGGTCGTCCTGGACGGACTGCAGGCCGCCAAGCGCGCCGGTCTTAGGGTAAAAATCAACACCGTCGCCCTGAAAGGCATTAACGATACCGAGTTCGAGGAACTTGTCGGCTGGTGCGGCGACCAAGGCTATGACCTGACCTTTATCGAAACCATGCCGATGGGCGACATCGACGGTGACCGGACAGATCACTACCTGCCCTTGACGGGCGTGCGTGAGCGGTTGGACTCTGTTTGGACACTGAATGATGTCGAGTACCGCACGGGCGGCCCCGCACGCTACGCGGAAGTCGTCGAAACGGGCCAGCGGATCGGTTTTATTACGCCGCTGTCCCATAATTTTTGCGAAACCTG
>CAYOAD010000112.1:0-13404 GCA_964401845.1 uncultured Rhodospirillaceae bacterium | reverse complement strand
AGCGTTTATGGTTAAGACTTTATTTACTTTGCCAAGACAAGATGAAAGGACGCATCAGCAGGTTGCGTGAATTTCGATGCGCGACTCTCCGATGCGCCTCCCTGTTGACTATTGGGCCGCCCATAATTGGACGGCCCATTTTTTTGTTGAAGCGACACCTGCGGCGATGGTGGCCCATTTTCGACTACCGCGCCATTCCGGCGGCGTGTACGGTGCGGCGTTCGATCAACAGATGCCGGAAAGCCGTCCCATGGCCATACCCAATTATCCCCGCTTCAACACCTTGAGCCTGCATGCCGGACAGGCGCCCGATCCCACGACGGGCAGCCGCGCCGTGCCGCTTTACCAGACCACCAGCTACGTATTCAACGATACCGAACACGCAGCTTCGCTGTTCAATCTGGAAACGCCGGGGCACATTTACTCACGCATTTCGAATCCCACGGTCGGTGTTTTGGAGGAGCGGCTGGCGGCGCTGGAGGGCGGCGTCGGTTCGGTCTGCACGGCCAGCGGCCAGGCCGCCCTGCATTTGGCGGTCGTCACCCTGATGGACGCGGGCTCGCACATCGTTTCGTCGGCCTCCATCTACGGCGGCTCGCACAACATGTTCACCCACACGCTGCCGCGTTTCGGCATTGAGGCGAGTTTTGTCGACCCGCGCGATCCCGCTGCTTATGCCGCTGCGATCCGGCCCGAAACCCGGCTGATTTTCGGCGAAACCCTCGGCAACCCCGGCCTTGAGGTCATGGACATTCCCGCCGTCAGCGCCGTGGCCCACGAGGCCGGCATCCCCCTGATGGTCGACAATACATTCGCCTCGCCGTTTCTCTGCCAACCCTTGTCGCTGGGCGCCGACATCGTGATGCATTCGGCCACCAAGTTCCTCGGCGGCCATGGCGTCGCCATCGGCGGCGCCATCATCGACGGCGGTGAATTCGATTGGGAGGGCAGCGGTAAGTTTCCGACCCTGACAGAGCCCTACGAAGGCTATCACGGGCTCGATTTCGCCGAGGAATTCGGTCCCTCCGCCTTCGTTATGCGCGCGCGGGCTGAAGGCCTTCGCGATTTCGGCGCCTGCATGAGCCCGGCCAACGCCTTCCAGATCATTCAGGGCGTGGAGACTCTTCCGCTGCGGATGACGCGACATGTGGAAAACGCACGGCTGATCGTCGCTCACCTCGACCAGTCCGACGCGGTGGAATGGGTCGGCTATCCCGATCTGCCGGACCACCCGGATCACGAATTGGCAAAGAAAATCCTGCCCCACGGCGCTGGCGCTATTTTCAGCTTCGGCATCAAGGGCGGGCGCGAGGCGGGCCGGCGTTTTATCGAGGCGCTGGAGCTCTTTTCACACCTTGCCAACGTGGGCGACGCCAAGTCGCTGGTCATCCATCCCGGCAGCACGACCCACCAGCAGATGGATGCCGACGCGCTCAAGGCCGCCGGCATCTCCGAAGGGCTGATCCGGTTGTCCGTCGGTCTGGAAGACGTCGAGGACCTGATTGACGATCTCAACCGTGGCCTGCGGACCTCGCAGAAAAGCTGAGCGGGAGTTCCCGGCATGGAAATCTCGGTTCAAGACAAGACGGTTTTCTGCGGCACCGGCGGACGCGCCCACGATCCCGCGCTGCCCTGGGTGATCTTTATTCACGGCGCGGCCATGGATCACACGGCCTGGGCGCTGCAGGCCCGCTTCTTCGCCCATCACGGGCGTAACGTCGTGGCGCTCGACCTGCCGGGCCACGGGCGCTCGGAAGGGCCGGCCAAAGCCAGCGTCGGCGATCTGGCCGACTGGATCGGCGACCTGATCGACGCGCTGGGCGCGGATCAGGCGGCGCTAGTGGGACATAGCCTGGGTTCGCTCGCTTCCCTCGAACTGGCGGCCCGCCGACCTGACAAGGTCCGGGCCCTGGCCCTGTTGGGCACGGCCAGTCCGATGCCGGTGGGCCAGCCCCTGCTGGACGCCGCTGAAGCCAACGATCATTCGGCCTTCGACATGATCACCATCTACGGACACGCCAAGCGCTCCCTGGTGGGCGGCAATCCGACGCCCGGCATGTGGATGTCCGGCGGCGCGCTGCGCCTGCTGGAACGTGTCCCACCCGGCGTTCTCTACACCGATTTCTGCGCCTGCAACGACTATGAAGGTGGCCTGGAGGCCGCCGCCAAGGTCTCCTGCCCGACCCTGTTGCTGTTGGGTGCACAGGACAAGATGACGCCGCCCCGGGCCGCCAAGGCGCTGGCTGACGCCATCGAAGGCTCCGAAATCACCGTCCTCAAGGGTTGCGGCCACATGATGATGGTTGAGGGTCCCGACGAGGTGGTGGCGGCGCTGCGCGCCCACGTCTGACGAAAAACCCCCTCCCGGCGAAACCGGAAGGGGGTCTTTTTCGGGCGAACCGGAGGCCGCTTAAGCGGCGTCTTTGTGCTCCAGCACGTTGCCGCTCTGGATTTCGATGCGGCGGGGTTTCAGTTCCTCGGGCACCTCACGTACCAGGTCGACGTAAAGCAACCCGTTTTCGAGGCGGGCGCCGGCGACGCGAATGTAATCGGCGAGGTCGAAGCGGCGCTGGAAGCCGCGGCGCGCGATACCCTGATGGAGCATCTTGGCGGTTTCGGCTTCAGTCTCGGCCTTGGGTGCCTTGGCGGTGATGGTGAGCGCGTTTTCGTGCTGGCTGAGCTCGATATCGCCTTCGGAGAAGCCAGCCACCGCCATGGTGATGCGGTAGGCGTCGTCACTGACTTTTTCGATATCGTAGGGCGGATAACTCGGTGCGCGTTCGTCGACGCGGCCGACGCTGTCGAGCATCCGGTTCAAGCGGTCGAAGCCAACGGTGGTGTGAAAGAGGGGAGAGAGGTCAAAAGTACGCATGTGTCCGTTCCTCCTTTGAAGCAAATGGACATTTCAATCGACCCGCCATAATCACCGCTGTTTCGCGGCACGGCCGGGCCATTCGGTTAAGCGCCGGACCCTCTTGGAGGCACCCGGCAACCCATATTTAGGTATCGATTTTGTTCGTTCAAGGCCTGGAAACGGCCAGGCGCGGACATAAAAAACGCGCCGGAAAGCGCGTTTTTTACCAAATTCTCCGAGTCCGAAGCTACTTGAGGCCGAAACCCTCGAAGCGCTTGTTGAACTTCGCAACCTGACCCGCGGTATCGACCAAGTGGCCGCCCTGGCCGGTCCAGGCCGGGTGGGTTTTGACGTCGATGTCGAGCTTCAGCACGTCGCCCTCCGCGCCATAGGTTGAGCGCGTCTCGAACTGGGTGCCGTCCGTCATTTCGACGGTGATGGTGTGGTATTCTGGGTGTATGTCTTTTTTCATCGTTCTGCTCCGGGGCGGGAAGCGGCCTATATAGCGAAACCCGGCCCCGCTTGCAAGCACCTGTTGCACCTTTAGGCCGGGCGGATTAGGTTGCGCCGCGCACGCGGCCTGATTTCGGTCAAGCCCGTTGATGGATAAGCCCCAAGTGGAGTGTAATATGGACGAGCAGGCATTCGAAGCCCTGGCGGGGGCGACGCTGGAACGCTGGGCCGAAGCCATAGAGGACGGTTGCGAGGATGTGGACGTCGACTGCGACGGCTCCGTCTTGACGGTCGAATTGGAGGATGGGCGCATATTTATCGTCAACCGTCATCGTCCGCTGAAGCAGATCTGGCTGTCGTCACCGATTTCCGGCGCCAGCCACTACGATTGGAACGCGGGCGAAAAAGCCTGGGCGGCGACGCGCAGCAACGACCGGCTGCATCAATTGCTGGGGCGCGAGGTCAGCGACGTGACCGGCGTTTCCATCACACTCGATTAGAGGATGACGACGATTGACTGATACCCGCACGGCACCCCGCTCCGCCCTGAACGGCGAAGAGGAACGCACGGCCAGCCGCGATATTTCCAAACTGCGCGGCATCCTGCGCTTCCTCTCCCCCTACAAGTTGTGGGTGGCCGGGGCGATGGTTGCGCTCGTCATTGCCGCCGGATCCGTGCTGGCCATCGGTCAGGCCTTGCGGCGCGTCGTGGATCTGGGTTTCAGCGTCGAGAACGCTGAATTCCTCGACCAGTACTTTCTCGCGTTGTTGGGTATCGTCGCCGTTTTGGCGTTTGCCACCTTCGCCCGCTTTTTCATGGTTTCGTGGATCGGCGAACGGGTCGTCGCAGACGTCCGGCGCGAAGTTTACAACCACGTCATCAAGCTCAGCCCGACGTTTTTCGAGATCACACCGACAGGCGAAATTCTTTCGCGACTGACGACGGATACGACGCTCATCCAGACCGTCATCGGCTCATCCGCCTCGATCGCGCTGCGCAACTTCCTGATTTTCCTCGGCGGCGGCGCCATGCTCATCGTCACGAGCCCAAAACTGGCGGGCATGGTGGCCATCGTCATACCGGTCGTCGTTCTTCCGATTGTCGTGTTCGGGCGAAAGGTGCGGTTGCTTAGCCGGGAAAGCCAGGATCGGGTGGCCGACGTCGGCGCGATGGCCGGCGAAAGCATCGACGCCGTCCGCACCGTACAGGCCTTCACCCATGAAGACGAAGACCGCCGCGCCTTCGGTGACGCCGCGGAAAACGCCTTCACCGTCGCCATCAAACGCATTCGCGCCCGCGGCTGGCTGACGGCGGTGGTCATCCTGCTGGTCTTCGGCGCCGTCGATATGGTGCTGTGGATCGGCGCCAAGGATGTCACGACAGGCACCATGAGCGGCGGCGAACTTGCCGCCTTCGTCTATTACGCCATCATGACCGCGGGCGCCGTCGGCGCCCTGAGTGAGGTTTGGGGCGAATTGCAGCGGGCGGCGGGCGCCACGGGGCGTCTCAGCGAATTGCTGGCGACGGATCCCATCATCACCGCGCCCGCCAATCCGAAAACCATGCCCGAGCCGCACCAGGGCACGATCAAGTTCGACGGCGTGACGTTCCATTATCCCGCGCGGCCGAACGTTTCGGCGATGGAAGATTTCTCCCTGGATATCGCGTCGGGTGAAACGGTCGCCATTGTCGGCCCCTCGGGCGCCGGCAAATCTACCGTTTTTCAATTGCTGCTACGCTTCTACGATCCCGAATCGGGTCGGGTTTCGATTGACGGCGTCACATTGCCCGACGCCGATCCGGCCGAAGTCCGCGCCCGCATCGGACTGGTCGCCCAGGATCCCGTCATATTCGCCGGCGACGTCTGGTCCAATATCCGCTACGGCCGGCCGGACGCCAGCGACGAGGAAGTTCGGGCGGCGGCCGATGCCGCACAGGTCACGGAATTCGCCGAACGACTGCCGGACGGTTTCTCCACGCCACTCGGAGAGCGCGGCGTACGCCTCTCGGGCGGCCAGCGCCAACGCCTGGCCATCGCCCGCGCCATATTGCGTAATCCCGCCATTCTCCTGCTTGACGAGGCGACCAGTGCGCTCGACGCCGAAAGCGAGCGTCTGGTGCAGGGCGCTCTGGACGGTCTGATGGAAGGGCGCACGACGCTCATTATCGCCCACCGCCTGTCGACGGTTCAGAAGGCGGGGCGTATCGTTGTCATGGATGAAGGCCGGATTGTCGCCATCGGCCGTCACGAGGAACTGATGGCTGAGGGCGGCATGTATGCTCACCTCGCCGAATTGCAGTTCGGCGCGGCGGCGGCCAGCGCCGCGCAGTAAACGATGCGCCAACCCCCGGGGGCGGGTTAATGAAAAGGCTGTGGATTTTACTTTTCGTCATATTGGCCGTAATCGGCGGATTTGCCGGTCATACCGTCTGGCTCGCCGGCGAGTTCAAGTCGCTCGATCCGCACTTCGCCGGAACGTGCAAACCGGTGGAAGGCGTGGCCGGCGCCGAAGACATCGTCATCCATGACGAAACCGGCATGGCCTATATTTCCTCCGACGACCGACGGCGGATCGCCGCCGGGGAAGACGTTCAGGGCGCCATATGGGGCTATAACCTCGCCGATCCGGATGCCGTTCCCGTCAATCTGACGCCGAACCTCAAGTTCCCCTTCCATCCCCACGGCTTGGGATTGTTCGCCCAGGGCGACGACGCCGAGATCATGGTGGTCAATCACCGCGACGGCGGCGTGTTCGACGCCATGAACGATACGGTCGAGGTTTTCGCCATCGAGGGCGCCGGGCTCCGGCATCTCCGCACCATCAAGGGTGACATGCTGCTTTCCGCCAACGATGTGGCGCCGGTCGGCAAGGGCCGGTTTTACGCCACCATCGACCACGGCAATCCAACCGGCCTGTTGAGGACGATTGAGGATTACGGGCGGCTGCCGCTGGCCCGCGTGGTCTATTTTGACGGTACCCTGTTGCGCCAGGTGGCGGACGGTTTTCGCTATGCCAACGGCATCAACTCCAGCCGCGATGGCGCCACGGTGTTCGTTGCGGCGACGACAGACCGCGCGGTCTTCGCGTTTGGGCGCGACGAGAGCAGCGGTGATCTCTGGGCCAAAGGAAGGTTCGAGACCGGAACGGGCGTCGACAACATCGACGTCGACGCGGACGGCGTGCTTTGGGTTGGTGCGCACCCGAAACTTTTGACTTTCGTCGGGCACTCGAAGGACGCCGCCAAGCTTTCGCCCTCACAGGTGCTGCGCATCGATCCCGCCAGCGGCCGGGTCAGCGAGATTTACCTCAACAACGGTGAGGAGCTTTCCGGCTCTTCCGTCGCGGCCCACTTCGGCAAGAGACTGTTGATCGGGCCGGTGCTGGATCCGAAATTCCTGGACTGTACGCTGCCTTGAAGGGACGGCCGTCTAGCGCTGGGTCAGCTTAATCTCGATCCGACGGTTCCGGCGGTGGGCGATCTCGTCGTCGCGGTCGTCGAGCGGTTGGAATTCCCCGAAACCGGTGGCGGCCAGGCGGTTCGGCGGCACGCCCTGCTCGATAAGGAAATTCACCACCGACAGGGCGCGGGCGGTCGACAGTGACCAGTTGGAGGGATAGCGCGCCGTCGCGATGGGTACGCGATCGGTATGGCCGTCGACCCGCAATACCCAGGGCAGTTCCTTGGGGATCTTGCGCGCCACGTCCAAAATCGTGGCCGCCAACTTTGCCAGCTGTGTTTGTCCGGCGCCGCCCAATTCGGCCGATCCCGAGGTGAAGAGAACTTCCGACTGGAAAACAAATCGGTCGCCCACGACCTGAACGTCACGCCGGCTGCCGAGTGCCTCCTTCAGCCGGCCGAAGAACTCGGAGCGGTACTTGGCCAATTCCTCGACTTTCTTGGCCAAGGCGATATTCAGTCTTTTGCCCAGATCGGCGATGACGGCCTTCTGTTCGCGGTCAAGGGCTTCCGACGCTTCGAGTGCCGCCTCGATGCGGGAAAGTTGCGATCTGAGGGCGGCAATCTGTTGGTTCAGCAAGGCGACTTGCGCCAAGGCGCGTTCGGAAATCTCACGCTCCGATTCCAGCAGCGTGGAGATTTTTTCCCGGTCGCTCTCCGCTGCCGCCAATTTCTCCTGCGTCAGCGTAAGATCCTCTTCCGCCGCGGAAAGGTTCACTTCCGATTCCTTGAGCTTTTCGGCCGAGCTCGCCTCGAGCGCCGCCAGCCTGTCACGCAGTTCACGAGCCCGGGCGCGGAATGCGGCTGCTTCGTTGAGCGACTTGGAGAGCGCCGATTCAAGTCGGGCGACACGGGTAGCCAGGGCATCTTTGTCCTCGCTACTCGACGAGATCGTCTCCTCGCGGTCGGCAAGCGCGAGTTCGGCGTCCGACAGACTGGCTTTCAGGGCTTCGATCTCCAGGCCCAAGGCATCCCGCGCCTTGGTTGATTCCTGCAGGGAAGCGGAAAGCTGCGTGACGTTGTCGCGCAATTCGGTGTTGGTGTCCCGCTCCAGCGCCAGCAGGTTGGCAAGTTCGCTGATCTGGTTATTAAGGCGGATCAGCGCCTCGTCCCGGCCGGAAATGGCCTGGGACAGGAACACGTGGGCCAGCACGAACACCACCAGAAGGAAGATAATGACCAGCAGCAGGGTCGCCAGAGCGTCGACAAATCCCGGCCAGATGTTGTCCGACCGCTGGCTGCGGAGGCGGCTCGCCATGACGGCCTACGTTCTCTCCCCCGTCATTCCCGCAATGGTGCGGGCCAGGAGTTTGATCTCGCTGCGGATATCCTGAATGAGTTGATCCCGGGCCTGGCTCGAATCGACCAGCAAGCGCGCCGCGGAAATGTCGATGTTGCGCAGATGGCTGCGGCTCACCTCGTCCAACGTTATGGCGTGGTCGCGCTCCGCTTGAGCCGCCAAGCGCTCCAAAACGGGTTTCATTTCGACCTGGGCTTCGCCGAGGCGAACCATCAGATTTTGTTCGGCCTTCATCTGGTCGCCCAATATGGCGAGTTTATCGCCGAGCTCCCGGATCGCGGCGTTGGTCTGGCCCCGCTCGTCCTCGCCGCGCGAAACCGTGCGTTGAAGGGTGCTCAGGGTTTCCGCCGTTTGCTCAAGCAAGGCACCGACATAAGCCGGGATCGACTGGTCACCGTCCTCGCCGCCAACCCCGATACCGGAACTGAGACGGGCCATGCCCGACAGCCACTCCTCGAGGTCGTTGAAGAACCGGTTTTGCGCTTGGCCGGCCTGCAGATCGAGGAATCCCAGGACGAGTGATCCGGCCAGGCCGAATAGCGAAGACGAAAAGGCCGTGCTCATGCCGGTCAGCGGTGCCTCTAGCCCGGATTGGAGCGTACCGAACAAGCTGGCGAAATCGCCACCGGCAATGCCCAGGTTCTTGATCGTGTCGCCGACCGAACCGATGGTGCTGAGCAAACCCCAGAAAGTTCCCAACAGGCCGAGAAAGATCAACAGGCCGATGAGATAGCGAGATATCTCGCGCGATTCATCCAATCGCGAGGCGATACCGTCCAGCAGGGAGCGCATCCCCAGCGCTGAGATTGATCGTTGCCCGGCGCTGTCGCCCAGCATGGTCGCCATGGGCGCCAGCAAATTCGGTGTCTTGGGGATCGTCAGACGCGTGCCCTCCTGCATCGTCGATTCGATCCAGTCCACCTCGGGTCGCAGCAGCAGGACCTGGCGAAAAACGTAAATAATGCCGAGGACAAGAACGCCGGCGATGAGACCGTTGAGGGCCGGATTTGCCAGAAACGCCCGGTAAAGCGGCCCGGCCAATACACCAGCTATGACGATGACCGCCAGGACAAAGGCAGTCATCCGGCTGATGTATCTTTGTGGGCGGGTCATCCGCGCGCTCCCGGCTCAACTATGTATCTTGTGATCCGCGTCACCTGACGAGAAGAACAACGTCCACCCGGTCGGGTGGTCCGGCGTCGGAAGCCCGGCCCAACGCGCGGACGTCAATTCGCGTTGACCGAACACCGGATTCGATCAGAAACGAGCGCACGGCCAATGCCCTGGACAGGCTCAGGCGGCGGGCCGAACTTGGCGTTTCGCTCGTGCCGCCGGCATAGGCTTTGAGTTGCAGACGATCACCGGCGACGGCAATTTGCCCGGCAAGATCCCTGAGGCGGGCTTTGGCATCCGGTGACAGGCGGGTGCTGGCCCCCGTGAAATCGACCCGCATGACATGGCCGCCTCTGGCGGGCAATTGCGTTGCCGGCAGGGAAGCGATCTGCTTTTTCGGCCGCGGCGCGACACTCGGCGTGGGTGGTGGCGGTGGTGGGGTTTTCTTGACAACCACCGGCTTGACAGGTGCCGGTTTCATCACTGGCGGCGGCGGTGGCGCAACCGGTTTTGCCGCTTTCTTGACCGCCTGTTTGGTCGGCGGCGGCGGCGGCGGTGGCGCGGCGCGCACGATCTTCTTGGCCACGGGTTTGGGCGCCGTCATTTTCTTCGGTGCCTTGGGGGCGACCGGCGCAACCGACTTTGGCTGCGGCGGCGGAGGAGGTGTCACGCGCACTACTTTTTTCGGCGCCGGCTTGGGTGTAGCCGCCGGTGCTGCGACCCTGGGCTGGATAACGCGCTTGGACGCTGCGGGCGCCGGTTTAGCGACTTGCACCCTGATCGCAGGTTGCGGCGCGCGCGGCCGTTTTAACGACGATATGGGCGCCCTCAACTTGAGTTTCGGCATCGGAGAGCGGAGCTTCGGCGATCCGGGCATGCGAAGCACGACCGGGCCATCGCCGTTTGCGCCGGGCATTTTCAAATTCCGCTCATCGCCATACGGTCCGGTGCCGGGTGACAAAATGTCCAGGTTTACTTCGACACTCGACCTGCCGCTGCCGCCGATGACTACCGTCGATTGTGCGGCTGCGGAGGTGGCAAGAAAACCGATACATATTGCTGCGGAGCCCAGCCGCAGAGAAGCGCTGCGCCAACGCGCGTCTCTGCAAAGACGTAACTCACCAGGCCCCGATTTGGGCGAAGCGGACTTGGTCGAATCGATTGGCATCAGTGTACAAAAACCTCCCAAAGCGTGGCTTAACAGCCCCGCTGCAGCGTTGGCACCTTACCCCAGCCGATTCGGCGCGACAACCGCTTTGGCCTTGAGATTGCGCTATTTTTTAGCCGCCAGGGGGGTGGCTATGATTCCCGGCGCGCTTTGCGCAAAAGTCCGGCGACCGTGTCATGAAGACGTTCGTTTGTGGCCAATACGCTGCCGCTCGTCATCATGCGTTCACCCAAATCGATTTCGCTCACAATGCCGCCTGCTTCGCGCACGATGACCAGGCCCGCAGCAATATCCCATGGATCCAGTCCCCAGTGCCAGAATCCTTCATAGCGCCCAGCCGCAACGTAGGCCAGATCGAGTGCGGCAGCGCCTTGGCGGCGAATACCAGCAACTTTCGGCATTAATTCCATGAGATCACGGCAGAATTGAGGCGAATCCTCCTGGGCGAGTCTGCCGCGTGTCGGGTATCCCGTCGCCAGCACGCCGTCACTCAGGCTATTGCGGGCGGAAACCCGGCAGCGCTTATCATTGACGTAAGCGCCCTGTCCGCGCTCTGCATAAAACATTTCGTCGCGCGCCGGGTCGTAGATGACACCGGCAAAAATCTGGCTGTCACGCTCAAGGGCAATGGAGATGGCGAAATGCGGAATGCCGTGAAGGAAATTCAGCGTGCCGTCCAACGGATCGATCAACCATCGGTTGGATTTATCCTTGCCTTCGATCACGCCGCCTTCCTCGAGCACGAAGCCGTAGTCGGGACGAACCTTCTCAAGTTCTTCGCGCAGCGTTTTTTCCGCCTTGAGATCGGCTGACGTGACGAAGTCGGAGGGACCTTTTTGCGATACCTGAAGTTGCTCGACTTCGCCGAAGTCGCGGATCAGGCGGCGCGCCGCCTTACGGGCGGCCGCATCCATGACGTTGATGAGGGCTGACTTGTGGGCCATCCATCAAATCCCGGGTCTGAGCAACGGATACACGGGCCTAACTGTCGGCCCGTTTGACATAGGTCGCGTCGGCGGTGTTGACGATCACCTTGTCGTCGATATCGACGAACGGCGGTACCATGATGCGCACCCCGTTTTCAAGCACGGCCGGCTTGTTGGACGAGGCGGCGGTTTGGCCCTTGACGGTGGGTTCCGTTTCGGTGACCGCCAGAGTCACGGTTTCAGGCAGTTCGACACGCAGCGGCGATCCCTCGTAACTCTCGATCATCACGGCCATGCCATCTTGCAAAAACGGCAGTTGCTCGGCGACGATGTCAGCATTGAGCAGAACCTGCTCATAGCTTTCGGCGTCCATGAACGTCAGCATGTCGCCGTCGGCGAAGAGAAACTGATGTTCCTTCTGATCGAGCCGGACCCGTTCCACGGTTTCGGACGACCGGAAGCGTTCATTCAGCTTGCTGCCGTCCCGGAGGTTCTTGAGCTCGACCTGCAAATACGCGCCGCCCTTTCCCGGCTGGGTGTGCTGGATCTTGACCGCGACCCAGAGACCGTCCTTGTGTTCGATGACGTTGCCGGGACGAATGGCGTTGCCGTTGATCTTCATGGCTGGAACCTTGTGACGATAGAAATAGACATATAACGAAATGATGGGTTTAGGGACGGACCCGCCAGGAATGGCGTCAACGTCGCCGCGCGGCGCGGAACCTATCAGGTCGGCCGGGCTGCCGCAATGGCTGCGTTCAGGGCCGCCACGCCGGCTCCGGGACCGTCGGGGTGATGCCAGACCTGATCGCTTGCAGCGACAAAATCGGCGCCGGCGCCGACCACCCCGGCGAGGCTTTCCGGACCGAGTTCACCCTGGGCGATGCAAGGCACCTCCATAAGCCCGCTCCACCACGAGATGAGGTCCGGCGAGGCATCGAGGGCAACATAGTCGGCGCCTGCCTCCGCCGCCTCCATGGCGAGGTGTCGTGACGCGCCGCTGGCCACGCCCAATATCAGGTCGTCACCCAATATCGTTCTGACGGCCGCGGCGTCGATATCTTCCTGGTTCAGGTGGACGCCGTCCGCGCCGATTTCCATGGCAAGCCGGGGTTGATCCGCCAGCAGCAGGGCGACGTCGCGCGCGTGGCAGATCGGCAGCAGCGCCCGCGCGGTCGCCTCGATATCGGTTTTTGCGTCCTGCAGGCCGAGTTGGACACAGGCCACGTCGCCGCCTGCCAGTGCGGCGCTCAATTCAGCTTCGAAAGATGGAACATCCAAATTCGCCGGGGTCACGATATAGAGACGGCAAGCCGGTTGATCTGACATACATCGCCATTTGCAAGAGCATCATTAACCCGGCGCCACAAAATTTGCACCGGAATCTGGTGTGCAGGCACCATGGCGGTTGCCGCGGCCATCGTCAATAATCCTCGGCAGCTGTTGACGCCGGCTGGCGCGGTGACGTATGCTCTACCCTAAGACTTTACGTTAAGTCTTTGTTATCAAAAATAAAAATGCGTTTTCAGCTCGCCTTCCATGGGCTCCAGACGCTGAATTGACGCCTGCAGGGAACGGACGCTATGTCGGATGTGGATGCGGCCAAGGGCCGTCTAAATGATGCATTGGAGCGCCTTGACAAGGTCACGGCGGAAAAGGCCCAGGCACTGGGCGCCGTTGCCCTGGCACGGGTTTCCGAAATCGAGACAGAGCTCAGCGCTTTAAAAGATCAGCTCAGCGAACTGCAGAGCGAAAACAGCAAATTGAAAGCCGATTTGGGTATCGCGCAGTCCGACTATGCGGCGCTGGAAGAGGTTGCGGATGCCGTTGGCAATCGGCTCGACGCGGCGATCGGCAGCATCCGTTCGACCCTCGAACACTAAACTTTCTTACACCGGACCAGAGATTCAAAATGGCGCAAGTTCAAGTTACCGTAAACGGCCGAAATTATTCAATCGCCTGTGATGATGGCGAGGAGGCCCATCTGGCGGGTCTGGCGGAGCACGTCGACAGCCGGGTTACGGAGTTGGCGTCGTCGTTGGGGCAAATCGGCGAAGGCCGGTTGCTGCTGATGGCCTGCTTGCTGATTTCCGACGATCTGGCGGAGACCAGGGAGCGTTTGGGCGAGAT
>CAYOAD010000111.1:0-13651 GCA_964401845.1 uncultured Rhodospirillaceae bacterium | reverse complement strand
GTCGAGCGCCCGGCCCGGCACGAAGGTGGTGAGATCGGCGCACAATTCCGTCACCTCAAGGCCGGTGATAAAGCAGGCCAGGTTGTAGGCGTGCGTGCCAATGTCGCCGACGCTGCCGGCCGGTCCCGATTGGGCCGGGTCGGTGCGCCAGGCGGCCTGCTTCTGGCCGGTATCCTCGACTTTTTCGCTGAGCCAATCCTGGGGATATTCGGCCTGTACGACGCGGATTTCACCCAATTCGCCGGCCTGCACCATGTCACGCGCCTGCCGCACCATGGGGTAGCCGGTATAATTGTGGGTCAAGCCGAAGATCAGTCCGGTTCCCTCGACGGTCTGGGCCAGGTCGATGGCGTCCAACAGGTTCGTCGTCAGCGGTTTGTCGCAAATGACGTGAATGCCGGCCTCGAGGAAGGCCTTGGCCGGCCCGTGGTGCACGTGGTTGGGCGTGACGATTGAGACGACGTCGATGCCGTCGTCGCGCGCCGCCTCCGCCGTGGCCATTTCCGCATAGGAGGCGTAGGAGCGCTCGGGTGCGATGCCGAGTTCGGCGGCCGAGGCCGCGGCCCGTTCCGCCTCCGAGGACAGCGCGCCCGCCACCAATTCGTAACGGTCGTCGATGCGCGAGGCGATGCGGTGAACGCCGCCGATGAAGGCGCCCTGCCCGCCGCCGACCATGCCCAGCCGCAGACGGCGTGCGATGCCGTCGCTGTTACCGCTGCCGTCGATCGCCATTTACCCTCTCCCCCTGATGCTTAAGCCACGCCGAGCATGCGCTGGTTGGCGGCCTCGTCGGAGCCGCCGTCGGCGAAGTCGTCGAAGGCCTTGTCCGTCACGCGGATGATGTGCTGATTGACGAATTCAGCACCTTCGCGGGCGCCGTCTTCGGGATGCTTGAGGCAGCATTCCCACTCGACCACGGCCCAGCCGTCGAAATCGTTGGCCGCCATCTTCGAGAAGATGCCGACGAAATCGACCTGACCGTCGCCCAGCGAACGGAACCGGGCGGCCCGGTCGGTCCAGGACTGGAAGCCGCTGTAAACGCCCTGCTTGCCGGTCGGATTGAATTCGGCGTCCTTGACGTGAAACATCTTGATGCGCTCGTGGTAGATGTCGATGAACGCCAGGTAATCGAGCTGCTGCAGCACGAAGTGGCTGGGATCGTAGAGGATGTTGGCGCGCGGATGGGCGTCGACCTCGTCCAGGAACATCTCGAAAGTGATGCCGTCATGCAGGTCTTCACCGGGATGAATTTCGTAGCAAACGTTGACGCCGGCCTCGTCGAACGCGTCGAGGATCGGTTTCCAGCGGCGGCCCAATTCCTGAAATCCGGTCTCAACCAAACCGGCGGGGCGTTGCGGCCAGGGATAGATGAAGGGCCAGAGGAACGAGCCGGAAAAAGTGGCGTGATCCGTCAGCCCCAGGTTCTGCGAGGCCTTGGCGGCCAGCATCATCTGATTGACAGCCCATTCCTGGCGGGCCTGGGGATTGCCCTGCACCTCGGGCGCCGCGAAACCGTCGAAGGCCTCGTCGAAGGCGGGATGGACGGCGACCAGCTGGCCCTGCAGGTGGGTCGAAAGCTCGGTCAACTCGAGGCCGTGGCCCGCCAGCGTGCCCTTGACCTCATCGCAGTAATCCTTGCTCTCGGCGGCCTTGGCGAGGTCGAAGATGCGGCCGTCCCAGGACGGGATCTGAACACCCTTGTAGCCTACCGAAGCGGCCCACTGGCCGATGGCGTCAAGACTGTTGAAGGGCGCTTCATCGCCCGCGAACTGAGCCAGAAACAGCGCCGGTCCCTTGATCGTCTTCATCTTGCATCCCCTTCCTCTGCGTCACTTCCGAAAAATCGGCACTTGCGCCAATAATTCGAATTCAAGACAATAAATAGTATTTTTTATCTTGCCTGTCACTAAAAAATAATATTATATCCATATTAATTTTTCGACATGATGGGGCGCGTACACGCCCCGGAACAGTCACCGAACAGATCAGCATCCGGCCTGGGTTGACTTGGGCTACAGGGCGTAAGGATACAGCGACAATGTCTGACAAGACCAAGAAATTTCGCAGCGCCGCCTGGTTCGGTCCGGCCGACAGGGACGGATTCATTCACCGCAGTTGGATGCGCAATCAGGGCCTGCCGAGCCATCTTTTCGACGGCCGGCCGGTCATCGGTATCTGCAACACCTGGTCGGAGCTGACCCCCTGCAACGCCCATTTCCGCGACTTGGCCGAGCCCGTCAAACGCGGCATTTATGAGGCCGGCGGTTTTCCCCTGGAGTTTCCCGTGATGTCGCTGGGCGAAACCCTGATGCGCCCGACCACGATGCTGTTCCGCAATCTCGCGTCGATGGACGTCGAGGAATCGATCCGGGCCAATCCCATGGACGGCGTCGTCCTGCTGGTCGGCTGCGACAAGACCACGCCCGCTTTGATGATGGGCGCGGCCAGTTGCGATCTGCCGACATTGGCGCTCTCCGGTGGTCCCATGCTGAACGGTAAATACCGGGGCGAGGAAATGGGCTCCGGCACCTCCGTCTGGGAATACTCCGAGGCCGTCCGCGCCGGCGAGATGTCGCTACAGTCCTTCATGGACGCGGAAGCCGGCATGTCGCGTTCCGTCGGCCACTGCATGACCATGGGCACCGCCTCGACCATGGCGTCGATGGTCGAGGCCATCGGCATGGGGCTGCCCATGAACGCGGCCATCCCCGCCGCCGATTCCCGGCGCAACGTTTTGGCTCACATGGTGGGCCGCCGTATCGTGGAAATGGTCAAGGAAGATCTCAGAATGTCGAAAATTCTGACCAAGGAGGCGTTCGAAAACGCCATCATGGTCAACGGCGCCATCGGCGGTTCGACCAACGCAGTCGTGCATCTGCTGGCGCTGGCCGGCCGCATCGGCGTCGACCTCAGCCTGGACGACTGGGACCGCCTGGGCCGCAGCATCCCTTGTCTGGTCAACCTCATGCCGTCGGGCAAATACCTGATGGAGGACTTCTATTACGCGGGTGGCCTGCCGGCCGTCATGAAGTCGCTGGGAGACCGGCTGCACGGCGACGCCCTGACGGTCAACGGCAAGACCATGGCGGACAACATCGCAGGAGCCGAATGCTTCAACGACGACGTAATCCGCCCGCTCGACAATCCGGTCGCCGAGAACGGGGGCATTGCCGTGCTGCGCGGCAACCTGGCGCCCCAAGGATCCGTGCTCAAACCCTCGGCGGCGACGCCTGAACTGATGAAGCACCGGGGCCGCGCCGTCGTATTCGAGGATATCGACGACTACAAGGCCCGCATCGACGATCCCGATCTGGATATCGAGCCCGAGGACGTCATGGTTCTGAAGAACTGTGGACCACGCGGCTATCCCGGCTTTCCCGAAGTCGGCAACATGGCGCTGCCGCCCAAGATCCTGGCCCGCGGCATCACCGACATGGTGCGCATTTCCGATGCGCGCATGAGCGGCACGGCCTACGGCACCGTGGTTCTGCATACCGCCCCGGAGGCCGCCGCCGGCGGCGTTCTGGCGCTGGTCCGGAGCGGTGATATGATCGAGCTCGACGTCGCGGAGCGGCGCCTGCACCTGGATGTTCCGGATGACGTGCTGGATAAACGCCGGGCCGGCTGGACGGCTCCGGAAGGCGAGATCGACAGGGGCTACGTCAGTCTTTACCGCCGGCATGTCACCCAGGCCGACCAGGGCGTCGATTTGGATTTCCTGATCGGCGGCAGCGGTGCGGCCGTGCCCCGCGATTCCCATTAGCAACATCCGGTTAGGGAGAGCGACACATGCCGGCTGAGGCCATCTACCCGAGTTTGAAGGACCGCGTCGTCTTCGTCAGCGGCGGCGGCTCCGGCATCGGCGCGACCATTGTCGAATGTTTTTGCCGCCAGGGCGCCAAGGTCGCCTTCGTCGACATCAACGAGGAGGCCAGCGAACAACTGGTCGCCAGGATCGACGACGCCGGCCATTTGGCGCCCTATTTCATCCCCTGCGACCTGCGCGACATACCGGCGTTGCAACAGGCAATTGCCGACGCCGCAGCAAAACTCGGCGCCATCCGCGTGCTGGTCAACAATGCCGCCCACGACGACCGCCACGACATGGACGATGTGACTCCGGCATACTGGGACGACCGCATGGCGGTGAATCTCAAGCATCAGTTTTTTGCTGCCCAGGCGGTTCACAAGGGCATGGCAGCAGAGGGCGGCGGATCGATCATCAACATGGGATCGGTGTCGTGGATGATGGGCATGGGCGGCATGCCCGGTTACACCACGGCCAAGGCCGCGGTTCAGGGCCTCACCCGTTCACTCGCGGCCGATCTCGGCCCCGGCAATATCCGGGTCAACACCATCGTGCCGGGCCACACCTGGACGCAGCGTCAGATCGATCTCTGGACCACACCCGAATTCGCCGAGAAGCTGATGGAAACCCAATGCCTCAAGCGCAACATCGTGCCCGAGGATGTCGCCCGCGTTGTGTTGTTTTTTGCGTCGGACGATTCTGACGCCTGCACCAACCAGACCTACATCGTCGACGGCGGCCTGGTGTAATCGCCGTGACGGGCCCCAAGTGCATATCCCCCGCCGGCGCATTGCTGGGCGAGGGCGTCGTCTGGCTGCCGGAAGAGCAGGCCGTTTACTGGGTCGATATAAAGGGCAAGTTCGTCCACCGCCATCATCCCGCCAGCGGTGAACAAACCAGCTGGCCAATGCCGGAGGAGATCGGCTGCCTGGTACCCAGGTCGGCGGGCGGTTTTGTCGCGGGTTTTCAAAGTGGCTTGGCTACCATCGACCTGGAGACCGGCGATACGGACAGCTTCGGTGCCCCGGAATCCGACCTCCCCGGCAACCGCATCAACGACGGTAAGGCTGATGCCACGGGCCGCCTTTGGGTGGGCACAATGGACAACGCCGAAATGGAGCCGACGGGTGCGCTTTACCGCTTCGATGCCGACCGCTCCGAACACCGGATGGATGACGGCTACGTCATCACCAACGGCCCGGCCTTCAGTCCCGACGGCCGCACGCTCTATCACACCGACACCCTGAAGAAGACCATCTACGCCTTCGATCTGGCGGAAGACGGGATCCTCTCCAACAGGCAGGTCCACCTCACCATCGGCGACGGCGAGGGCTGGCCCGACGGCATGACCGTCGACGCCGAGGGTTGTCTCTGGGTCGCTCATTTCGGCGGCTGGCGCGTGACGCGCTTCACCCCGACAGGCGTGGTCGATCGCGTCATCGAAATGCCGGTGGGACAAAACACCAACGTCGCCTTCGGCGGACCCGATCTCGACGTGCTCTACATCACCACGGCGGCCAAACAGCTGGACGAGGCGGCGCTCGCCGCGCAGCCGCTGGCCGGCGCTTTGTTCGAATATCCGGTGGGCATCCAGGGTCTGCCCGCAGGCCGCTACACCGGATAAAGCTATAATCAACACCAAGGGGAAAGACATGATTTTCGGCATGAACATGCTGCTTTGGACGACGGAAGTGACACCTCAGCACCACGACATCCTGCGGCTATGCAGGGACATCGGCTATGACAGCGTCGAAATTCCGATCTATGACGCCGGCAACACGGAAGCCTTTGTTCAGCTCGGGAAATTTCTGGATGAGCTTGGCCTGGCGCGCACCGCTTTGAACGCCCGGGGACCGGAGGACAATCCCATCAGTTCGGACCCCGCTATCAGAGCCGCTGCCCTCAGGGAAACGAAAAAGGCTGTCGATTGCGCCGTGGCCCTGGATACCGATATTGTCGCCGGCCCCATCCATTCGACCTTCGGCGTCTTCACCGGCGCCGCACCGACGGAGCAAGAATGGGCGTGGGGCGTGGAGCACATGCAGCAGGCCGCCGAATACGCCAAATCCCAAGGCGTGGAACTGTCGCTCGAATTCCTCAACCGCTTCGAGTGCTATTTCCTCAACACGACAGCCGACACCGCACGCTTTATTAACGACGTCGGCGCGGACAACGTGGGCATCCTCTACGACACCCACCACGCCAACATCGAGGAAAAGAATGTCGGCGAGGCCATCCGCGAATACGGTCACCTCATCAACCACATCCACATTTCCGAGAACGACCGCAGCACACCCGGCCAGGGCCAAGTCCACTGGCAGGACACCTTCGATGCGGTGCGCGATATCGGTTACGACAAGCGCTTCGTGGTCGAGGCGTTCGGCACCTCGATCCCCGACCTCATCCCCATCGTCAAAGTCTGGCGCAAGATGTTCGACACCGAAGAGGGCCTCGCCCGCGACGCGTTGGCCTTCATGCAAGCGGAATGGGCAAAACGGACGGTCTGATTACGGCAAATAACCGAAATTTCCCATGGTTTCGCCGTGGGCGGCGACGACTTTGTCGACCTGTGCGGTCGACAACACCTCCCGCCAGCCGCCGGCCCGGCCCTGTCGGAAAAAGGGCCGGTCCTTGGCCGAGGCTTCGCCGAAACCGTCTTTCTCTTCCATCGATTTGAGCGTGTCGAACGAGGAAAATCCGACGGCCTTTTTTACCCGTGCCATGTCCGGCTGCCCGCCTTCCAGGAAGCCCGCCAGCCTGCCGAACCACATGTTGGGATCATCAAGCAGATCCTCATAGCGCGTGGCGATAAATCCCGGATGGTTCCAGGTCATCCAGCTGAACACGTGCTCCGACCAGGTGCCGATGTGATCGTGCACGAGGGTACTGATCGGGTTGCCGCCGAAATCCTTGGCCGCCATGGCCTCGATTGTGCGGTCGATACCCCAATTCCAGAATTTGGCCAGGGAAACGCAGATGTCGAGCGGATTGCGCGTCACATAGAGCGCCCCCGCGGTTAGCTTGGCGTCGATCAGATCATGGCCCAGGTACTTGATCCGCGGCACGTGAGTCTTGACCAGAACCGAGCCATCCATCGTGGCCGCCAGATCTCGTT
The DNA here is from genome assembly GCA_964401845.1 of uncultured Rhodospirillaceae bacterium. Classification (GTDB taxonomy): domain Bacteria; phylum Pseudomonadota; class Alphaproteobacteria; order UBA2966; family UBA2966; genus CAYFKJ01. Next base: position 6,728 of record CAYOAD010000111.1, on the reverse strand, counting down.
GCACCTTGCTCCTGAGGGCCATGACCTCGGCGGGGTTCAGGTTGCCCGGTTTCCTCTTTTCGGTGTGGGGCTCGTACCAATTGAAGGCGGCGTCTCGGTAATTGTGTTGGAGGTTGTTCACGTCCTGCGGCTCAGTGGTGCGCAGCAGATAGTTGTGCAGAAACGCCCGGACCCAGGTATTGCCGGATTTGGGGTACGAAGCAATCCAAAGAATGTCAGTCACGTGCGAACAGGGCTCCCGAACTTCCGCCCTGACCGGGCGCGCGGGTATGCATAACAAATTACGCCACGCAGAACACGTGAATTCAGCGGATCAATACTCGGCAGGCCTAAATCGGACATACACCGAGAGGTCTTCGCCCGGCGCCAGCACCCGCATGCCGGTATCGGCCTCGCCCGCGGCCGCCCGGTTGAAGGCGTCGGTATCGTGACTGACTGGCTCGACGCACAGGAAATCCTCTCCCGGCGGCGTGAAAATCACGAGTTTGCCCAGTTCATCCGAAGCCGTCATGGTCAGTTCGGCGCGGCGTTCGGGCCAGGAGACGACGGCGCTTCCCCGCCAACCGGTATGGCGCGCACCATCGGCGGCGAACTCGGCGTCGACTGGGGCTTGCTGGCGGCCATCATCACACTGTTCCTGATCCCGGTCTTCGCCGTGACGTATCTGTTGCAGAACCACCTGCTGCGCGGCGTCACCTTCGGCACCATCAAGAAATAAGGGGCGGCGACATGTCGACAATTGAAACCATCAACCTGACCAAGCGCTTCGGCGACATGCTGGCCGTCAGCGGTGTCGATCTCGATATCGCCGCCGGTGAGGTGCTCTGCTTGCTCGGTCCCTCGGGCTGCGGCAAGACCACAACACTGCGCATGATCGCCGGTCTGGAAACGACAACGGAGACGGCCAGGCCGCTCGCCACGATACCGGCTGCCAAAGCACCCGTGATTGAAAACTTACCCTTCATCGAAACCTCCTCCTCTCAATTGGAGATCTGGCGCCGCCCCCCGGCGGCATGATTTCCGGTTCAGCGGATTGCCGAACCGGTTTCCCGAGCGAACACGTGCGTGTTCTCCACTCGTAACGACACCGGCACATCGTCACCGACGCTGTACCGCACGGCCTGTTCCTCCGGCAGGACCATCTTCAAGCCGGTCCCCCCTACTTCGAGGTCCAGGATGACCACATCCCCCAAGGGCTCCGTCAGGTGCACCTTGGCGGTGAATTCGGCGTCCCCCGCATCAGCGGAGTTCGCCACGACATCGTTCGGACGGATGCCGAATATCAGTTCCGAACCGACCGGGAAGGCCTTCAGGGCCTCGCTCCACGGTCCGCCGGAAACGGATGCGAATGGCAGTTCGACGGACGGCCGGGCGTCCTCGCCGCGACGCACAGCCGAAATCAGGTTGACCTTGGGCGATCCGACCATCGCGGCGACGTAGGTGTCGCCGGGTCGGGTGTACATTTCGTCGGGCGTGCCGGTCTGGACGATCCTGCCGGCGCTCAACCCCTCGAGCCGTGTCGGCGTCAATATAAGATGGACATGGTTGGGCATAAGACAGTAGGCCCATATCTCGACATTGTTGAAGGCGCAATTTTCCTGCAGCAACCGCAGATAGCCACGGTAATCGGAAGCACGGAAGAACGTTTTCTGCTTACGGGTACCCCGCTGCAGCACGTGATGGGGAATATTGGGAAGGACAACACGAGGTAATCTGGGCATACCTTGTTTATGAAAGGATTTGAGCCGGAATTTCCGAAATCCGGCGTTAACAATAATTAAGTGCCTGACACCAATTAACTCTCCGATTAACTGTGCGTCCGACCCCTAACGCTTACCCGGTCGCGGGAGATGTCGGCGATGGTGGCGAAACCGGTCAGGGCCATGGAGCGTTCGACCTGTTCGCGCAGGATCGTCAACGCGCGGTCGACGCCGGCCTCGCCGCCGGCGCCCAAACCGTAGAGATAGGGCCGGCCGACCGAGCAGGCCTTGGCGCCCAGCGCCAGCGCCTTGAGCACGTGACTGCCCCGGCGAACGCCGCCGTCCAGGACGACTTCGGCCCTGCCGTCGACGGCTTCGACCACGGTTTCGAGCCGGTCGATCGCCGCCGGTGCACCGTCCAGTTGCCGGCCGCCATGGTTGGAAACCATCACCGCCGTGGCGCCGACGTCCAGAGAGCGTTGAGCATCGGCCGCCGTCATGACGCCCTTGATCATCGCCGGGCCGTCCCATTCGGCGATCATTTCGGCTGCATCGGCCCAGGTCGCGGAGGGATCGAACTGGTTGTTGACGAACTTCAGGATCGTCGAGATGTCCTTGCTGCCCTCATCGATTTTGTGCTCGATGTTGGCGATGGAAAGCCTGGGACTGGCCAAATAACGCGCCACCCAGGCCGGTCGCAGGGCGAAGTCGAACAGGCTGGCCAGCGTCAGTTTGGGCGGGATGGTCATGCCGGTGGCGAGATCGCGTTCGCGCATGCCGATGACCGGGACGTCGAAAGTCAGGCACAACGCGGTATAGCCGGACGCCTTGGCGCGGGCGATAAACTCGCGCGTCAGGGAACGGTCGCGGAAGGCGTAGGCCTGAAGTACCTTTGGCCCGTCGCCGGCGGCGCCGACGTCCTCGATCGAGTTGTTGGCCATGCAGGACAGCATGAACATGGTGCCCGCCCGGCCCGCCGCCCGGGCGCTGCAGAGCTCCGACTGGGGATGCAGCAGCCCGGTGCTGCCGGCCGGAGACAGGATTACCGGCCAATCGAGCTTCTGCCCCATCAGCGTGGTCGAGGGGTCGATCTGGCTGACGTCGACGGCGTATTCGGTCTCCAGTTCGAATTCCTCGAAGGCGTCCGTATTGCGCCTCAGGGTCACTTCGTCCTCTGCGCCGCCGTCGACGAAATGAAAGATCGGCCGCGGCACGCGCCGCTTGGCCAGCAGACGAAGGTCCGCGATATTGCGGCAACGCTCAAGTGCTTGCGTCATGGCCGCTTCGTCCCAACCGACATAACAACTCCCGCTCCATTTATTTTCCCCGCTCAAATGTTTACCTTGGACGGCGCGGCGTCAATATCGATTATCCCAACCGGCGGAGGGCGGACATGACGAAAAAACCGGATATGCAGATGCCGCCGGGGGCCTGCGACACCCACATGCACTTCTATGACGGAACGATTTACCCGACTGCCGAAAGCGCCGCCTTCACGCCGCCGGACGCCGGCGTCGCGGACTACCAGGCTCTGCAGGAACGCTTGGGCCTGGAACGCGTCGTCATCGTCCAGCCTTCCACCTACGGCCGGGACAACGCCTGCCAGTTGGCGGCAAAGGAAGAGTTGGGCGACGCCGCCCGCATGGTTTTAGTGGTGGACGACACCGCGACGGACGAGGAACTGGAGCGCCTGACAAAGTTGGGCTGCCGAGGTGCGCGCTTCTTCATGTTGTCGGGCGCGGCTGTGCCGTGGGATATCCTTGAGGTGGTTGCGGCGCGCGTCCATGAATTCGGCTGGCACATCCAGTTGCAGATGAACGGGCGCGAGTTTGCCGACCGGGCCGACCAACTGCTGCGCCTTCCAGGAACGCTGGTGGTCGATCATGTCGGCCGCTTCATGGATCCCGTCGGTTTGGACCACCCCAGCTTCCGCGCGCTGCTGCATCTGGTCGATACCGGCCGCTGTTGGGTCAAACTATCGGCGCCTTATGAATCCTCGCTCATGGAACTGCCGGACTTCCCTGACATCGCCCCGCTCGCCCGTGCCCTCGTTGAGGAAGCGCCCGAACGCATGTTGTGGGCCAGCAACTGGCCCCATCCCAACCACCTCGGCGAATACGACGAAGCCGATCTGCTGGACACGCTGCTGCACTGGGCTGACGACGACGCCGTGCGCAGCCGCATCCTCGCTGACAACCCGGCGGAGCTTTACGGGTTTTAGTGGATCGTGCCCTCGGGCTTGATCGTTTCGGGTGCTGTAACGGCGGCGCGGAAGCGGTTCTTCAGCAAAACGCCGTCGCGCGTGGGCAGGACCCGTACCGGACTGTCGGCGGCGACCTGCAGGGAGGCGAAGCGCGGACCCTTCTCGATTAGGTGGAGGCGGTCGCGGAAGTCCTGCACCTCCTTCATGTCGGTCAGCTCCCGCGTCCAGGCGAAGCCACTGGCATGGGCCACGCCGTGCATCTTGACGCCGGCGGAGGTATGGCTGAGCTGCATACCGGTCTCGCCGTAGTGGCCGTTATCCAGCAAGGCGAGCGAGAAATTTTTCGGCCGCTTGGCGCCGATCGTCGCCAGGGCGCCCATACCCATCAGCTGTTCGCCGTCGCCGGTGATGACCAGCACCGGTTTTTCAGGCTGGGCCAGGGCCAGGCCGAGGCCGATCATCGCAGCTCCCCCCATGGCGCCCCAGAGATAGAAATTGCGGTCGTCGTCGCCCAGCGAGGCGACGTCGTAGGTCGGCGCGCCGAGGCCACTGACGACCAGCAGTTCGCCGCGGTCGCGCAGCAGTTCCTCGACAACCACACGTCGGCTGAGGCGGCCGGGCTGGCGGCGCTTGACGGTCATCGGATCCACTCCTTCTTACCCACCAGTTTCTGACCGAGCAACACCGCCCCCGCCAGATCGCCGGCAAAGACCTGCTCTCCCAAGGCGCTGACCATCGGCGCCACATCCGCCGGTTCCTCGACGTGCCGGGTCTGAACCCCCATCAACTCCAGCGACGGCGCGGTAGCGTTGCTCATGGGCTGTTGCCAGGGATTGAACTCGGCCCATTCGCCCCGCATGGTGACCAGCATCAGCAACGGAAACCGGCAGCTCATGGTCAGGCTCAGCATGTTGATGCAGTTGCCGACGCCGCTCGACTGCATCAGCAGGACGCCGCGCTCGCCGCCCAGCCAGGCGCCGGCCAGATAGCCGATGCCCTCCTCCTCCGTCGTCAGCACCGTTGCCGCCATTGTCCGCTCGGCAATGGCCAGGTTGATCAGTTTGGTGTGCCCGGCATCGGGGACGTAGGCGACATGACGGACGTCCAGCGCCTTCAGCGTCGTGAAGATCTCATCCGGCCACTTGTCCAGGACGTCTGTCATGGCGACACCAAATCCGGTCAGAGCAGGACCGTGCCGCCATCGACCATGATGGTTTGTCCGGTCACGAATTTGCTGGCGTCGGAGGCGAGGAAAACGATGGTGCCGACCATGTCGTCGGTCTCCAAGTTGCTTTTGAGGCTCTGACCAGAGGCGATAACGGCCAGGGCCTTCTCCTTAACCTCGCCCATATAGCCCTCCGTGCCCTCGGTCAGCACCGCACTGGGGGCGACCGCGTTGACGCGGATCCAGTCGCGGCCCAGCTCGCGCGCCAGGCTGCGGCTGAGTCCGATCACAGCGGCCTTGGAGGTGGCATAATCGGCCGCGAATGGCATGCCGTAGGTCGCCGCCAGCGATGAGATATTGATGATGGAACCGCCGCCGGCCTCGCGCATCGCCGGCACGCAGGCCTTACAGCACTGCCAGATGCCCTTGACGTTCACCGCCATCACCCGGTCCCACTGATCGTCGGCAAGATCGTCAAAACGACCGCCCGAGATATCGCCGTAAAGGGCTGCGTTGTTGACCAATACGTCGATGCGGCCGAAGCGCTCGACTGCCTGCTTCGCCATGTCGGCGCAGTTGGCCATATCGGTAACGTCGAGAGTCAAACCGAGGACATTGCCGCCCTCGGCCTCGATCGACGCCACGGTTTCCGCGGTATCCCGTACGTCACCGGCGACCACTGAGGCGCCTTCGCGCGCCATGGCCTCGGCGTACGCCCGGCCCAAACCGCGCGCGCCGCCTGTGACGACGACGACCTTACCTTCCAACTGCATCACAACCTCCCTCGACATACATTTGCTACGCTCTATATGGACTCTGCAATAGTATGACGATTAACATGGCCGTCGCAAAGTATTGGGGGAGCAGCATTTAGCCATGGTCGAGGCATCGGACATCGGCGGCAACGGGCCGACCGGCGGCAGTACGCCCGAAGTGGGCGGGGACGTCTACGTCCAGCAGTTCGCCGTGCCGTTCAGCTATCCCGTCTACTTCACCGATAACGTCTTCGCAAACGACAACCCGATCTTCGTCAACGCTCTCACGCGGCTCGAAGCCGACCGCCGGCATAAGCTGGTGGTGTTCATCGACGAGGGCGTGGCGTCGGCCTGGGACGACCTGCCGGAGGCCATCGCCCATTACGCCGAGGCCAACGCCGACGTTCTCGACCTGGTCGCCAAGCCGGAAATCATCCCCGGCGGCGAAGCGGTCAAGAACGAACCGGCGCTGGTCGCCCGCCTGCAACACCGCATGCTGGAACTGGGTATGGACCGCCATTCCCATATCGTCGCCATCGGCGGCGGTGCGCTTCTGGACATGGTGGGATACGTCGCCGCGACGACGCACCGCGGCATCCGCATGACCCGCGTACCCACCACCGTGCTGGCGCAGAACGATTCAGGCGTCGGCGTGAAGACCGGCGTCAACGCGTACAACTCGAAGAACCTGCTGGGCTCGTTCGCCCCACCGTTCGCCGTGATCAACGACAGCGCCTTCCTGGCCACGTTGAGCGAACGCGACCGCCGCGCCGGGATGGCGGAAGCGGTCAAGGTGGCGCTGATCCGGGACGGCGCTTTTTTCGCCGCCCTGGAGGCCAACACCAATGCCTTGGCGGCTTTTGAGCCGGCCGCGGTCAACCACCTGGTGCGCCGCTGCGCCGAAT
>CAYOAD010000110.1:0-13691 GCA_964401845.1 uncultured Rhodospirillaceae bacterium | reverse complement strand
ACCCATCTGGCCGGGTTCCGCGGAGCCCTGACCCGCACCGTCAACGCCTACGCCGCCCAGTCGGGCATCTCCAAGAAGGAAAAAGTCAGCCTGAGCGGCGATGACGCCCGCGAGGGCCTGACCTGCGTGCTGTCGGTCAAGGTGCCGGATCCCAAGTTTTCCTCCCAGACCAAGGACAAGCTGGTGTCCTCCGAGGTCCGCCCGGCCGTCGAGAGTTTCCTCGGCGAGCACCTGGCCCAGTGGTTCGAGGAACACCCCAATGAGGCCAAGGCCATCATTTCCAAGGTCGTCGAGGCCGCCGCCGCCCGCGAGGCGGCGCGCAAGGCGCGCGAATTGACGCGGCGCAAAGGGGCGCTGGACATCTCCAGTCTGCCCGGCAAGCTGTCCGATTGTCAGGAGCGGGATCCGGCCAAGTCGGAGCTCTTCCTGGTCGAGGGCGATTCGGCCGGCGGCTCGGCCAAACAGGGCCGCAACCGGGCGACCCAGGCGGTGCTGCCGCTGCGCGGCAAGATCCTCAACGTCGAACGCGCCCGGTTCGACAAAATGCTGTCGTCGGCCGAAATCGGCACATTGATCACGGCGCTCGGGACCGGCATCGGTCGCGAAGACTTCGACATCGAAAAACTGCGCTACCACAAAATCATCATCATGACCGACGCCGATGTCGACGGCGCCCACATCCGCACGCTGCTGCTGACGTTCTTCTACCGCCAAATGCGCGAGATCATCGAGGGCGGCTTCCTCTACATCGCCCAGCCGCCGCTCTACAAGGTGTCGCGCGGCAAATCCGAGCGCTACCTGAAGGACGAACCCTCGCTTGAAGAGTTTCTCATCGACGGCGGCCTGGAAGACGCCGTGCTGACGATGCACACCGGTGAACAGCGCGCCGGAGACGACCTGCGCGCCCTGGTCGGTCATGCGGTCCATTGCCGGCGCCTGCTGGAAGCCGTCAGCCAAAAGTATGACCGTTCGGTCGTGGAGCAAACCGCCATCGCCGGCGCCTTAAACCCGGGCGTGCTGTCAAACGCCGAACAGGCCGTGGCGGCGGCGGCCTACGTCGCCAACCGGCTCGATCAGCTGAGCCCGCCCATCGAGCGCGGCTGGCAGGGAGAACCGACGCCGGACGGCGGGCTTAAATTTACCCGCGTCCTGCGCGGCATCACGCAGGTCCACGTCATCGACGGTCCGCTTATCCGCTCGGCTGAGGCGCGCAAACTCGACGAACAGGCGGTGGAACTGCAACAGGCCTACGTCAAACGCGCGATCCTGACCCGCAAGGACGACGAATTGGAAATCCGCTCGCCGACCGAACTGCTGAACGCCGTCTTCGGGTTCGGCCGCAAGGGGTTGTCGATCCAGCGCTACAAAGGGTTGGGTGAAATGAACCCCGACCAGCTTTGGGAAACCACTCTGGACGCGGATGTCAGGACACTTTTGCAGGTCAAGGTCAGCCACGCCGACGAAGCCGATGAAATGTTCTCCACCCTGATGGGCGACGTGGTGGAGCCGCGCCGCGAATTCATTCAGGAAAACGCGCTAAGTGTGGCAAACCTCGATATCTAGCATGCCGATTTTCAAGGCCCTATTTGTCGCTGTCGCGCTGGCGCTGACGGGCTGCGCCGCAGTGCCTGAGGACGGCTCCGTGGCGTCCGTTGACGTCCTGGTATCCACGTTCGACCGCCTGGGTCTCGGCTTCGGGCGGGACGACAACGAAAACGGCTGGGCACTCAAATGGGTGTCGCCGGTCCGGGTCGCGTTCAAGGGTGAGCACGACGAAAGCGATGTTGAATCGGTCCGGCGGGCATTTTCGACGATGCAAAAGCTGACCGGTATTCCGGTCGAAATTCCGGCCAAATCGGGGCGCGCCAACTTCGCGGTCCGCTTCATCGAACGGGGAACACTGCACGAAGAGGCCGCCAAAGTCGTCAAACAGAAGGACTGGGCCTTCAGCATCCCCATTCATGCCGTTTGCCTGGCCATTCCCAATGCCGCCTCGAACATTCTGAGGGCCGATATTTTCGTGGTCCAGGACGGCGGTGAACGATTGCGCGAAATCTGCGTCCAGCACGAACTGATGCATGCCTACGGGCTGCTGGGCCATCATCAAAAATTCAGACCATCGATCCTCTATTTCCGCGACGCAAAACAAAACGATCTTTCCGTTAACGATATGATCCTGCTTCGCACACTTTATGATCCGCGGATTTCGGCCGGTATGAAGCGGGCCGAAGCGTTGCCGTTGAGCCGGAAAATCATCACCGAGATGGTAGCCAAGCTGTCCGGAGATGTCGTGCCGCTGCAAGCGCTTGCGATGGAATTGCAGTGGTAAGAACGGGCGATAGCGAAGACACCGGAGAAAAGAACAGACGTTCTGGCCGGGTCATCAGGTTTCTGGCTTACTGGGGCGCGGTGGCCGGAATTTGGCTGACGATTGGCTTGATCGGGCTGGTGGCCTGGTACGCCTACGAACTGCCGACCGTGGATGCGCCCGGGCGGGTGCAGCCGGTGCGGGGTCCCCAGGTCAAACTGACCTACGCCGACGGCCGCGAGGTAACCACCCTCGGCGGTGCCTGGGGAGAGGAAGTTGCCTTCGACAGCCTGCCCAGGTCCCTGGTCAACGCCGTGGTGGCGACCGAGGACCGGCGGTTCTTTGACCATGTCGGCATGGACGTGATCGGCCTGGCCCGCGCCGCCGTGGCCAACCTGATGGCGGGCCGCGTCGTGCAGGGCGGCAGCACCATCACCCAGCAACTGGCGAAAAACGTCTTTCTCACGCCCGAACGAACGTTGAGACGAAAATTGCTGGAAGCGATGATGGCCTTCTGGCTGGAGGCCAAGTTCAGCAAGCCTGAAATATTTGCGCTTTACGTCAACCGCGTCTACCTCGGCAGCGGCGCCTATGGCGTGGACGCCGCGGCACGGCGCTATTTCGGCGTGCCGGTATCCGGCTTGAATCTCACGCAATCGGCCATTCTGGCGGGGCTTTTGAAGGCGCCGTCGCGCTACGCGCCCGACCGCAACGCCAAGGCGGCCGAAAAACGCACGCGCGTCGTTATCGCCAACATGCTGGCGGCGGGGTATCTCGACGCGGCGGGCGCGGCCAAGGCGGGGCGCGAACTCAACGGGACGTTGGCCCGCATCAAAATCTCGAAGCGCCGGCGCCGCGCCGGCGGGGCGCGATATTTTGCCGACTGGGTGTACGAACAGCTGGCCGATTACGTCAGCCAGTCGGGCCGGGAGATCGTCGTGCGCACCACCCTCGACGCCGACCTGCAACGGGCGGCCGAGGCGGCCGTCGCCAGGGGGCTCGACGACGAAGGAAAGAAGCGCGGCGCCGGCCAGGCAGCCCTGGTGGCGATGACGCCCGAAGGCGCAGTCAGAGCCATGGTGGGCGGGCGTTCCTACCTGCAAAGCCAGTTCAACCGCGCCGTCCTGGCCATGCGCCAGCCGGGTTCCACCTTCAAGCTGTTCGTTTACCTGGCGGCCCTGGAAAACGGTTACAGGCCCGACACCCGGGTGCTCGACGGCCCGGTCACCGTGGCGGGCTGGTCGCCCCGGAATTTCGGCGATTACCGCGGCGAGGTGAGCCTAAACGAGGCGTTCGCTTATTCGCTCAACTCGGTTCCGGTCAAGATTACGGAGAAGATCGGCCGCGACAAGGTGGTGGAAGCGGCCCGGCGCCTCGGCCTGACCGGTAAACTGGAACCCCATCCCTCGATGGCGTTGGGGGCGGCGGAAGTGACGCCGCTGGAGCTGACGGCGGCGTATGCGGTGATCGCCGGCGGCGGCCGCGGCGTCTGGCCCCACGCCATTCTCGAAATCAAGGACACGGGCGGCGAAATCCTCTACCGCCGCTCGGGTTCCGGTCCCGGCCTGGTGGCTGGTGCGGCGGCAGTGCGGGCTCTGACGGGCATGCTGCAGGAAGCCGTCGTGCGCGGCACGGGCCGGGCCGCCCGTCTCAAGCGGCCGGCGGCCGGCAAGACGGGCACCAGCCAGGATTACCGCGACGCCTGGTTCATGGGCTTCACGTCGGATCTGGTGACGGGGGTCTGGGTCGGCAACGACAACGCGGCGCCGATGAAAAAGGTTACGGGCGGTGGCCTGCCGGCGCGCATCTGGGCCGCGTTCATGCGCGACGCCCACCGCGGCCGGGCGGTCCAGCCGCTGATGGCGAAGCAATCCGAACCCGACCGGTCTCCGAACTGGCTGGAAAAGATATTCAGCGGCGGCGATTCCTACTCGGAGCAAAAGCCCTCGCTGATGAAGCCGGATCCCTAGGCACCCTAGGCGCCCTAGGAGCCGTAGCGGTGGAGTGCCGCGCCGTGCAGCCGCAGCCAGTCCTTGGGTGTATCCGCATCCTCCACCAGACGGGCGACCAGAGCCCAGAAGCGGGGGCCGTGGTTCATTTCGGCCAGGTGGGCCACTTCGTGCGCGACGACGTAATCGAACACGCTTTCGGGCGCCAAAATCAGCCGCCAGGAAAACGATAGCGTGCCCCGGGCCGAGCAACTGCCCCACCGGCTGCGCGGATCGCGCAAGGTTATGCCCTTGACCGTGACGCCGAGAATTTCGGCCGCCGCCCGGGCTTTTTCGGTAAACCGGCGGCGGGCCTCGGCTTTCAGCCAATCACGCACCCGGCGCTCGATGTGGGGCGCGTCACCGACGACATAGACCGTGTCGTCCTCGCGCCAGACCGGACCGGGGCGGGCGCCGCTGCCCAGGGCGAGACCCTTGGCGACGCGGCGGCCGATGTGCCGGACCGTGCATGGCAGGCCGAGGATCGGGATGGCGGCGCCGTCGGAGAAGGGGATGGAGGGCGGCAGGGCGGCGAGATGATCGCGCAGCCAGTCCGACTTGCTGGCGGCGAACGAGAGACCGCGTTTGGTCGAAACGCCTTTGGGCAGGACCAGTTCGGCACCGCCGAGGCGCGGGTCGACGCGCAAGCCAATGCGCCGGGCCCGGGCGCTGACCCGGACCGTCAGCGCGATCTCGCCGTCGTTGGTCTGCAACAGGGCGATGGTGCGGGTCATTCGGGCCAAACCACAACGTGGTCCTCCAAGTCTCCCGCATCCCGTTCGGATATGACGCGGCCCGCCACCGAAACGCCGGCCCGCTTGACGCTCTCGGGATCGCCCGACACCAGCGGATGCCAATCGGCCAGGTCGCCGCCTTCGGCCAAGACGCGGTAGGCGCAGGTCGAGGGCAGCCAGCTCAGGCGTTTGGCGTTTTCCGGCGTTAAATTCACGCAGTCGGGGACGTAGCGCGTGCGGTGGGCGTAATCGGTGCAGCGGCAGGTCTCGAGATCAAGCAGGCGGCAGGCGACGCTGGTATAGGCGATGTCGCCGCTGTCAATATCTTCCAGCTTGTTGAGGCAGCAGCGGGCGCAGCCGTCGCACAGACTTTCCCACTCGTCGGTCGACATGTCGCCGAGCGCTTTTTCCCGCCAGAACGGGACGCTGGTCACCGGGTCAGCTGTTGGCGCGGATGAAACTTGCGATTCTGGGGGCAATTTCCTCGCGCCAGCGCCGACCGTTGAAGACACCGTAATGGCCGACCCCTTTCTGTTCATAGTGTTCGCGGCGGTTCTTAGCCACGCCGGTGCATATTTCATGCGCCGCCCGGGTTTGGCCAAGGCCCGAAATATCGTCCAACTCGCCCTCGACGGTCATCAGCGCGGTCCTGGTGATGGCCGCCGGCTCCACCGGCTGATCCCGCCACATCATGGTGCCGCGGGGCAGCGCGTGCTCCTGGAACACCGTTTTCACGGTCTGAATATAATACTCCGCCGGCAGGTCCATGACCGCCATGTATTCATCATAAAACGTGCGGTGCTGGTCGGCGCTGTCGCCATCGCCCTCGATCAGGTGCTGGAACATTTTGACGTGGGCGTCGATGTGGCGGTCGAGGTTCATGGACATGAAGCCCGAAAGCTGCAGAAAGCCGGGATAAACCCGGCGCAGGACGCCGGGATAGATCATCGGCACGTGGGTGATGACGTTGCGTTCGAACCATTCGATAGGCCGGTCCTCGGCCAGTTTGTTGACCTCGGTGGGGTTCTTGCGGGTGTCGATGGGCCCGCCCATCAGCGTCATGGTCGGCGGCGCGCAGTCGTCGTTGCCGGCATTGAGCACCGAGGCCGCCGCCAGCATCGGCACGGACGGCTGGCACACCGCGATGACATGGGTGCCGGGGCCCAGGTGGTGCAGGTAGGCGATCAAAAGGTCGATGTAATCGTCGAGATCGAAGCGCCCTTCGGTCAGCGGGACGTCCCGAGCGTCGTTCCAGTCGGTGATGTAGACGTCGTGGCTTTTCGCCATTTGCCGTACCGTGCCGCGCAGCAAGGTGGCGAAATGGCCCGACAGCGGGGCGACGATCAAGAGTTTGGGATCGTCGTGCGTTCCGTCGCGGCGGAACCGTTTCAGATTGCAGAACGGACCGCGGATGACGATTTCCTCGGCGATGTTGACGAGGCCGCCGTCGATTTCGACGGCATCGATGCCGAACGCCGGTTTGCCGCGGCGCTTGGTGGTGTCCTCGAAAATTTCGGAAGCGGCGGCCATGACCCGCCCGGCTTGGGTGTACGAAGCCGGATTATAGGGGGATTGGAAGAATTTTTTGTTGGCGGCCGCGGCGAGACGCCAGGGCTTGAGCACAGCCTGTTGCATCTCGAGAAAATGATAAAGCATACCGACTCCCGTAAGGCGCCGAAGGGGCGCGGGGTTTACTGTTTACCGGTGCAAACCCGTTGGAGGCCCCAACCCAGGATCCGATACCGCGAGAAGCGCCGATTATAGCCTTTCGGCCGGCGATTCCACCGGGTGATTTTGCACTGCGGAAGAGATTAACACCAGATTTTGTGTCCAATAAAGCTTAAACACCAATTGAACACTGCACTGCGGCATCCGTGCCGCCGCGTCGCGTGGGCCTAATTCAGCGTCTCGGCCAGCTTTTCAGCCATCTTTTCCGGCGTCACGGTGTGGCCGAAATGGCCGACGTAGCCGCCGTCCGGGCCCATCAGGTAGGTGATCGCTGTGTGGTCCATCAGATAATCGGCGGAACTGTCCTCGTCCTTCACCTTGGCATAGTAGACCCGGTAGGCCTTGGCCACCTTGGTGATCTGATCGACGCTGCCAGTCAGTCCCTGCAGGGTGGGATGGAAATTCTCGACATAGCCCTTCATGACCTCGACGGTGTCGCGCTCCGGGTCGACCGTGATGAACAGCGGGACGACCTTTGAGGTGTCGCCGCCCTTTTCGCCGTAGATGTCGAGCGCCTCGCCGATCACCTGCAGGCCCAGCGGGCAGACGTCGGGGCAGTAGGTGTAACCGAAGTACACCAGCGTGTGGCGGCCGGCGTAGTCCTTTTCGGAGACGGTCCGGCCGTTTTGGTCGGTCAGCGTGAAGGGGCCGCCCACGAGGGCTTTGCCCGCAACGGGCCGGCTGGGCTGTTGGGCGTCGCCCAGCAACAGGTAGCGGCCGCCGAAACCCAGCACGAGCGCGGCGACCACGGTGATGATGATCAAGGTCAGTCTGTTCATAGCCGCGGGAATATACAGGTGTAATTTAAGGAAATCAGCATCTTCTTTGGTGGCACATTGACGCAGGGCCCGGCGCGGTCAATGCTGGGTCATGTCGGGGCTCGATTTCCGCTTTGAATTCGCCACATTGGCCTATGGACCGGGCGCCGAGGTTCTGTTGCTGGCGGCGCTGGCGCTGGACGCCCTGTTCGGCGCGTGGCCCGGACTGCGCCGGGTCATCCCCCATCCCGCCCTGGTGCTGGCCGGACTGGTCGGCGAACTGACGCGGCGTCTGAACAAACCCGAACGCGGCGGGGCGGCGCGTCTCGTGCGCGGTGCCATCGTGCTCATCGCCGTCGCGGCGGTCGCCTACGTGGCCGGGCGCGGGGTCGAGATTCTGGCCGGCGACATCCCCTTCGTTTGGATCATCGCCCTTTTGTTCATCTCGTCGCTCATGGTGATGCGCGGGCCGTTCGACGAGGCGGGCCAGGTTACGGCGGGCTTTTCCGAGGGCGCCTTGGCCGGGGCGCGCAGGTCGGCGTCGGCCGTTTTTGGCCCGCGGGCGGAACAGCTGACGGCGGCCGATCTGATCCGGGCGGTCCTCGAACACCTGGCGGGCCGTCTGGGGGACGGTCTCGCGGGCGGCATTTTCTGGTTCCTGTTGGCGGGACTGCCGGGACTGGCGGTCTACCGGGCGGTCAATATCGCCGGCCGCCTGCTTGACGACGCCAAACCCGACATGGGCCTGTTCGGCTTGGTGCCGACCCGGGTGAACGAGGCGGTGAGCCTGCTGCCGGCGCTGCTGGCGGCCCTGGTTGCGTGCGTCGCCGCCATCTTCGTGCCCGGCGCCGGTCCGGCCGGCGCGCTCGGCGGCTTGTTGCGCAACGGCTTTCGTTCCGGCCGCCTCGGCGAAGGCCCCGTCATCTCCGCTTTCGCCGGCGCTTTCGGCATGACCCTGGGCGGCCACGGCGGCGGCGCGGAACCCGGCGGCAAGACCCTGGCCGAGATCGTGCGCGGCCAATACCTCTATGCGGTGACGGCTTTGCTGTTGTTCGCGCTGGTGATCGTGATCGGCCTGGGCCGGCACGCGGTTTAAGCCGGCTTATTCCCGGCCCTCGCTGTCGATGCTGTATTTCTCCAGGCGGCCCCGGAGGTCGTCATCGATGGGCTGGGGGCGGCCGTCGTCCAGGCTGGTGACGACCAGGGCCGACTTGGCCACCAGGCGTTGTTCGCCCCGGACCCGGCCGACGAAGCGCACGCGCATGGAGGAGTTGCCGATGTGCTCGAGATAAAGCGTGATCTCCAGCGGATCGCCGAGCCGGCAGGGCGCCTGGAAGGTGCATTCGGTCTGGGCGGTCGGCAGACCGAGGCGTTTGCCCAGGACGAAATCCGAATACTTCAGTTTCAGCGCCTGGGTAAACCATTCCTCCACCACGGCCTGCAGCATTTCGAAATAGCGCGGGAAAAAGACGTAACCCGCCGGGTCGGTGTGGGTGAAACGGACGGGCAGACCGAGGGTGAACGGCGCCAGCCGGACGGATGTCTGATCGGTGGTCATGGAGGTTCCTCCCCGAGGTCATTCGTCGTGAGCGGCAGTTTAACGGATTTGAAGCGGCTTAGCGCGCCCGCTGATTGACGAAGGCGACACGCCAGTTGCCGCCCCGGCCTGGGCCGTCCAGGTGATCGAGCCGCGTCGTCGAGAGGTTTTCGGTCTGCAGCACCAGGGCCTTGTCCGGGTCGAGGTTCAGGGCCAGGGCGATGGCCGCCCGGATCACGCCGCCATGGGCCACGGCGACGATATCGCGGCCCTTGTGTTCCTCCGTCAGGCGCTCGATCACGCTGCCCACGCGTTCGATGACGTCGACGAAGCTCTCGCCGTTGGGCGGCTGGTGGGCCGCCGGGGCATACCAGAAACGGTGCAGCGCTTCCTCGCCCAGGGACTCCCTCATGCGCTCGTTCAATTCCTCGTACGTCATGCCCTGCCAGTCGCCGAAGTTCTGCTCGCCGAAATCGGCCTCGACCAGGCGGTCGCCGTGTTCCAGGCCGGCTTCGCCGATGGCGTCGGCTGTCACGTGTGTGCGTGAGAGATGGCTGGTCACCCAGACGGCGTCGCGCGGCAGGCGGTTGGCCAGATTGCCGTAACTTTCGGGATCGTCGGTATGGGCCGGCACGTCGTTCGAGCCGTAGACCCGGCCTTCGTGGCCGACGACGGGGGCGTGGCGGATCCACCACCAGCGGGTGACGGTGAGTTGCGGCATGTCGTGCATAGAGTTATTTCTCGCTTCAATTCCGGGGCGCTTGTTATATCGCCTTGCGCCGAGACGGCATAGCCCGCATTGGAGGTTCCCGTTAACGAATGTTTCGGGCGGCGGGAACTGGACAGGCCGTCCTACTCGCCCATCTGCAGCAGCAGGCCGTGGCGGCGGGCGCTGTGGAAGAAGCCGAGGAAGGCTGCCGCCCCGCCGAGCAGGTAGAGCACGTTGAGCGCGCTGGCGGTGATCATCATGTCAGGCCGGTAGGCGCCGTCGACCAGGATCGCCCGCATGCCCTCGAAAACGTGGGCCGACGGCAGCGCCAGGGCAACCGGCTGCAGCCAGTCGGGCAGCGTCGCGATGGGATAGTAGATGCCGCTTAACGGCGCCAGCGCGAAGATGGCGACCCAGGCGAGGCTTTCCGCCCCCAGGCCCCAGCGCAGCACCAGGCCCGCGACCACCAGGCCGACGGACCAGCCCATGACCAGTAGGTTGAAGAAAAAGCCGATCAGCGGCAGGCCGAGGGAGTAGACCGAAAAGCCGAAGAACCACATGGCCAGCAACGTCGCCGGCAACAAGCCGATCGAGGTGCGGATCAGGCTCATGGTGGTCAGCGCCAGGATCATCTCGTAGGGCCTGAGCGGGCTGACGAACAGATGTCCGAGGTTGCGCGACCACATTTCCTCGAAGAACGAGACCGAAACGCCGAGCTGGCCGCGGAACATGACGTCCCACAGCAGCACCGCCGACAGCAGCACGCCGAAGGCCTGTGCGATGAAGGTCGAGTTCGAGGCCAGGAACTGGGTGATGAAGCCCCACATGATCATCTGTACTGTGGGCCAGTAGGCGAGCTCCAGCAGCCGCGGCCACGAGCCCCGCATCAGGTAGATATAGCGCAGCGCCAGCGCGCCGACGCGGCGCAGACTGAGGGCGGGGTTCGGCGGGCCGACGGGAACGTCTGGATCGGTCATTGGGCCGCCGTCCGGTCTTCGTCGTACCGCGAGCGGGCGATATCCAGGAACACTTCCTCCATGTTGGCCCGGCCGTAGCGTTCCAATAGCTCGGCCGGCGATCCCCGGTCGACCAGCTGGCCGGCCCGCAGCATCAGCACGTCGTCGCACAAGCGCTCCACCTCCGCCATGTTGTGGGAGGCCAGCAGGATGGTGGCGCCGGTGCGGTCGCGGTAATCGGCCAGATAGCCCCGCACCCAGTCCGCCGTATCGGGATCGAGCGAGGCCGTCGGCTCGTCGAGCAACAGAAGCTCCGGTTCGTTTATCAGCGCCTTGGCCAGGGCCACGCGGGTTTTCTGCCCTGCCGACAGCTTGCCGTAGGGCCGGTCGATGAAGGCGCCCAGGTCAAGGGCGTCGGCCAACCGCTCCAGCCGCGCGGACAGATTGTCGAGGTGGTAGAGATGGCCATAGACCTTGAGGTTCTGGCGCACCGTCAGGCGCGCCGGCAGATCGACGTAGGGCGAGGAGAAATTCATTTTCGGCAACACGTCGTGGCGCCGCCGCAGCATGTCGCAGCCGAGCACTTCGACGCGGCCCGACGTGGGCAGCAACAACCCCAGCAACATGGCGATGGTGGTCGTCTTGCCGGCACCGTTGCCGCCCAGCAGCGCGGTGGTACCACCCGGGCGCACGGCGAAGCTGAGTGCCTCGACGGCGACGACCTCGCCGTAGGTTTTATTCAGGTCCGAAACGCTGATGGCATGCTCGATATTCACCGCTCCAATATGGTGTGCGCCGGTAACCTTCGCCAGCTTCTTTGTTTGCGCCCGCGGGCGATAATATGGTTGGTTCTGATTGAAACCATATTGCGGAAGGTCTAAGACAGCGCCGATGACGGAACAAGCTTCGGATCAGGCCGCGCCGGACGCGGCCGAGGCGGAAAGCCGGGCTGCCGGGGCCGGCAACGGCGCCGTGCCGACGTCAGCGCGTGGCTGGGTGCGGCTGCAGACGCTCGTCCTGATCCGCTGGGTGGCGGTGGCCGGGCAATTGCTAGCCATTCTGTCGGTTCACTACCTGATGGGATTCAAGCTGCCCGTCGGCTTGGCGCTGGCGGCGGTCGGCGCCTCGGCCCTGCTGAACCTGGCGGTGTCGCTGCGTTATTCGCCCTCGACCCGCCTGCAGAACCGCGAAGCCGCGCTCTACCTCGCCTACGATATCGTCCAGCTCGCCGCCCTGCTGTTCCTGACCGGTGGCCTGACCAATCCCTTTGCCCTGCTGTTCCTGGTGCCGGTAACGATATCGGCGACGGTCCTGAGGTTGCACTCGACGTTGTGGCTGGGCGGGGTCACGCTCGCCTGTGTGACGGTTCTGGCGAACATCCATATGCCTCTGCCCTGGCCCGGCGCGCCGTTGGTTCTGCCCCGAACCTACATCTACGGTATTTGGAGCGCCCTGGTCCTCGGCATGTCGTTTATTTCCGTCTACGCCTGGCGGGTGGCCGAGGAAGCCCGGCGCATGGCCGATGCCCTGGCAGAAACACAATTGGTGTTGTCGCGCGAGCAAAAGCTGTCGGCGCTCGGCGGCCTGGCGGCGGCGGCGGCGCACGAACTGGGCACGCCGCTCGGCACCATCGCGCTGGTGGCCAAGGAATTGGCGAACCAGCTTCCCGGGGATAGCGACATGGCGGAAGACATGGCTTTGATTTCCAGCCAGACCGAGCGCTGCCGCGAGATACTGGGCCAGTTGTCACGGACGCCGGAGGCCGAGGGCCGGGGCGGCGAATTCAGCCACGTCAGCTTCGTCGCCCTGGTGCGGGAGGCCGCCGAGCCCCACGAAGGCGGCGACATCGATATTCAGGTCGCGGCGGTCGGAGACGGCCTGCCGCCCCATGTGCCCCGTCATCCGGAGATTATCCACGGCCTGGGTAATTTCGTCGAGAACGCCGTCGATTTCGCCCGCAACCGGGTGGTGATCGTGGCCAACTGGGAAGATGAGAACCTCAGCATCGAAATTATCGACGACGGCCCCGGATTCTCCGGCGATATCCTGGGCGCGTTGGGTGAACCTTACGTTACGAGCCGGCGGCTGTCCGACGACGGCGGCGGCGGCATGGGGCTGGGTGTGTTCATCGCCAAGACGCTGTTGGAGCGCACCGGGGCGTCCGTCGAATTTCGCAACCAGCGTGGCGGCGGCGCGAAAGTTGTCATATCATGGCCCCGGCTCGATGCGATGAAGGGATAGACAATGACCAAGGAAGACGGCGGCGCCCCCGCCGGCTCGGAAACGGCGGATGCGGACGCAGCGGGAGAGGTGGAACGCACCGTGCTGATCGTCGACGACGACGAACCTTTCCGTAGACGCCTAGCCCTTGCGATGGAACGCCGCGGCTTCGAGGTATCCGCCGCCGAAGGCGTTGTCGAGGCGGTGGAAATCGCCAAAAAAAATCCGCCGGCGTTCGCCGTGGTGGATTTGAAATTGATGGATGGCAGCGGCCTCGACATTGTGCCGGAACTTCGCGCGGCGCGGGACGACATGCGCATCGTCATGTTGACGGGTTACGGCAACATCGCCACGGCCGTGGCGGCCGTTAAGTCCGGCGCGGTCGACTATCTCGCCAAGCCGGCGGACGCGGACGAAATCGAAGCGGCTTTGCTGGCCAAGCCCGAGGGCCACCCCGACCCGCCGGAACGGCCGATGTCGGCCGACCGCGTGCGCTGGGAACATATCCAGCGGGTGTTCGAGCTCTGTGACCGCAATGTCTCGGAAACGGCCCGGCGGCTCAACATGCACCGGCGCACCCTGCAGCGCATTCTGGCCAAGCATTCACCCCGCGAGTAAGGCCTTCGGCGAATTCCGGTTAGACCGGCATCAGGCCACGGTGGTCTGGCCTTTTTGCGAACTCAGCAACTGATCGATATAGCGGCCCTGGAACAGCGAAATGCCCAGGGACTGGCCGAAGGCGACGGCGTCTTC
>CAYOAD010000109.1:0-13768 GCA_964401845.1 uncultured Rhodospirillaceae bacterium | reverse complement strand
ACTCGATGGAGGTTTGACCGGGGTAAAGCAGAACGATTTCCGTGCCCTCGATGGCGGACCAATCGCCGCCGCCGCCGCCCGCTGAAGCGGCTTCCTGCTTGGCGGCTTCCTGCTTGGCGGCCTCCTGTTTGGCGGCTTCGGCCGCTTGGGCTTCCGCCTTGGCCTTGGCCTCTTCCGCGGCTTTCTTGGCCGCTGCAGCGGCTGCCGCCAGCTTCGCGGCCTTTTCGGCCTCGGCCTTGGCGACTTCCTCTTTCGAGGGCAGGCGGCGGTTGTCGGCCACGCCATCGTAGGGATCGTCATCCTCGTCGAGCAGCTGGTGCACGGCGCGGTGGGCGATGCCCTTGTGGCAGTCGATGCAGGTCATTTTTTCGTCGCGGGCAGCGATGTGGCGCTTTTGCGCCCGGCGTTTCTGCATCTTGCTCGACATCGCTTCCCAGGAGTGGCAGTTGCGGCACTCGCGGCTGTCGGTCTGTTTCATCGACCGCCAGACGTTCTTGGCCAAGGTCAGGCGCTTGTTTTCAAACTTGTCGGGGGTGTCGACGGTGCCCAGGACCTTGTGGAAAAGCTCGTTGGTCGCCTGGATCTTGCGCACGAACTTGTGCACCCAGGGGTCCGGCACGTGGCAGTCGGAGCAGGTGGCCCGCACGCCGGTACGGTTTTCGTAGTGGATGGTTTCCTTGTACTCGGCGTAGACGTTCTCCTCCATCTCATGGCAGGAGACGCAGAATTTCATGGTGTTGGTCGCTTCCATCGCGGTGTTGAAGCCGCCCCAGAAGATGATCCCCGCGATGCCGCCGACAATAAAGATGGCGCCCCACGTGTAGCGCGCCGTCGGCGCCCAGAACCATTTGTAAAGCCGTAAGATCATGTCTGCCTCATTTCACCCCAGATGGATCGACCAATCGGATGCGTACTGAAAATTTGAAAATGAATTGTCGGGCCGGGAAAAGAGGCGGGAACGATGTGCTCCCGCCTCTCAACCTCGGGTCTTGGTTGAACGTTACGTCCGGTGATGCTTCCGGTTCGAAACGTTGAACTTGCCGGTCGGCGTTTCGAGATTCTTGACCCGGGTTTTTTCCTTCAGGGTCTTCGAATCGTAGACGACGATTTCGCCTTTCAGCCAGTTCTTCTTGCCGCCGCGAACCCAGACGGAAACCCAGAATTCGGATCCGTCGGCATTGAATTCGGTGTGCACGGCAAGCGCCTTATCCATGTCCGTGACCTGGATCGTCTTGACGATCTTCCGGCTCTTCTTGTCCAGGACCTTGATGGCCTGCTGGACTTCGGGATCCGGGTGCTTGGTCTGATCGAACACGACGTAGTCGGAGTTCGGATGGGTCCGGATGAAGAGGCCCGGCCCGTCACTCTCGACGGCGTAGCACTCTTTCCAGGCCTGGTCCGGATGACCCTTGGGATCGTTGCCCCAAACGGTCACCTTGCCTTCACCAAGATGGGTGGTACCGGCCACGGGACCGCACTTGGGATCGACCCAGTTGGCGCCGGCGCCCGGGTGCGGCTTCTTGCCGGTTACGAGCGAACCGACGGCCTTACGGGTTTCGGTGTCCAGGAACTCCATCCGGTTCGAGGCGTTGGCCGCAATCTGGAAGTAGCGCTGGGTCGGATCGAAGAAACCGTCATGCAGGAACTTATGGGTGTTGATCTGCTCGATGCGCAGGTTGTCGAGGTCGGAATAATCGACCTGCCACATCTGGCCCAGTTCCTTCACGGCAACCATCCACGTCGGTGCGTTCGGCGTGTTGTAAACGGCAGCCACGCGGGCTTCGTTGACATACTCGCCGTCGACGTTGACGCCACGGGTCGAGATGACCTTAAGCGGCTCCATGGTCTTGGCGTCGAGGATGACGAAGTGGGGCGGCCAGTAACCGCCGCCGATGACGTACTTGTCTTTCCATTCCCCATAGTGGGAAACGGCGACGTCACGGGCATCAGATGCGATCTGGGCTTCGGCCACCAATTGCGGCGGATCCATCCAGAGATCGATCTTGGTCATCTTGCCGTCGCGGCCCATGGTGTACCAGAAGCGGCCGTCGGAGCTTTCCTTCATGACGTGCACGGCATAACCGGTGTCGATCTTGGCGACGGTTTCCTTGGTGTCGCCATCGACCACGCCGACCTTACCGGCGTCACGCAGAATGACCATGAAGAAGTTTTCCCAGTTCCGACTGTGCATCGGCTTCTTGGGATAATCTTCCGGCTTGACCATGACCTTCCAACGCTTCTTCATCTCGGCGAGGCCGAGTTCAGCCGGCGGCGGAACATCCATCTGGATGTAGGTGGCCAGGTTGGCGATCTGCTTCTTCGAGAAGAGATCGTCGAAGTTGTTCATGCCGCCTTCGGTGCCCAGCGTGATGATTTTCTCAAGACGCTTTTGACCGAGCTTGATCATGGCTTTGGGTTCGAGGTTCTTGCCCGTCGCACCCTTACGCAGTACGCCATGGCAACCGGCGCACCGCTGGAAGTACAGGGTCTTGGATTCCTCGAAGTCTTTTTCCGACAGCGTCGGTTCAGCAGCCCACACCGCTCCGGGTGAGCCGACGAAGGCAAGTCCGGCTAGCGCCAGAGCGGTTGCCATCAATGGGGTCTTTCTCATTCGTTATCGCCTCCAAAAGGTAGGTTCCGTAGGGTCGAATTCGCGCAGGAATTTCCTACCCCCCCTTGAGCGGCACAGTTCCACCAGTGCCAACGATTATTCAGATTGTCCCTGAACGTCGTGCGATTAGGGCGACGTAACGCCGTTTCCAGGCAAACAGCCCCAGACGCAGATTGCGTCATGAAGATCTTTGTCCGGCGAACAGACATCTGTTTCCTCCGCTGCCCTGCCGTCGAACGAGCGCTGAAATCGTTTGACTTCGGCTTTCGCTTGAACGGCTAATGACGCATGTCTAGCACGCGTCCGGGAGGGCAAATTTGACCCTGGTCAATGGTCCAGCAGGTGGTGTAAATACGCTTCGCGGGCGGTCCCGGATTGCCACTCGGAGGGCCCGGATTGGAGATCGAAAAAGCATGGATTTAACCTTAAAAACCATAAGGTTACTTTGATTGAACAAGCCGGCGATATGAATAAAAATCCTTATATACCCGCAACTTGCGACCCATTGTCGCAGTGCAGCAATCACACTCGGTTAGACCGAATTTGTCGTGCTACAGAAGGGGGGAATTGACATCGGCATTTGTTCCTTGAAGCCCCAAAACGGACACGTCACCATGATCTCCAGAGCCCAAACCAAATTGATCCGGCGTATTGCTATAGCCGCCGGACTGACCCTGCCGGTCGGCGCCATTGCGTCGGATTGGTCTCCCGGCGGTCTCTACAGGGAACACTGTGCGGAGTGCCATGGCGTGGAACGCCTGGGCTCCATCGGCCCGGCCCTCCTGCCGGAAAACCTGAAGCGGCTGCGGCGTAAGAAGGCCGCTGCGACGATCGCCAAGGGACGGCAGGCAACGCAGATGCCGGGGTTCGGCGAGATGTTGAGCAGTGATCAGATAGCGGCATTGACCGACCTGATCTATACGCCCCTCGCCGCCATGCCGGTTTGGGGGGAAGCCGAAATTGCGGCAAGCCGGACCGTACATAACGACCCGGCCAGCCTGCCCACGGCGCCCCAGCATAAGGCCGACCCACTCAATCTCTTCACGGTGGTCGAAACCGGCGATCACCACGTCACGATCCTCGACGGCGACCGCTTCGAACCCTTGTGGCGCTTCAAGTCCCGCTTTGCCCTCCACGGCGGCGCCAAGTACTCGCCGCGCGGCCGTTTCGTTTATCTCGCCTCGCGCGACGGCTGGGTGAGCAAATACGATCTTCATAGCTTCAGGCCGGTGGCGGAGGTCCGCGTCGGAATCAACACGCGGAATATCGCAGTGTCATCGGATGGCAAGTGGGTGCTGGCGGGCAACTTCCTGCCACACACGCTGGTGGTGCTGAATGCGCATGACTTGAGCCTCTTCAAAGTGATCAAGGCCGATGACGGCAAGGGTAATTCCTCCCGCATCAGCGCTGTCTACAACGCACCCCCCCGCCAGAGCTTCATTGTCGCCCTCAAGGACTTCAAGGAGGTCTGGGAGCTTTCCTACGACCCCGAGGCGCAACCCGTCTACGCCAACTTCGTTCACAACTATCGCAGCGGCCAGGAGGAAGGCGTCGTTGTTGAGGAACAACCGTTTGCCCGGCGCCGCATCAAGCTTGAGGACTACCTTGACGATTTCTTCTTCGACCCCCACTACGCCGAAGTAATCGGCGCCTCGCGTGACGGCAAGGGCGTTGCGGTCTACAACCTCGACGCCCGGCGCAAGGTTTCCAATCTGGCGCTCGACGGCATGCCGCATCTGGGTTCAGGTATTACCTGGGAGCACAATGGCCGCCTGGTCATGGCGACGCCGCATTTGAAAGAACCGGCGGTCAGCGTCATCGACATGGTAAACTGGAATACCATTAAGAAAATCAAGACCTTAGGACCTGGGTTCTTCATGCGAAGCCACGAGAACACGCCCTACGCCTGGACTGACGTTTTCTTCGGCCCCAACCGGGATGCCCTCCACGTCATCGACAAACGCTCGCTGGAGATCGTCAAAACGATCCGCCCGGCGCCCGGCAAGACCGGCGCTCACGTCGAGTTCACGCGCAACGGACGCCACGCCCTGGTCAGCGTCTGGGACATGGATGGCGCACTGGTGATTTACGACGCGGCGACGTTCGAGGAGGTCAAACGCATCCCCATGGTGAAACCGTCGGGCAAGTACAACGTCTTCAACAAGATCACCTACTCGGCCGGCACCAGCCACTAGCGGCGCCGACCGCCGTTACCGACGCACCTGTACCCGGCGGGCGAGACGGGATATCGTCCGCGCACAATGGACAAACTGCGCTGCCATACCCACCCCGACGAGTTCCAGCTTGAGGCCGCGGTCATCGAGGCGGTTCCGGGACGCGTCGTCCTGGATCGTACGCCCTTTTATCCCGGCGGCGGCGGCCAGCTTGCCGACCGGGGCATGCTTTTCTGGGCCGGCGGCGAGGCCGCCGTCACGGGCTTGAAAGTGGAGAACGGCCGGCTATGGCATCTGTTGGAAACCGAGGTCGTCGTTGAAGGTGCGGTCGAACTGAATATCAATACGGAATTCCGCCACCTGATGAGCGAACTCCACACGGCTGCTCACATCATCAATGCCATTGTCTTCCAGGAATTCGACGGTGCTTTGTTGACCGGCGCCCAACTCGCTGAGGATCACAGGCTGCGGGTGGATTTCGATCTGCCGGGCGCCGACAACAATCGTCTCAGGACATTGGAGGGCGGGCTGAACGACGTCGTTATGCAGGACCTGCCGGTTCGCTCGTTCGAAATGCCGTATGACGAGGCGGCCGCCGCAGACGGCATGTTCCGCAGCAAATCCGTCGCACCGCCAGCACACAGCGACGGCACTGTCCGCATCGTCGAGATCGGCGGGCTCGATCAACAAGCGTGCGGCGGCACCCATCTGACGTCGACCGGCCAATCGAGAGCAATGACCATCCTCAAGGTTGAGAACAAGGGCCGCCATAATCGGCGGCTTCGCATTGGCTTAGGCGGCGTCTGACCGCATGCTCTTCGAGCTCATCGCCTGGCGGCGTTCGCGCTTGAGGCGCTTTTGGATCATCGGCGGGCACTTGCGGTCGTCGTAATAGAGCGTCTGGCAGTGCAGGCACTGCAGGCATTCATTGGGATTAATGTGGCCGTCGGGGTGGATCGCCTGAACCATGCACTCCCGGGCGCAGCGCTGGCAGGGGTTGCCGCATTCGCGATAGCGCCGCAGCCACTCGTTCATGCGCAAACGGCCGGGGATGCCAAGCGCGCCGCCCAATGGGCACAGATAACGGCAGAAAAAACGTTCGATGAACAGACCCGCGACCAGCAAGCCCACGGCAAAGAACACGAATGGCCAGCTGCGCTGGAACACTAGGATGATCGTTGTCTTGAAGGGCTCGATCTCGGCCAGTTGCTCGGCCATTTCGAAGGATTCCAGCGATACGCCAAACAGCCCGAGGAAGATCAGGTATTTGAGCGGCCAGGCGCGCTCGTGCAGGCCCCAGGGCACCGTTATCTGCGGCACCTTGAGATACTTGGCGACACGGTTCAGCAACTCCTGAAGGGCGCCGAAGGGGCAGAGCCAGCCGCAATAGACACCCCTGCCCCAAAACAGCAAGGAGGCTGCCACCGAGCCCCAGAGGATGAAGATCAGCGGCTCAAGCAGGAAGAAACCCCAGTCGAAGCCCTGCATGAGGGCGCCGATGAACGTCAGCACGTTGACGATCGACAATTGCGCTTGAGCATAGAAACCGATCCACACGACGGTGTAGACCAGAAAGGCGATGCGGATGCGGTCGGTCAACACGGGCCGTTTGGCCAGCCAGTCCTGAAAGAAGAAAATTGCCGTCAGAACGCTAAGGCCAAGCATCAGGACAATGATATCTGGGATCTTGGACAGCCAAATCTTGACCCAGAGCGGATTACCGGATTTGGCTTCGGCCAAAGGCGATCGCGAACTCCTGGTGGCGGTGGACGCGACGGGCACGGGTTCATGCTTTTCGATGAACCTGGGCGGCGTCACGTAACCGACGTCGAACGTGAGAAATTCCTTCTTGATCGGTCCGATGGCGCGATGGACCAGCAACTGCAGCCGCCAGGGACGCGCCGGATCGAAGCCGCTGTCGGCCGGAATGACGAACAAACCCGTTTCGGCGAAGTGGGGTGCGCCGGCAGCCTCGAAATCGCCCAGGCGTTTATGCTCCTTGGATCGGAAGCGGACGCTGCGGTCACCCTGAATAAGTTGAATGCGGTCGAAGATACCGCCCCGGACATAACCCGATCCCTTGAACGAATAGCGGCCCGATCCCGCTATGAGGACGGCGTGTTCGCCCGGCTGCAATGCCGCCTGCATGTTTTTGTATTCCTGATCGCCCAGCAGACTGTGGCCGATGGAGGGAACCGCGGCGTTGGCGATGTAGAGATCGACGAAGGGTTCATTGGGATCGCCTTTTTCCGGCCGCGTGGCAGCTTCCGCCTTGCCTGCGCTTTCGAAAGCCGCATTGATATCGCCGACGCTGATCAGCCGCCGACGGACAGAACCGTCGCCGAGCATCGTCATCCAGTTGAGTTCTTCGTCCAGGTTCGAGCGGATCGAGTACGTCACCCGGTTGGGATCGGCACTTTCGTCCCTCAGCCCGCCGATGCCGCGCTGGCGAATGACGCGCGTAGCGGACCGCACAATAGTGTCATCGATGATCATCACGGTGACGGTTGCCCCGCTGACGATGTCAAGCTCGCGGTCATCCTTTCCCGTTCTGGCGATGTCCAACACGTTCAGGCCGACATACTTGGCAATGAAGTCGTTTACCTTGCTGACGGGAATTCCCACCAGAACGATGGGCTCCGAGTGCTTCACCATTTTGGCGCCGGTGATGACGCCGTTGGTGTCCATGCCGATGACGATATGGATAGGCTTTCCGGAATAGCCGATGGCGTTGACCACGGCGGAATTGAGAAAGACGTAGCCGACGAGTTTGTCGCCTTTGTAGGCGGCTGCGGACGGCGGGTTACCTTCCTCCGTACCCAATCTGTCGGCGCCCGGCATCACGTCCGACAGCGCAAACTTGTCCTTGAACATGCCGAGATCGAAAGCCCTAGCGGGCGAGTCCGGCACGAGCAGGAAGCCCGCCAGTAAAGTCAGCGCCAAAGCCGGGTGAACGGCACGCCAAACCATCGATAGGTATTTCGTCAGCAGTAATTTCATGAGGCAAATCTAGGAGTTCAGGGCGGTATCAGCCTTGATATTTGTCAAGGGGTGGTTGAAATCGGCGCGCCGTGGTTAAGTTGCAGAGGCCCGCCGAATCGTCCGGGAATGCGTCACGCGTGGTAAGGAAAGGCCTGAACACGATGGCTGTTGAATTGCAGACACCTCCGTCCGACGTGACTGCCGAGAACTTAGCCCAGATTGCGGTCTCGTTGGAACGGGCCGCAGCCGCGACTTATTGTCGCCTCGCCGAGGAAATGGGCAAACTTCACAACCCGGCGGCCGTCGAGATGTTCGAACGGTTGGTGGCGGTTGAACAGGAGCAGGAGCAGGAAGTTATCGGCCAGGTGAAGAAACTCGGCCTGCCCGTTCCTCCAGCAACTACCGCGCCTCCCGAAGACAAGACCGGTGAGGCGGAGGATCGCGCCGCCCATGACCTCGTGCTGACGCCCTGGCGAGCCCTCAATCTGGCGGTTCAAAATGAACGGAACGCCTTCGAATTCTTTACCTCGATTGCCGCGAACAGCGAAGACGATGAGGTCCAGCAACAGGCCGAAAGCTTCGCCTCTCTTAAACTCGAACACCTTACGCTGCTCCGGCTGGAGCGAAAACGCGCCTATCGGACAGCGGAGCGCACACGCCTGGAGGCGATCGTCGGGCGGGACATACCGCGGACGTTCACTGCTTTTGAGGTCTCTGCGGACCGGTTGCTCACCGCCCTGCGCGAAAGTTACCAACGCCTTGGAAACGATGCCGAAATTGCCGGGGACGGCGAAACGGCCGGTCTATTGAGGGAATTGGCCGGGCAAATCGAAGCTGATCGGCGTGCCTCTCCCCCGCCGGAAGAGGAACCCGTTGCCTTGGTTACGGAAATCCTGCGTGCTGCCCTGCGCGAAACCGAAGCGGCATTTGACGCCTTCATGGCGGTCGCCGAAAACGCCACGGACGAAGAGATGGCCAAAGCCGCTCAGACCCTGGCCGCGACTTGCGTAAGGCGTCTGGAACGCTTGCGCGACCGCCTCACAGCCCATCTTGAAGCACTGGCCTGAAACCTAGATCCTTACGGTCTCGAACGATCCGTCGTGGTGGAGATAGTGGACGGCGGCGGCCCCCGCTTTTCGCAGACACGCTTCGGCGGCGGTGACGGGCAGGACGGACAGAGCGGTTGACAAGCCGTCCGCGGTGGCGGCCTCGGGTGCGACGACAGTGACGCTGGCGTAGCGCCCGCCGCTTTTGCCGGATTTGGGATCGAAGAGATGGTGGTAGTCGCCCGAAGCGTCGAACGTCTGGCCGTAGCCTCCGGAAGTCGCAACGGCTTGGTCCTCGATTGATAGTTTCCGCGCAAGGACCGCATCCGAACCCGGCATCCTGATCCCGACCCGCCAGGGCCGGCCTTCGGGGTGGTCATCCAAGGCCCGGGTTTCACCGATATCGAGCAAAACATTCCTGAGCCCCTTGGCGCGCAGCAGTTCGGCGATGCGATCGGTAATGAAACCTTGGGCGAAACCGTTGAGGGTGATGGCCATACCGGGCTTCTCAAATTCGATATGCGATGCGCCGATCGAAATGTTGCGATAATCAATAAGCTTTCCAACTTCCCTGATCTCGCTATTTGCCGGTCCGACTAGGATGTTCGCAGCGCTGAAATGCCGGGCGTAAAGCCGCCACAGCGGCTGGACCGATACGTCGAATGCCCCGTTGGTCAGGTCACCGAGCCGACGGCAATCAGCCAGCGCCCGCACCAGTTCCAGCGGCGGCTGATCGAGCCGGCCAGCGCGGTTAAGCCGCGCGACCGCCGAACCCTCGCGATAGAGGCTGAAGATATTCTCTAGCCGTTCGATTTCCCCGACACAGGCTTGGATCAAGCGCTGGGCCGCAGCCTTGTCGGGATGATGCAGCAGAAGGCTCGCCTGGGCGCCCAGTGCGATACCGCGCCAGCGATGGGGGACGGCCGGTGCGGTCGCGGCCGGACCGGATTGAGCCAGCGCCCATGCACTGGCTCCCGCAGCCGCACTGATGGCGATGAAGCGGCGGCGCCCTAAAGATGTACTCAACTCCCGCTCCCCACGACGTTTGCTGCCTGATCGGCTTCGAGCACGTAGTCCCGGGGAATGTCTGAATAACTCAGAACCTCGCCGCCGAATTCCGCCTGAAACAGCTTGGCCCGGGCCTCCTCGGCAAATGGGACGGCTTCAGGCGCCCCCATACCGCCGCGTTTCGAGCTTCCGATCACATAAAAGGCCGTGCGCGCTTCGATCCATTCTCCCTTCGCGGCCTCTTCCCAAACGGCGACCGTGCCCATATCTGTCACGTAAATCGCCGCAATGCCGTTGGCCGATTCGGGCAGCATGGCAAAAGCGACGGCGTCACGCGCCGAGGTGAACCAGAACGGCGTCTTGCTGCCCTTCACGAAGGCATGGGCCTTGGGGCCGGGATGATCGACCACGGTCATATTGCAGAAATAGCCGCTGGCCTCCTGGGTCAGGTTGACCGGCTTGGGAATGTCGGCGGTCTCGTCCGGACCGCAAGCCGCCAGAATGGGTAGGCCGGCGGCAAGAACCGCAATTGTCAGAATGTTTCGCATATCAGATTTCTTTGCGTTGGAAGACGTAGGTCGCAAGGCCCAGGGGGATAACGATCCAGGCCAGTTGGACGGACAGCAATGACCAGGGCGAAAACTCGGCATTGGCCGACAGACCGATGGTTCCGGAGAAGGAAGCAACGCCGTCGAAGCCCGCCAGGTTGAACAGCCTGTAAGCATCGGTCGGGTTGGCCAGCAACAAGGCGTTGAAAACCGACGAACCCACCGCCGAACCGCCGTCCGACACCAACAGGCCCAACAACGCCATATCGTAAATCAGAACGAACAGGAGCCAGATCGCCACTGCCAGTCCGGCCGCGGTGGCCCGCTCCTTCACCAGGGTGCTGACGAGATAGCCGATGGCGAGAAAGGCGGCGCCGAGCAATACCGACGAGCCGATCACGGCCGAAAACGCCAGCCAGTTGGACGCGTCCGCCTCGACGCCCTGAAGCATCAGCACGGCCCCTGCCGAGCCGTATCCCACGACTGTAGCAAAGGCCAGAACCAGGAGATGCCCCAGGAATTTGCCGCCGATGGCATGCCACCGCGCCAGCGGGTAGGACAACAACAGCAACAGGGTGCCGCGCTCGACTTCACCGATAACGGCATCGTAGGACAGCATCAGCGCGATCAGCGGAATAAGAAAGATCGTCAGACTGGAAAGACTCACCACCGTGACCAGCAGCGAATTCGTGCCCACCGTACCGGTCGGTGCACTGCCCAGCAGCGTCAGGCTGAGGGCGAAACCGGCCAACAGCAGGGTCATGGCGACGATCCACTTGTTGCGGAAGCCGTCGCGCACCTCCTGGCCGGCAATTGCCACAAGCGCATTCATGATGAGACCTCCTGACCCTGGAAGTGGGCGTATATGCGGTCGAGGTTGGGCAGTTCGATCTCCATATCCTCGACGGCAACGCCCAAGTCGGTGACGCGCCGCACCAATTCCATCTTTTCTTCAGGGGGACAGGCAAACTCGACGGTGCGGCCGTTGACGCGGCGGATGTCCGCGCCGTGAAGCCTTTCGGCGGCTTGCGAGGCCGCGCCGGCGTTGGTCGTGAGACGAATGCGCGCCGGCAATTTGGCGACCTTGCGCAAATCCGCCATCGTGCCGTCCGCCAGCATGCGGCCCTGGCTCATGATGGCAATGCGGTCGACCCGCGTTTCCAGTTCGCTCAGGGCATGGGAGGCCAGCAGAACGGTCACGCCGTCCGCCTTCAACGCCATCACAGTGTCATAGAAGGCCCGCCGCAAAGAGGGATCGAGACCCGTCGTCGGTTCGTCCAGCAACAGCACCCTGGGGGAGCCGATCAATGCCTGTGCCAGTCCGAGGCGCTGGCGCATGCCCTTGGAATAGGTCTTCACCCGCCGGTTAACGGCATCGGCGAGACCGACCATGTCGAGCAACCGTCCGTTGTCGCTCCGGTCCTGCAGCTTGAGACGCGCGTAGAAGTTCATGATTTCCCGTCCCGTCATATTGGGGGGAAAGGAAACCGTTTCCGGCAGGAAACCCATGCCCAGTCGGGCGTCGGCAGCATGCGGCCCGGCGGGATCAAGCCCCAGCACCCGGACATCGCCCTCCGTTGGCCGGATCAGTCCCAGCAACAGCTTCATGACCGTCGTCTTGCCGGCGCCGTTGTGGCCGACCAACGCGACCACTTCACCGGGGGAGACGCTGAAAGTCACGTCGTGCAGGACTTCCAAG
This sequence comes from uncultured Rhodospirillaceae bacterium, assembly GCA_964401845.1. Taxonomy (GTDB): domain Bacteria; phylum Pseudomonadota; class Alphaproteobacteria; order UBA2966; family UBA2966; genus CAYFKJ01. The sequence goes on along the minus strand of CAYOAD010000109.1, from coordinate 1,700 downwards.
CCGTCGTAGGACTTCGTCGTCCGCTCAAGTTGAAGGTTCATCTCAGGCGCATTCATTGTTTGGTCCAGTCTCGGTTGGCGCTGATTTCAAGGGGCTTCATCAGCGGAGCGCTATCGACCACGCCGCCGGGGTGCAGCGAGGGGAAGCGCGATTGGGCCCAGCGCAAAACCTGCACCGCCGGGCTGTTGAGCAACAGTTTGGCGGCGGGATGCGCCCAAACGACCTGGTCAACCAGGTCGTTGGGCCGGTAGGGGGTATCGGCTATTCCGTTGCCGTCGAGATCGAAAGCCGGATTGTCGCTCCAGTAGTTGCCTTGACCTTCCGACGACCAATCGAGATGGCGCGTGCCGACGTACTTCACCTGTGTCCGGTTGTTGACGAAGGCGTTGCCGGTGATCTGGTTGCGCTCTGAGCCCGCGGTGAAATGAATACCGATGTCGCAGCCGTCAAAGCGGTTTCCGCGGAAGGTGTTTTTCGACGAATTGTAGATGAACACGCATTTGGTCTTGCCGTTCTCGACGACGTTGTCCTCGATCATCGCCTGATTGGCGTAGTTCAAAAGGATACCGTGATCGCGGTCGCCGACCGAGCGGTTGCCCCGGACGGTCAGCTTCTTGGAAAACATCAGGGCAAAACCAACATGGTTTCCTTCCGACAGGTTTCCGGTCACCGTCGAGCGGTTGGTATACATGTAGTGGATCGCGATGCGCGTATCGCGGAAACGGTTGTTTCTGAATATGTTTTTCTTGCTGGTCGTCGAGAATATGCCGTCCCTGCCGTGCCGGATGTCATTGCTCTCGACGATCGAACCCGGTGAATTCCAGACCGAAACGCCGTTTCCCCGGGTATTCACGTGGGCGGTCTTCAAGCCGACGATCTGGTTGCCGCGGGCCACGGCGTCGTCCGGTCCCCAGAGGTAGATACCGAAAAGATTGCCTTCGATTCGATTGTTTTCGATCAGCGCCCGGTCGCCGGCCTTGTTGACGAAAACGCCCGAGTCCATGGTTTCGAGCGCCCGTCCGGAATTGCGGATTGTGAGGCCCCTGATGGTGACGTCGGGTGCAGCAACCGTGATGGTCGAGCCCTGACCGCCGCCGTCGATAACCGCTTCGGGACCGCCGCTGAGCGTGAGGGCGCGGTCAATGGTGATGGGGCCGCTGTGGACCCCCGGCAAAAGCTTGATCAAAGACCCGGACCCGGCCGCCGCTATTGCGGCGGCCAAGCGCCCAGGTCTCGGCGCTACCTCGATGGTGACTGCCCCGGCACCAGCCGAACAAAGGGGTACCAAGGTGGCGGCCGTTAAGACCACCACCTTGAACCATCTCTTCATCTTCTGGCGTGCCACCACCACCGAAGGGGTTCCTTCTAGGCCTTTTCGACCAGCATCCGGCCCCGCATTTCCATGTGGAGTGCGTGGCAGAACCACTGGCAGTAGAACCAGTGAACGCCCGGCAAGTCGGCTTTGAACGTCACCGACGCAGTTGCCTGCGGTGCGACCTCCATGCAGACGCCGTAGTTGGCGATGGTGATACCGTGAGTCAGGTCGTCCAGGTCGTCCATATTGGTGACGATGATCGTGACTTCGTCGCCCTGTTTGACCGTGAACTTCTCGAGGCTGAATTTCGGCGCCACGGAGTGCATATAGACGCGCACCTTGTTGCCGTCTTTTATAATGATACGGCGACCACCGAGATCTACAC
>CAYOAD010000108.1:0-13823 GCA_964401845.1 uncultured Rhodospirillaceae bacterium | reverse complement strand
ATATATATCATTTAGCAGTCACCACCAAGGCCTTTTCGGTCAATCGGAAGCCAGCGGAGCCACCCCAATGAAAGTCGTTAGTTTCAAGATTTGCCCTTTTGTTCAGCGCGTCACCGCCATGCTGGAAGCGAAGAACATCCCCTACGAGCTTGAATTCATCAGCTTGAGCGACAAGCCCCAATGGTTTCTGGATATCTCGCCCAACGGTCAGGTGCCGGTGCTGATCACCGATAACGGTACGGTTCTTTTCGAATCCGACGCCATTGCCGAATATCTCGACGAGGCCTATCCGGCGTTGCAGCCTGAACTGTCGCCGGAGGAAAAAGCTTCCAACCGCGCTTGGAGCTACCTCGCCTCGAAGAACTACCTCGTCCAGTGCGGGGCGCAACGCAGTCCGGATGAAACCGCGCTTGTCGAACGCAGTGCAAAATTGGGTCAGGCCTTCGACAAGATTGAAAGGCAATTGGGCGACACGCCGTATTTCAACGGCGACATCGTCGGCATGGTCGACATCGCCTGGCTAACCCTGCTGCACCGCGCGAACATCATTGAGAAGAACACGGGCTATGACTTCATCGGCCAGCGTCCCAAATTGAAATCCTGGCAACGGAACATGATGGCCACCGGGCTGGCAGAAAAATCCGTGGCGCCGGATTTCGAGGAAGCATTTGCGGATTTCTATCTCTCCGATCAGACCTATCTCGGCCGGGGAGGGGATGCGGCCGAAACCTCTTCGGAAGGAGCGGTTGCCGGGAAGGGGTGCTGCTGAAACGTTAACGTCCCGATACATCGCCGGCTACCGATGATACCCGAATAGCGCCACACCTGCCGAAATTGCATGTCGGCCATGTCGGGGGCGGGCGTGACATGCTCATCCCTGGGCGATAATGTCCCCTCATGACGCGGTACTCAGACAAATTGACCCTCGGGTTTTCCTGCATCGCGCACTCCTATTCGCACTTCTTCATCCTGCTGTACGCCACGGTGGTTCTGGTGCTGGAGCGCGAATGGGGGCTTAGCTACGCCGATCTGCAATGGCTGGCCTGGCCGGGCTTCGTCATGTTCGGCGTCGCGGCGTTACCGGCGGGCTGGCTCGGCGACCGCTGGAGTGCACCGGGCATGATGGGCGTGATGTTCATCGGTTTGGGTGCAGCGGCGCTTTTTACCGGCCTGTCGACGGGAACCACCGGCCTTATGATCGGCCTTACCGGCATGGGCGTGTTTGCCGCCATCTATCATCCCGTGGGCATTCCGTGGCTTATCAAGAACGCGGTCGACCCGAGCCGGGCGCTTGGCCTCAATGGCGTGTTCGGCAGCTTGGGCACGGCGTTCGCGGCCATCGTTGCGGGCGGTCTGGCCGACCTTTGGAGCTGGCGCGCGGCCTTCCTGGTGCCGGGCATTTTTAGTCTGGCGACCGGTACCCTGTTCATTATCGCCATGCGCCGGGGCCTGATCGTCGAAGCGGAGACGGACCGGCGGCCGCAACCGGCCTCCAGCGCGGGAGACATCCGGCGCTCCTTCATGGTTCTCGCCCTAACGGTCGTCAGCACCGGCATGGTCTATCAGGCGACCTCGGTCGGCTTGCCGAAAATATTCGACGAGCGTCTCGGTGCTAGCTTCAGCGATGGCGACGTCAGCGCTTTCGTCGCGGGCGGTTTTGTCACCATTGCCTACATCTGCGCGGCCGTGGCGCAGGTTATCGGCGGCGAACTGGCGGAGCGTTTCCGCCTCAAATCAGTTTACGTCTTCAGTCTCCTGATTCAGGTGCCGGTCATGCTGATCGCGTGGTCGTTGAGCAATCCGCTCCTGATCGCCGCCGCCGCCCTGATGGTTAGCCTGAGCGTCCTGGGTCAGCCGGCGGAAAACACCTTGCTGGCGCGATATACGCCGCTGGCCTGGCGTGCGCGGGTATTCGGCGCCAAATTTGTGCTTACCCTGGGCGTCAGTTCGATCGGTGTGGCGCTGGTGCCCTTGCTGCACGGCATGACCGGCAGCCTCGATGTCCTGTTTTTCGTCATGATGGGCTTCGCCGGGGTGGCTGGGATGACCGCCACGCTGTTGCCGTCGGAACGTCAGGCAGTCCCGGTACCGGCGGAGTAGGTCGGTCTATTCGGCGGCCTCGGGCTGCGAAAAAGCCTGCTCCATCTGACGCCGGAAGCGCACCGCCTCCAGAGTTTCGTCGATATCGACGTCGGTCCAACGCACCGGCTGACCCTGCTTGATGGCGTTCTTCAGTTTGACGTCATGAGCCAGGCCCAGGGGCAGGCCGCCCAGCGAGACGCTGTCCTGCGCTGGCATCTGTTTGCCCCAGACGCAGAACCCGCCCTCGCCGTCGAGAATTTCGCCCGCTTTCAAGTCGCGCTTGGCGGTGGCGACGACGTCTGAGCGGAAGCCCGTCGGCGCGCCGGTCGCCTCGCCGCGCAGAGCGATGGAGGCAACGGAAATGCCGAGCTCCAGACCGATCAGGTGGGTCGGGCGGTAAAGCGCCGAATAGCGCGAAGTGGAGTCGTGCAGCAGATGGTATTCCTCAAAGCAGTTGGAAACGTATTCGTTGTCCGCTTCGACCACCACGTAAACGCCCATCTGCAGGTGATGCTCGACGTCCGTGCCGTCACGGTTGAGGCAGGAAATGACCTCGGTCGTGCCGGTGTGGCTCAGGCTGCCGCCGGCGGACTTCGGTTTGAGGACTTCCGCCAGGTCATAGCACGATACCGGCGGGAAACTTAAGCCGTCCGGTTGCGGTGTCAGGCCCGTGGCGTTGCAGACCGCCGTCATCTCAATGCCCGACTTGGTGCCGTCGATAAAGCTGGTGCACATCTTGGGGTTCATGTTGCCGCGTTCGGCGATTTCCGCGGAAACGTAGTAATTGTCCCAGACGTTGTCGGGCGTCGATTGGTGGAAGGCCGGCAAATAGCGCGTGCCCTTGCCCGCCGACACCACCTTGAACCCTGTGGCCCGTGCCCAATCGACCTGTTCGCATATCAGGGCAGGTTGGTCGCCATAGGCCAGGGAATAGACGATGCCCGCTTCCTCGGCCCGCCGGGCCAGCAGCGGGCCCGCGAGGGCGTCGGCCTCAACGTTGACCATGACGATGTGCTTGCCGTGCTCGCAGCACATCAGCACGTGGCGGATGCCGGCGGCCGGGCTGCCGGTAGCGTCAACCACGACCTCGACACCCTCCGCCGAGATGACGGCCTCCGCGTCGTCGGTGACGAACGTGCCGCCCGACTTTAGGGCATCCTCAAGAGACGTGGCGGCGAATTGTTCAGCCGCCCAGCCGGTCGCCAAGAGGTTCATGCGGGCATTCTCCGGCGCCAAATCGATTACGGCCGCGACCTGGAGACCCGTGGTCAGCCTAGCCTGGGCCAAGAACATCGATCCGAACTTGCCGCCACCGATCAAGGCGACGGTGACGGGGTTGCCGCTTTCGGCGCGCTGGCTGAGAAGTTTGTAAAGGTTCATTTTCGCCGTTCCGTGTAACCGGGCAAATCAAGAAAACGTTGGTTCCTGGGGCCGCTTTCATAGGCTAGTCTATCAAAAATCCGGCGGCGGCCAAGTACGCGTACTTTTTGGGGGTGTGCCATGAATACCGTAGCGAAAACCGTTATATCCGGGCTGATCATCGCCGGCGCGCTGGCCGGTTGTGCCCAGGACCAGGCGACCTGGTATGAAGAAAAGTGTCTGCGCACCGGTTTCAAGCAGGGGACCGATGAATTCGCGAAATGCGTCGATCGCGACCGAAAGTGGGATGAAGCGACTCAGTCGCGCTTGATGCGCTCTCGCGGCCACCGCTGATTCTAGGGTGTTTCAAGTTTTGCTTGAAACACTGAGGGCCGTTAACACATTGTACCGCCATAAAAAATATGAGGCGAGGCGTTTCCGTATGAACGGAAACTGCCCTAAACGTCAGGCCTGGTCGAGGGCTTGATCCAGATCCCGGATAATATCCTTCTCGCCTTCGATGCCGATGGAGAGGCGTACGACATCCGGGCCCGAACCCGCGGCGATGAGTTGTTCCTCCGTCAGTTGCCTGTGGGTTGTCGAGGCGGGATGGATGATCAGGCTTCGGGTATCGCCGATATTCGCCAGGTGGGAAAACAGCTCGCAGGCTTCGACTACGCGGACCCCGGCTTCGAAACCGCCCTTGACGCCGAAGGTAAAGACCGATCCCGGACCCTTGGGCGTGTACTTTTTGGCCAGATCGTGGAACGGGCTGGAGGGCAGTCCGGCATAGGAGACCCATTCCACCTTGGGGTGGGTTTCGAGAAATTCGGCGACGGCCTGGGCGTTGCTGACGTGGCGTTCCATGCGCAACGGCAGGGTTTCGACGCCCTGCAGAATGTTAAAGGCGTTGGTCGGCGACAACGCGGGGCCCAGATCGCGCAATCCCTCCGCCCGGGCGTTCATGGTGAAGGCGAAATCGCCGAAGGTCTCGTAGAACACCATGCCGTGGTAGGACGGCGACGGTGTGGTCAGGGAGGGAAATTTGTCGTTCTGCGCCCAGTCGAATTTGCCCGATTCGACGACGATCCCACCCATGGAGTTGCCGTGACCGCCCAAAAACTTGGTCATTGAATGAATGGATATGTCGGCGCCCCACTCGAAGGGCCGGCAAATGTAGGGCGACGCCATGGTGTTGTCGACGATCAACGGGATGCCGGCTTCGTGGGCGATGGCCGCGACGGCTTCCAGGTCGACGATGATGCCGCCGGGATTGGCGAGGCTTTCGACGAAGACGGCCTTGCACTTGGGCGTCATGGCTTGGCGGAAATTTTCCGGATCCGTCGGATCGACGAAGTGACAGGTCCAGCCGAATTTCTTGAAGCTGTGGGTGAACTGGGTGACCGATCCGCCGTAGAGATTGCGGGCGGCAATAAACTCGTCACCGGGCTGCATCAGGGTAAAAAGCGCCAGCAACTGCGCGGCATGGCCGGAAGACGCCGCGACGGCGCCGCGCCCGCCCTCGAGGGCGGCGACGCGCTCTTCCAGTACGGCGACGGTGGGGTTGGTCAGGCGCGAATAGATGTAGCCGAAAGTCTGGAGATTGAAGAGGGAGGCGGCGTGGTCGACGTCGTCGAAGACGTATGACGTGGTTTGATAAATCGGCGTCGTGCGGGCGCCCGTGACGGGGTCGGGGGCGGCGCCGGCATGAATGGCCAACGTCTCAAAATCGAATTCACTGTGATTGGCGGTCATGGCTGTCGCCTACTTTCCGGCGGGTAATTTGCGCCGCTTACTGGAGATGACTTTGGTGTTGATGCCGCCCCAGCCGAGTTCGCCGTAGAGGCGTCCGTACTCGATCTTAGGGCAGCGGTTCATGATAACCGTAAGGCCGGCGCCTTCGGCTCTTGCGGCGGCTTCCGGATTGCGGACGCCAAGCTGCATCCAAACCACCTTGGCGCCGATCTCGACGGCCTGGTCGGCGAATTCGCCGGCGGCTTCGGAGGCCCTGAAGATGTCGACCATATCGACGGCATCAGGAATATCGGCAAGCGCGGCGTAGCAGGTTTCTCCGAGGATTTCGTTGCCGGCTTCGCGTGGGTTGACGGGAATGACTCGGTAGCCCTTGCCCTGAAGGTATTTCATGGCGAACGAGCTGGGCCGCTTCCAGTTGGCTGAGGCGCCCACCATGGCGATGATTTTGGTTTCTTCGAGGATGCGCCGGATCAGCGGATCGGGATAATTTTCATGATCCGCGGAAGGGGGGGTGTCCGCCGTGCTCATTCGTGTCGCCATACCGGCTTGCGTTTGCCGATAAAGGCGTCGATGCCCTCGCCGACGTCGCGGAACATCATATTCCGCGCCATGTTCTCACTGGTGAATTCGTAGGCGTCCGTTATCCCCATTTCCAGCTGGCGATAGTAGACTTGCTTACCCGCTTCGATGGCTGCCTGGGACTTGGCCAGGATTTTGTCACAATAGACGGCGATCTCGGCATCCAATTTGTCCGCCGGCACGACACAGTTGACGATGCCGGCTTCCAGGGCGTCGCCGGCCGGAATAATGTCGCCGGTGAACAGCATTTCGAAGCTCTTCTTGCGGTTCACGTTGCGCGAGAGCGCGACGCTGGGCGTCATGCAGAATAGACCGACGTTGATTCCCGACGTGCCGAAACTGGCGTCTTCCGACGCGATGGCAAGGTCGCACGTGGCCACCAATTGACAGCCCGCCGCCGTGGCGATGCCGTGGACCCTGGCGATAACCGGCTGAGGCAGGCGCAGCAGGGACGTCATCATGGCGCTGCAGCGCTTGAACAGCGCTTCGTAATACTCCCGGTCGTGATTGGCGCGCATTTCCTTGAGGTCGTGGCCGGCGCAGAACGCCTTTCCGGCCGCCGCCAACACAACAATGCGCACGGACTTGTCCTCCGCGATGGCGGCGATTTCACGCTCAAGTGCCCCCAGCATGGCCTCCGACAGACCATTGAATTGGCCCGGCCGGTTGAGGGTCAGGGTAGCGATGCCGCCGTCGTCCTGTCTCAACAGAACGGGGGCTTCTTCGGTTTCACTCATCGCGCTCATCGAACGATCCCATTCCGCCGCTGGGTGATTGCACTGGCATGACGGCGGAATGATAGCCCGAGGCCAATTTCACGCAAAGAGCCAATAATCGTCCGATGTGAGGAGCGCCGCTAGAACTTGGTGCTGCCACAATCGGTCGAAGTTGGCCTTGAACAACTTTATACTTCAGTGCAGTTTCTGCGGTGCCTGCGGCGGACGGTTCGGGCACCGGCATCCCGGCGACAGCCCGCCCCGGGCATTGCTGCAATCGAGAGGGTTGATGGCTTGGCATGAGCAGCACGAAATCACCGCGTATCACGACGGATGAATTCCATGATTTGGCGGTCGAGCAACTGCCGTTCATGGATATCTTCGGCATCGTCGCCGAGGAAATCGGCCACGGCCATGCCCGCCTGCGCCTCAACACCAGTGACGATGTCCTGCGTCCCGGTGGCACGGTGTCCGGACCCGCCATGATGGGGCTGGCCGATGCCGCCATGTACGCCGTCGTGCTCGGTATGATCGGCCGGGTTGAACTGGCGGTCACAACCAGCCTGAACTGCAATTTTCTCCGGCGTCCCAAGCCGGCGGACATCATCGCCGAGGCCTCCATCCTGAAGCTGGGCCGGCGTTTGGCGGTGGGTGAGGTAACCCTGCTGACGATGGGCGATGACGATCCCGTGGCCCACGTCACCGCCACCTATTCCATCCCGCCGGACCGGGATTTGGACTGATATCCACATAATCCTTTATTCGGAATGGCTTGGTCGGCGGTATTATAATACCGTTAATATAACTCTCTGATATTACGCATATTTTTGTGATTGACTGAACGAAAATTTCTGACATACTCCGCCGCCGTTGAAGGGGGCCGCCGTGGGTGGTCTTTTTCCCCGAAATTCCGACTTTATCGGAAGCGTGCGCCGGCATCGGGCCGGTGCTTCAGATTAGAGTGACGTCATGAAGACATATTCCGCCAAACCCTCCGAGGTGGAGAAAAAGTGGATCCTGATCGATGCCGAAGGCCTGGTTCTGGGCCGTCTCGCGTCGGTTATAGCCACGCGCCTCAGGGGCAAGCACAAGCCCTCCTATACGCCGAACATCGATTGCGGTGACAACGTTGTCGTCGTCAATGCCGGCAAGGTCCATCTCACCGGCCGCAAGCGGACGGACAAGACCTACCACTGGCACACCGGTTATCCGGGCGGCATCAAGAGCCGCACCGCCGACAAAGTGCTCGACGGCAACCACCCCGACCGGGTCGTGTTCAAGGCCGTTCAACGCATGCTCCCGCGCACGCCGATGGGACGCCAACAGATGAAGAACCTGCGGGTTTACGCCGGCACCGACCATCCCCACGAGGCCCAACAGCCCGAAACGCTGGATGTCGCCGCCATGAACCCCAAGAATAAGAGGAGCGCCTGAGCATGGCCGATGAAGAGCACACGCTGGCCGATCTTAAGGAGCTGACGGAAAACCCGCCCGCCGCCGCCGAAGAGGCCGCGGCCGAAGCAACGGCCGACGCACCGGCCGACGCCGCGCCGGTACAGCCCGAAGTCGTTGAAATCGCCGAACCCAAGATCGACGAGCAGGGCCGCGCCTACGCCACCGGCAAGCGCAAGAACGCCGTCGCCCGCGTCTGGATCAAGCCCGGCAGCGGCAAGATCTCGGTCAACGGCCGGGAGGGGGAGACCTACTTCGCCCGCCCCGTGCTGCGCATGTTGATCAACCAGCCCTTCGCCGCCGTCGACCGCGTCAACCAGTACGACCTGGTCTGCACGGTAACGGGCGGTGGCCTGAGCGGTCAGGCCGGCGCCGTGCGCCACGGCATCAGCCGCGCCCTGGTGAACTTCGAACCGACCTTGCGTCCGGTCCTGAAGAAGGGCGGCTTCCTGACCCGCGACGCCCGCGTCGTCGAGCGTAAGAAGTACGGTCGCGCCAAGGCCCGCCGCAGCTTCCAGTTCTCGAAGCGTTAAGCGCCGCGAACATACGGCAAAGAAAAGGGCTCGCCGGTTGGCGGGCCCTTTTTTGCGTCAGGGTGGTATTGCCGATAAAATCATTCGATATATCGGCGACGCTGGATTAAGTGTCGCAGCCGTGCGAATTCCTGGGGGGGAATCCAAATGGACGGGTCGGCACCGAGCGCGCAGCGCTTGATGAGGCGGACGAAAAAAGAGCTCGTCGCCGAGCTTTTGGCAGCCCAGCAACGCATCAGCGACCTCACGGGAAGGGAGGACGTCTCCCTCGAACTGAATTCGGATGACGGCCAGGTCGCCAACCGACTTGAGTTGGTATTGCAGGGCGGTGATCTCGGATATTGGGACGTCAATTTCCAAACGAAGCACAGCGCCGTCAATGAACGCTGGTCGGAAATTTTGGGTTACGAACCGGGGGAAATCGACGACAACCAGCAGGTATGGCGGGATTCCCTTCATCCCGAGGATCGCGACTGGGTTCTGGATGTCGGCCGCAAGTACCGCGCGGGCGAACTGAAGCACTATGTTGCCGAATATCGCGCCATAACCAAGAGCGGCGAAACGGTATGGCTGCAAACCAAAGGATTTGCCGTCGAGCGTAACAGCGAGGGAGAGGCCGTTCGCATGGTCGGAACCGTGATGGACGTCACGGAGCGGAAGAATATCGAATCTGAACTGGCGCGGCAGAAGGCGTTGCTCGAGGTGGCGTTGGAAAACGTCGATCAGGGCATCATGCTGTATGACAAGGATATGAGGGCCCTCGTCTGGAACCAGCGCTATGTCGACCTGAGGAAACTGCCGGACGAGTTGATGGCGACGCGGCCCACCATGCATGACACCTATCGCTATCTGATGGAGCAGGGTCTTTATCCCAAGCCGGAAGGGGATGTCGAGGAACATGTCAGGCAAAGGGTCGAGCAAATCGCCGGGCGCGACGCCGATTCGGTTTTCGAACAAACCATGCCTGACGGGACCATTGTGGAGGCGCGGGGAAAACGGGTGGCCGGAGGCGGCTTCGTCCGTTCCTTCACCGACATAACAAAGCGAAAACAGGCCGAGCAAGCTCTGCGGGAAAGCGACACGCGGTTGCGTTCCCTGATGGACAACTCTCCCACGTACATCTATCTGAAGGACACCGAGGGCCGCTATCTCGAGGTCAATAAGTTCGTCGAGGACGTGATGGGCCTGACCTCCGACGAGATCGTCGGCAAGACCCAATTTGACATCTATCCGAAGGAATTGGCGGAGCGCTACCGGCAGCACGACCAAGAGGTCGTGCAATCGAAGAAACCGGTCATGCGCGAGTTCGAAATTCCCACCGCCGACGGCAGCGTGCGGCAAGCATTGATCAACAAATTTCCCATCGTCGACGAGAAGGGCGAGGTCCGGGCCATCGGCGCCGTTAATCTGGACGTTACGGAAAGGATTTTGGCGGAGCGCGACGCCCGTGAAAAAAAGCGGATCCTTGAACTCATCCTCGAGAACATGGCACAGGGACTGACCATGTACGACGGCGAGTGGAATCTGGTGACCTACAATGCCAACTACATGAAGCATTTCGACCTGCCGCCGGAAGTCTTTACCGACGACGCGACGTTCGATGACGTCGTCGGCACGACGATGAGGCTTGACTATGGCGATGAGGCGCCGGAGCGCCTGAAAGTCGTGAAGGATCCGGGGCGGATGGTCAACGTCTGGCGGCGCGAATTCGCCCGCCCGAGCGGGCGACATCTTGATGTCGTCAGCATTCCCATCCCGGCCGGCGGCTTTGTCGTGACCAGCACGGACATCACCGGCCGCGTGACGACCGAACGAAATCTAGCCGAGAAGGAAGCGCAATTAAGCGTGGCGTTGACGAACATGTCGGACGGCATTTTCGTGCTGGATGACGAGGGCCGCTATGCCATGTTCAACCAGCGTTATTTCGATCTTTCCGGCCTTGATCCCGAAGTCGCAAAAATCGGTACGCCCATCATGGAGGTCATTCGTCACTCCGCCCGGAAAGGCTTTTACGGTTCGGGCGACGCCGAGGAAGCGGCTCAGCAACGCTACGCTGAAATGATGTCCGACGCTTACGTCGAGCGTGAAACCAAGCCGCCCAACGGCCGCACCCTGCATGTCCGAAAATCCCCGCTGGAAGGAGGCGGGTCGGTGACGACGCTGACCGATGTCACGGAGAGGAACCGTGCCGAAGACGAATTGAGGACGGCCAAGGAAGAAGCCGAGGCGCTGTCGCGATCGAAAAGCGATTTCGTCGCCGTCGTGAGCCATGAGGTTCGCACGCCCATGAACGGCGTGTTGGGCATGGCCCACCTGCTTCAGGACATGGTCGAGAACGGAGAGGCTCGCGAGTGCGTTGATGCCATTGTTTATTCCGGCCAGGAATTGCTGTCCATTGTCGACGATCTGTTGGATATCTCCAAACTGGAGGCCGGCCGGCTTGAACTGGAAATCATCCCGTTCCACCTGGAGGATGTCGTTTCCTACGCCGTTGCGATTATGCGGCCCCGGGCCGAGGCCAAGGACCTCAAGATCGATTTCAATGTCGATCCCCGAGTGCCGCCCGTTCTGACGGGTGACCCCCATCGGCTGCGGCAAATCATCCTGAACCTGCTCAGCAACGCCATCAAATTTACTGATCATGGGTCCATCAGCGTCGAGGTCGCCTGCAGAAAGACGACCAGCGACCAGGTGGAAATAAGCTTCGACGTCATCGACACCGGCCATGGTATCCCCGACAACCTCCGGGAATCGCTTTTCGACGCCTACGTTCAGGCATCGATCGAAATCTCTCGCCGCCAGGGCGGTACGGGGTTGGGGCTCTCGATTTGCCGCCACCTTGTGCAATTAATGGGAGGAACGATCGTCTTGGAAAGTGAAGTGGGGAAGGGGAGCACCTTCACTTTTCTTGCGAAAATCGGCATCGACGCGGAAACCGATTTGGATTCCGTCCGCAAAGTTAGACGGAAAAGCCGCGCTACGGGTCCAAGGCTGGTACCCAAAAGGATGTTGCGAATTCTTCAGGTCGAGGACAATGCCACCAATCGCGATGTCGTCGACAAAACGCTTTCCCGTGCGGGCCATAAAGTGACCAATGCAGTCAACGGCATTGATGCGCTTCAGGCGTTGCAGGATGACGAATTCGATGCCGTCATCATGGACCGCCATATGCCGGGCATGGACGGTCTCGAGGCGACGCGGCGAATTCGCTCCCTTGAGGCGCCGCTGGACCAAATCCCCATCGTCGGCCTAACCGCCGGCGCCACCAAGCGCGAGATCGACTCCTGTCTTGACGCCGGAATGGACCGCGTGGTGATCAAGCCGTTCGAGGAAAACGATCTCCTCGCCCTGTTGGAGAAACTGACGACGCCCGGCCCGCAACCTGACCAAATCGCCCTCGATGGATCCGTACTCGTGGTCGACGACGCGCAAATAAACCTGATGGTCATAAGCAAGCAATTGAAGAAAGCCGGAATAAGTTGTGATCTTGCCGACAGTGGGGAAAAGGCGCTGGAACTGTTCAGGGCAGGAAGTTATGCCGCCCTGCTCGTCGATGTCGTCATGCCGGATATGAATGGTCTCGATCTTTCCCGTCGAATACGCAGGCTCGAGGAAGGTTCGTCGGAGAGGGTTCTGATAATCGGCGTCTCAGGTCGAACCTCGGCCGAGCAGAAGGAAGAATGTTTCGAGGCGGGCATGGATGAGTTTCTGGCCAAGCCTTTAACCACCGAAAGTCTGATGACTTGCCTGGGCCACTGGTTCCCGAGGACGCCGGAAGAGGCATCCGACACTGTTGCGCCGCTGTCGTCCACCGACCATGAGGACGTGAAGCCGCCTATCGACCTCGCTAAACTCTACGAGTTGATCGAGGAAGACGAGGACGGTCTGTACGCCCACATCCGCACCTTCCTCGAATTCGTCACGCCGTATTTCGACGAAATCGACGCCGGTGTGGAGGCGCGGGACGCCCGGAAAGTGGAGGATGCAGCCCATGCCGCCAAGAGCGCCGCGGGCGCCACCGGCGCCACGATCCTGTGGCATCTGCTGGACGGTTTGGAAAGCAGCGCCATCGACGGCGACTGGGCCCGTATCGAGGAGCAAGTGCCGGCGTCGATCCGGGAGCGGGAACGTGTTTCCGCGTTCAGCCGCACCGGCGGCAAGGGAGGGGAGCCGTAAATGGATATCGATCTCTCCTTCAGCACTATCCTCCTGGTCGATGACGAACATTTTTCCCGGCAAACCATCGCAAGTATGCTGACACGTTTGGGCGATCCCAGAATTCAGCAAATGGAGAACGGCGAGCAGGCGCTGAGTTATCTGCAGGATCGGTAAAACGATGCGACCATCGTGATCTCCGATTTCAAAATGCCGTTGTTGGACGGATTGCAGTTGTTGCGCTGCGTGCGTACGGGAGACACGGCGGCGAAGCGCTCGACCCCGTTTGCCCTGGTCACGGGATATTCCGACAAGCATATCGTTGATGAAGCATTGGCGCTCGACGTCAATGCATTTCTGATTAAGCCGCTTTCGAAACGAGGATTGGTCAACCGACTGCAATGGGTGATGGATGCCATGGCCGATACCTCCTGGCTATCTTCCGTCGAACACTACCGCAGCGTCCATGTCGCCCGGCCCAGAGTTAAGGAGGGGGAAGATGCCGGCGGGGACGAAATTCCGGCAAAGCCACTCGCCAAGCACTCAAAGGTGCAGCACCGCGGGGCCGCTCAATCAGCATCGTCGGCCGCTGGTAGTTCCGCGTCTCGGACCTCTCCGCGGATGCCCGAAGCGGAGATGATGGAACTCAATGCGGAAGAGTTCAGCGGATTTCATGAAGAAAGCTTCCGGATTGCGCGGCGATTAACAGCCATCGGCGACGAGTTGATGGGTTCGGATCTCCTGGGCAGGATTGTGACGGCCATCGACAACCTGATCGATACGCTGGAAGAAGACGAAACCCGCGAGATCGTCGATGGCTTGAACGAACTGGAGCAGGCCGGCTTGTTGAGTCTCGATGACATTGCGGGGATGCTTGCCAAATCTCCCGTGGCCAGCCCGGAGATGCTCCCCGATGAAACGACCGGTTCAAGTTCAGCGCCATCTTCACCGGAACCCCGGAAAGGTGAGATATTTTGTGCCGTGGCCGACCTTCCGGCCAACGCCGTTTTGTCCCGGGATCTACTGGGGTCCGACAACACGGTGTTCATACCTTCAGGCATCGTTATTACCAAGACCAGCGGGCTTTTGATCTCCTGCCTGGATCGACTGCACCTGCTCAGCCGTCAAGGCCGGGAGCACGACGATTGGGGCGCCGGCATCCACATTCGGCCCGCAGAGGAGGGGAGGGAGG
>CAYOAD010000107.1:0-13897 GCA_964401845.1 uncultured Rhodospirillaceae bacterium | reverse complement strand
GTACATTTTCGACAACTTCATGGACATATTCCTGCCCATGTTGTTGGCCAGTATTCCCATTGGCGCCGTTGTTTGGTGCCTATTTTATTTTCCGCTGCGGTCCCTGGTCTCCGGCTACCAAAAGTCGCGGCGCGAGCGTTTGACGAAAAAGCGCAAACTAGCGGCGAAGGAAGAAGAGTGATGAGCGTTGTGAGTGAACCATCCCATTTGCGCCTCGGCGTGAACATCGATCACGTGGCGACAATTCGCAATGCCCGCGGCGTGGCCTATCCCGATCCCGTGCGCGCGGCCGTGGCCGCGGCGGACGCCGGCGCCGACGGCATCACGGCGCACCTGCGCGAGGACCGCCGCCATATCTCCGACGACGATATTCACCGCCTCAGCGAAGAACTGGGGTTGCCGCTCAACCTCGAAATGGCGGCGACGGAGGAAATGCTGCAGATCGCATTGCGCCATAAACCCCATGCCGTCTGCCTTGTGCCGGAAAAACGCGAGGAATTGACGACGGAAGGCGGCCTCGACGTGGCGGGCGGGCACAACCACCTGGCACCCTATGTCGCGGCGTTGCGGGAAAACGGCAGCCGCGTTTCGATGTTCATCGATCCCGAGCCCGCCCAACTGGACGCCGCCCGCAGTCTGGGCGCGCCGGTCGTGGAACTGCACACCGGCAGTTATTGCGAAGCCGCGGGCGATGAGCAGGCGAGGGAGCTGGAGCGCGTCGTAAGCGCCGCTGCGCATGCCGAGACCATAGGTCTGGAATGCCACGCCGGTCATGGCCTGACCTACGACACGGTCGGCCCGGTGGCCAAGATTCCCAACGTCGTCGAACTCAACATCGGTCATTTCCTGATCGGCGAGGCCATCTTCGTCGGTCTCGGAGCCGCCATCAAACAGATGCGTCTGCTGATGGACGAGGCGCGGGCCTGAGCTTGAGGCGCCCGTCATGATGATGATCGGCATGGGCAGCGACCTGATCGATATCCGGCGTATCGAAAAGACCCTGGACCGCTTCGGCCAACGTTTTACCGACCGCTGTTTCACCGAACTGGAGCGCACGAAGTCGGACAGGCGTCTCAACCGCGCAGCCTCGTACGCCAAGCGCTACGCCGCCAAGGAGGCCTGCTCCAAGGCGCTGGGCACCGGTTTCCGGCGCGGCGTTTTCTGGCGCGACATGGGCGTCGTCAACCTGCCGAGCGGTAAGCCGACGATGGCGCTGACTGGCGGCGCAGCCGTCCGGTTGGAGGAGATCACGCCGGCGGGAATGACCCCCGTCATCGAACTCACGATCACGGATGAGCCCCCTCTGGCGCAGGCCATCGTAATCATCACTGCAATGCCATCAAATGATAATTAATTGCTTAGTAACAACATATTGCGATAATTAGTTAATGGAAAAATTGAAGAATATTTGGGAGGCTATCGTCTCTCGCCTTCCCGGGGGCAGCGAAGCCACGGCGGACGCCCCGTCGGACGGCGCAGGTGAAGACGTCGAAGTGGCGCAGCCCTCCACCTGGGGGGAGACATTCCGCACCGTCATTTATGCCGTGCTTATCGCCCTTGGGGTTCGGACGGTGGCGTACGAGCCGTTCAACATCCCCTCCGAATCCATGCTGCCGACGCTGCTGGTCGGGGACTACCTTTTTGTCTCCAAGCTGGCCTACGGTTACTCCAAGCACTCGCTGCCGTTCAGCCCGCCGCTGTTCTCGGGACGAATTTTCGAAAGCCCGGTTGAGCGCGGGGACGTCGCCGTCTTCAAGCTGCCGAAGGACAATTCGACCGACTACATCAAGCGCATTATCGGCGTGCCGGGCGACAAGATTCAAATGCGCCAGGGCATCCTTTATCTTAATGGTCAGCCCGTAAAACGGGTGCGCGTGAAGGATTTCGTCCACAAGCGACCGGGCGGCAATCGCCATGCCATCCCGACTTATCGCGAAACCCTGCCAAACGGCGTCACTTACCGCACGCTCGATTACGGTTTCACGGAAGCCGACAACACACGGGTGTTTGAGGTGCCTGACGGGTATTACTTTGCCATGGGCGACAACCGCGACAATTCCGTCGATTCGCGCTTTCGCGACGGCGTCGGCATGGTACCGGCGCAAAATCTGGTGGGACGGGCCGACGTTCTATTTTTCTCGACCAATGGCGAAAGCGCCTGGTGGGAAATCTGGAAGTGGCCGTGGACCCTGCGCTTTTCGCGGTTCTTCTCCGGCATCGAGTGATGGCGCCTGGCAAGGAGCGTGACCGCAACCGGTTGCTCAAGGCCCTTGGCCATGAATTCGGGCAGCCCGAGTTTCTTGAGGAAGCGCTGACCCACCCGAGCGCCACAACACGCAAAAGCCCCGTGCGCGGCGAAGGGCGGGACTACGAACGCCTGGAGTTCCTCGGTGACCGGGTGCTGGGACTGGTGATCGCCGATCATCTTCTGAAAACATTTCCACAGGCCGACGCCGGCCGTCTGGCACGGCGTTTCAACGAACTGGTGCGCCAGGAAACGTTGGCCGACGTTGCCAACCGCATCGGTCTCGGCGACCACATGCGGTTTGCCAAGGCCGAGCGCGAGGCCGGCGGCGGGGCCAAACCGGCGTTGCTGGCCAACGCCTGCGAGGCCGTAATCGGCGCCTTGTTCTTGGATGGCGGCGTCGAGGCTGCGGCGTCCTTCGTTCACCGCTATTGGGACGCGCTGGCCGAGGAACTAACGACTGCGCCCAAGGATGCCAAGACACGTCTTCAGGAGCTGGCCCACGCCCGCGCCCTGCAACCGCCCGCGTATCGCGAAGTCTCCCGCGAGGGACCACCGCACGAGCCGGTTTTCACCATTGAGGTATCGGTTGACGGGATCGGGTCGGCGGAAGGAAAAGGCAGCGCCAAACGCGTGGCCGAACAGGAAGCGGCGGCGGCGCTGTTTGCCCAAATCGAGGATGGTGAGGCGAAATGAACGCGGACGCCACCAAGTGCGGCTTCATCGCCCTGATCGGCGCGCCCAACGCCGGCAAGTCGACGCTGCTCAACGCACTGGTCGGCGCCAAAGTGGCGATCGTCAGCCCCAAGGTCCAGACCACGCGGGCGCGGCTGACCGGCATCGCCGTCGAGGGATCTTCGCAACTTATCTTCGTCGACACGCCCGGTATTTTCACGCCCAAGCGGCGTCTGGAAAAGGCCATGGTGGAGGATGCCTGGACCGGCGCCTCGGACGCCGATCTCGTGGTGCTGCTGGTCGATGCGCGCCGCCCCATAAAGGCGGCCGACGACGACACCCAACGGATTGTCGACGGCCTCAAGGCCAACCGCCGCCGCGCCATCCTGGCGATCAACAAGGTCGACGCCGTCAAACGCCCCGACCTGCTGGCCCTGGCCGACCGCATGAACGCAGAACAGCTCGAGGACGGCACGCCGCTGTTCTCCGACGTTTTCATGATTTCGGCGCTCACCGGTGACGGCGTCGCCGATCTCGGCGGCCATCTCGCCGAAACCCTGCCGCCCGGCCCCTGGCTCTACCCCGAAGATCAGATCGCCACCGCGCCCTGGCGCTACCTTGCGGCGGAAGTGACGCGGGAGAAGCTCTTCATCAACCTGCACCAGGAACTGCCCTACCAGCTTACCGTCGAGACCGAGGATTGGGAGGAGCGCAAGGACGGCTCCGTCAAGATCTCCCAGGTCGTCTACGTCACCCGCGCCAACCACAAAGGCATCGTGCTGGGTAAGAAGGGCGCTTTGGTCAAGAAGGTCGGCGAGGCCGCCCGCAAGGACCTTGAGGCGCAGATGGAGCGGCGCGTGCATCTCTTTATTTTTGTCAAGGTCCGCGAAAACTGGCTCGACGATCCGGAACGATACAAGGAAATGGGCCTGGATTTCCCGAAGTAGTATTTCCGGTCATCCGGCTCTGCTAACCTCCCTTCATGAACTGGACCGACGACGGCATTGTCCTGAGTGCGCGCAAGCATGGCGAAACGTCGGCCATCGTGCAGGTGCTGACGCGCGATCACGGTCGGCATGCCGGCTTGGTACGCGGCGGCGCCGGGCGCGGGGCGCGGGGGACATTGCAGCCGGGCAACGAAATTCAGGCGGTGTGGCGGGCCAGGCTGGCCGAACATCTCGGCACCTATTCCGTTGAGCTGGTGCGGGCGCGGGCGGCGCAGGTTCTGACGGAGCCCGGCAGGCTGGCGGCGCTGTCGTCGGCCTGCGCGGTGGCCGAGGCCGCCCTGCCGGAACGCGAAGCCCATCCCGCCGCGTTCGACGGCTTCCGGGCCTTGCTCGATGCGCTGGAACAGTCCGACCACTGGGCCCACGTCTATGTACGCTGGGAATTGGGACTGCTGGGCGAATTGGGTTTCGGGTTGGATCTTTCGGCCTGCGCCCAGACCGGCGAAACCGAAGGCCTGGCTTACGTCAGCCCGCGCACGGGCCGGGCGGTCACCGAGGCGGCGGCGGGACAATACAAGCAGCGCCTGCTCAAACTGCCTGCCTTCCTGACGGGTGGGGGGAACGGCGGGGAGAGCGCCGATGACGTGGCCGATGGGCTCAACCTGACCGGTTTTTTCCTCGAACGCCACGTACTCGCGCCGCACCACGTAAAAATGCCGCCGGCACGTACACGCCTCGCCGAGTATAATTTTCTGTGACCGCAATTGGGAAATTGAGGCAAAATTCGGCGCTTATTGATCGAGAACTGGAAAAAGGGGTTTTCCGGTCATGAGATGTTTCGGATTTGCCGCCGCTTGCTTGGCGGGCATCCTTTGGGCCACTGCCGTGGTCGCCAAGGATCTAAAGATTCTCTATCACGATCGACCGCCGTATAATGTCCTGGAGGACGGCGGTCAGGTCGCAGGCATCGTGGCGACGCCCATTAACGATGGACTTCGGGCGGCCGCCATTCCATTCAAATGGGTGAGCCGTTCGGGTAATGCGCAAATCAAAATCATCAAACGCGGCAAGGAATTCGCTTGTGCCGCGGGTTGGTTCAAAAATCCGGAGCGGGAAGAATTCGCCAACTACAGCAATCCGGTCTACCGCGACAAACCCCAGATTATCGTCACGCGGACGGACAATGAAAAAGTGATGCAACATTCCACTTTACGCGAGATGTTTGCCGACCCGGGCCTCAAATTCGGCGCCAAGCTTGGGTATTCCTACGGCGGCTTCATCGACGGTTTGATTGCCGAACTCAACCCCAAGGTCATGCGCAACACCCAGGACAGCGGCGGCATGGTGCGCATGCTGCTGGGCCGCAGGTTCGATTATTTCGTTGCAGCACCCGAAGAGTTCGCCTCCCTGGCGGTGCGTTTGGGCATCGCCGGCGAGGACATCATGAGTATCCGGATGAAGGACATTCCGCCGGGAAACCGTCGCTATCTCATGTGCAGCAAAGCCGTTTCCAAAGAGCTGATCGGGCGATTTGACGAGGCTTTGGGCAAGTCCGCCGAGTGACGCCGGAGTCACCGTCCCGCGCAAGATTATTTCCCTACATACCCCCAACATGTAGTGCTATACAGGGGGTATGAATACTACCGATACCCTTGACCCGCCATCCGACGGCGTGCTTGATACGCCGCTGTCAGAGGCCCTCTCCGAACGTTATCTGGCCTACGCACTGTCGACCATCACGTCGCGCTCCCTGCCCGACGTGCGCGACGGCCTGAAACCGGTTCACCGCCGCATCCTGCACGCCATGCGCATCCTGAAACTCGATCCCGATCAGGGCTTCAAAAAATGCGCCCACGTCGTCGGCGACGTGATGGGCAAATACCATCCGCACGGCGACCAGTCGATCTACGACGCCCTGGTGCGGCTGGCCCAGGATTTCGCCTCACGTTACCCCCTGGTGGACGGGCAAGGGAATTTCGGCAACATCGACGGAGATAACGCGGCGGCCATGCGCTACACGGAAGCGCGGCTGACGGAAGTGGCGGAGGCCCTGCTGGGCGGGCTAGACGAGGATGCCGTCGACTTCCGGGAGACCTACGACGGCGAGGAAAGCGAACCGCTGGTTTTGCCGGCGGCCTTCCCCAATCTGCTGGCCAATGGCGCCACCGGCATCGCGGTCGGCATGGCGACCTCCATTCCGCCGCACAATGCTGGCGAATTGTGCGAAGCGGCGCTGCATCTCATCAAGTTCCCAAATGCCACGGCGGCCAAACTGGCCGACATCGTGCCGGGCCCCGATTTCCCCACCGGCGGCGTCATGGTCGAGCCCCGCGACAACGTGGTCGACGCCTACAAGACCGGTCGGGGCGGCTTCCGCCTCAGGGCCAAGTGGGAGAAGGAAAAGACGGGCCGCGGCCAGTACCAGATCGTCGTCAGCGAAATCCCCTACCAGGTGCAAAAGGCCAAGCTGGTCGAGAAGATCGCCGAACTGATCCTCAACAAGAAACTGCCGATGCTGTCCGACGTGCGGGACGAGAGCGCCGATGACGTGCGCCTGGTGCTGGAACCCAAAAGCCGCACGGTCGAAGCCGAACCGCTGATGGAGACCCTGTTCCGGCTAACTGACCTGGAGGTGCGCATTTCGCTCAACCTCAACGTTCTGGCGGCCGACGGCACGCCGGGCGTGATGAACCTGCGTGATGCGCTGCGCGCCTTCCTCGATCACCGCCACGACGTCCTGGTGCGCCGGGCCCAGCACCGGCTGGACAAGATCGCCCACCGTCTGGAGGTTCTTGATGGCTATCTCATCGCCTACCTCAACCTCGATGAGGTGATCCGCATCATACGCGAGGAAGATGAGGCCAAACCGGCCTTGATGAAAGCGTTCAAGCTCAGCGAGGTGCAGGCCGAGGCCATCCTCAACATGCGCCTGCGCAGCTTGCGCCGCCTTGAGGAGGAAGGCATCCGGACCGAACATGCCGAATTGAAATCCGAACAAAAGGAACTCAAAAGCCTCCTAAAGGATGAAAAGAAGCGCTGGAAGCGGATTGGGGACGAGCTTAAGGAGACCCGTGCAAAATTCGGCGCCAAGACCGATCTCGGCAAGCGCCGCACGGAGATCGCCGATGCGCCCGAGGTCGTGGAGGTGCCGCTGGAGGCCATGGTCGAGCGCGAGCCCATCACCATCATCTGTTCGGAGAAGGGCTGGATCCGCGCGATGAAGGGCCATGTCGATGCCAACGGCGAGGCAAAATTCAAGGAAGGCGACCGTGGCCGTTATTGGCTGCACGCCGAAACGACCGACAAGATCGTCATCTTCGCCACCAACGGCCGCTTCTACACGGTGGGTTGCGACAAGCTGCCCAAGGGCCGGGGGCACGGCGAGCCGATCCGGTTGATGACCGGCATGGGCAACGACGAGGACATCGTCGAACTGTTGGTGCACCAGCCGGAACGCAAGCTGGTGGTAGCCTCGTCCGACGGCCGCGGCTTCGTCGTCCAAGAAAGCCAGGTGATCGCGCAAACCCGATCGGGCAAACAGGTGTTAAACGTTTCAGGCGGCAACGAGGCGCGCGCGCTGTCGGTGGTGGCGGCCGGCGCAGATGCCCTTGCCTGCGTCGGCGACAATCGCAAGATGCTGATCTTCGACCTTGGGGAACTACCGGAGATGGGCCGGGGCCGGGGCGTCGTGTTGCAGCGCTACAAGGACGGCGGACTGTCCGATGTGCGGGCATTCAACCGCAAGGAGGGCCTGACCTGGGCCGCCGGCGTTTCCCGCACCCGCACCGAAACCGATCTGCTGACTTGGGAAGGCAAGCGCGCCCAGGCCGGCCGGCTGGCGCCCAAGGGTTTCGCCAAAACGAACCGGTTTTCGTGAGGCCAATCCTTCCGTAGACTGTCACACCTGACAGGTGGGTAGGGAGGTTCACGTGGCGGCCGACGATGATTTTGCGACTGTCTTCCAGGCCTTCACGGCGACGGCGCACCGTTCGCCCGACGCCGCCTTCTTCTGTGTGCCGGCCGATGACGGCCGTGACTACCATCCTGACGGTGCTGAGTTCACCTACGACGAGGTTCTGACAGCAGTCTTGGCCATGAAGGCCCGCTACGAAGCGGCGGGCTACGGACACGGTCACCGTGTCGCCCTGCTGCTCGAGAACCGGCCGGAATTTTTCCATCACTACCTGGCGCTCAATGCGCTGGGGGTATCGATCGTTCCGGTCAACCCCGATTATCGTCAGGATGAGATGACCTACCAGCTGGGCCATTCCGACGCCGCACTCGTTATCGCCTTGTCCAACCGCGTGTCCGATTGCGAGGCCGCCGCCGCCGATACTGAAACGCGGCCGCCGGTATTGGACGCCTTCGCCCTGCCGGCGGAACTGCCCGGATCCGGGCCGGCGCCACGCCAGGGGGCGCCGGGGCACGATACCGAATGCGCGCTTTTATACACATCGGGGACCACCGGCCGGCCCAAGGGATGCGTACTGACTAACCTCTACTTCCTCTGCTCCGGCGACGGGTATCTATCGATGGGCGGCACGGCGGCCCTGCAACCCGGCAAGGAGCGCATCCTCAACCCGCTGCCGCTCTTCCACATGAACGCCTTGGCGGTAACCGCCACGGGCGCGATGCTGTCCGGCAACTGTCTGATTTCGCCGGATCGCTTTCACCCCACCGCCTGGTGGAAGGATATTCGCGAGACCGGGGCCACCGCCTTTCATTACCTCGGCGTGGTGCCGCCCATGCTGCTGAACCAACCGGAGCAAGCCGATGATAAGGATCATCCGGCCCGCATCGGATTGGGGGCGGGCGTCGATCCAAAACACCATGAAAATTTCGAGAAGCGCTTCGGCGTACCGCTAATCGAACTGTGGGGCATGACGGAAACCGGCAAGATCTACGGCGATGTGGAAGAGCCACGCCAGGTCGGCACGCGCGCCTTCGGCCGGCCCTACCCGGGTCTGGAGGCGCTGGTCGTCGACGAAGCGGGTCACGAGGTGCCGCGCGGAGAGGAGGGCGAACTGCTGGTGCGCAATTCGGCGGATGATCCTCGGCGCGGCCTGTTTTCCGAATACCTCAAGGACGAGGCGGCGACGGCCGAGGCCTGGAAGGACGGCTGGTTCCACACCGGTGACACCGTGCGCCAGGCTGAGGACGGCATGCTCTATTTCGTCGACCGCAAGAAGAACATCATTCGCCGGGCCGGCGAAAACATCGCGGCGGCTGAAGTTGAAGGCGTCCTTCAGGCTCACGAGGAGGTTGCTCAAGCGGCGGTTATTGCAGTGCCGGACGATTTGCGCGAAGAGGAGGTCTTCGCCTGCATCGTCGCCATGCCGGGGACGCCGCAGGACCGTATACAGGCCGACAAGCTCATGGTATGGGCGCTGGATCGCCTGGCCTACTTCAAGGCCCCTGGTTACATCCTGTTCATGGCCGATCTGCCGACCACTGGCA
This sequence comes from uncultured Rhodospirillaceae bacterium, assembly GCA_964401845.1. Classification (GTDB taxonomy): domain Bacteria; phylum Pseudomonadota; class Alphaproteobacteria; order UBA2966; family UBA2966; genus CAYFKJ01. Next base: position 4,573 of record CAYOAD010000107.1, on the reverse strand, counting down.
CTCAAAAAGTTCAAAAAGCGCAGATATTTGCGGCGGATACCAACCCGTGCGACGAGCCGGGCGTATTTGACATGAAGGCCCTTAAAAAGCGCTCACGAAAATCGGGTTAGCCCCGCGAGAGCACCTGCCAACCGTTTGGACCGAGCGCCTCGATGGGCTCGAACCGGGCTTTGTAAGCCATCGTTTGGCTTTCAGCGATCCAGTAACCGAGGTACACGTGCTCGCGCTGTTCGGCTTTGGCCCGCTCGATCAGCTTGAGAATCACCGCCGATCCATAGCTCGCTTTTGGTTGGGAGGGCGTGAAGAAGCTGTAGATCAACGATAATCCGTCGCCCAGTGTGTCGACCAGGCAGGCCGCAACGAGCTCGCCCGATTGGTCGCGAAACTCGATCACCTCGGTGGACACCGAGGTCTCCTCAATCATCGTTCGGTATTCCTCGAAGGACATATCCGCCATGCCGCCATCGAAATGCCGGGCTTCAAGGTAGCGGGCAAATAACTGGTATTGTTCAACAGTTGCCTTCGGCGGCCGCGTGATCATCTCGAGGTCGGCGTTTCTCGAGTTAACCCGGCGCATCCATTTCTTGGATCGGAATTCCGCCACGCGGACACGGACCGCCACGCAGGCGGTACAGCTTTCGCAAAACGGCCGGTAGGCGATGCCCTGGTTGCGGCGAAATCCGTTCACCGCCAGCAGATCGTGCAAACCGTCGGCTTCCGGGCCCGTCAGTTCGGTAAACACTTTGCGCTCCAGCCTTCCCGGCAGGTAGGGGCAGGGGGAAGGCCGGGTGGCATAAAATCGCCGAGGCGCGGCTTCGGCGATGGCGCGCATCGCATCGTCCAAACCGTGCTTTTCGGTATCCATCTATGACTATCCCGGATTGGAGTCCAACAGGGTCCGGCGAAGGTCGCCCGGAATTTCGGTTGACGAGTTTGTCGACCGGTCAACCAGGACCATCACGCATTCCGCCGTTGCCGCGCAACGTCCCTCCTCGAACAAGCCCGAACCGACGACCATGGAACTCCGCCCCAGGCGCATTGTGCGGGAGCCGATATCGACTGAACCGGGATAATTGAGTTGATCGAGGAAATCGACACACAAGCGCACGGCCATCCAGCCAAATTTTGGATCGTCCACCGAAGGACCGTGGTCCGCCAGATACTTCACGCGGCCGGACTCGAAAAACGTAGAAAAAGCGACGTTGTTGACGTGGTTCAGGGGGTCGAGGTCGGCAAATCGGATAATGTCCCGGGTCCAATGACCATAGACGCCGGGATTGGTGAGGTCGGTGTCCGCCTCTGTATTTACGCTACTGTTCATGCCTCCATCTTGGCTTCTCGCAACCGCAAAGCCAAGGGGAACCGTTCGTCGACCGGGTGTGCTCTAGGGAACGTGATCGACGCGCGGGGGTGAGTTGATCATGATGGTGCCGCACAGCATGTCGTGCACGGTGCGCCGTTTGTCGTTGAAAAATACGACCAGCAGCGGGATCAGCCAGAGGAGGCTTATACTCACGTAAAATACCGCGGTCTGCGCGGCGGCTTGAATGTAGCCGGGGCGCTGACCATCCCAGGTCCTGAGTTCGATGTCCATCATCCGCATGCCGAAGGTCGCAGACGCTGGGCTGCCCAGCAGCAGCGTGTGATAGGCCAAAGGCACCAGTGCCAAAGCGGCGAACAACGGTGGCGCCAGCAAGCCGAAGCTCAGAACGCCGACGATGGACGCCACGATCGTCAGACCGAATAAGAGGATACCGATGGCGATAAGGTCGACAATGTAGGCGACGACCCGCTTTCGAACGATGCCGTCGAGCAGGGTACGGTCAAAATTCGGGCTGGTGGGGTCGTCGAACGCCAGGGGCACGTCCAAAGGCGTCGGTATATTGCGGTCGCTCAGCGCTTCCTCCCATCGCAGGTTTCAAGATCCGATCATAAGCACGCTAATACGGTATCCCTCCTAGATGGGCATCAACCGGCTGTTTCGCAACAATCCAATTACCCCGACCTATCGGTAGAAACGGCTGAAACAAGCCAGATACAAATATTACCGGCAAGAAACGATTTTGGTTTTGATGAAATAGTCCGGTTACTTCGGCATGTGAATTTCCCGCCACCAAATGACCCATGTAAGAAGAGGAAAAGATGATGTCGGCGGGCAAATCCACACGGAAAATGTTCCGTTTTCCGCAATTCAATGCCTTGAGATCGCTTAAGATCTCCACACGCTTCAATATCCTTCTGGCGATGACGCTGGTCGGTTTTATCGGTCTCGGCGTTGTATTTACGTTAGGCGAGCGAGAGATCGAACACGCGCTGTCCGAGAGGGCGACTTACGAAAAACTGGCGCTTTATGCCCGTGACGCCAACATCAATGCGCTTCAGATGCGCCGCGCTGAAAAGGACTTCTTCCTGCGTTTGAAGGAGAAGTATATCGGCCGCTACGATGCCGCCGCCGGAAAGGCAAAGGCTTCGCTGGAACAGATCGCGGCGCTCGACATCGACGAAGTTTCGGAGGCGGTCGCTTCGGCCCAACAGAAACTACCGGCCCATGTCGCCCAACTTCATGCCGTCTTCAACAAGAACAAGGAACTGGGCCTGGATGAAAAGTCGGGTCTCAGAGGCGTGTTGCGTGGCGCCGTCAAATCCGCTGAAAAACAACTTCAATGGCTGAGCAACGACCAACTCGTCGTTAAAATGCTGATGATGAGGCGGCATGAAAAGGATTTCATGCTGCGCGGCAACGACAAGTATGTCGGAAGGATCGACAAACGCCGCGCGGAATTCCTGGCCATTCTTGATAAGAGCAACGCCGGAGACGAAGCAAAAACGCAGATCGCCGGAAAAATCGACAGCTATGTCTCGTCTTTCAAGAAATTCGTCGCGGGCCGGAAGGATGTTGCCGATTCGGCGAAAAAGCTCAGCAGTATTTATTCAGAACTCGAACCGCAACTCGTCAGCTTGTTCGAAACGGCCGAAAGCGGTTTGGCCAAGGCAGAGGCCCGTATGGAAAACGTCAGCGGTACCGTCCGTTGGACCATGGCTCTGATCGGTGCCGTCATCGTAGTCTTCGTCACCGCGGCCGCCCTGCTGATTTCAACCAGCATACGCCGGCCGGTAACCGGTCTCCGCGCCGTCATGGCGAAATTGAGCGACGGGGACAATGCGGTTGAGATCCCCGGCCTCGAAGCCAAGGATGAAGTCGGCGATATGGCCCGCTCGGTTCAGGTCTTCAAGGAAACGGCCCCTGAAGCCGAACGTATGACGGCGGAGCAGGAGAAAACCCGTGCTGAGCGCGAACGTCAGGTAGAGGCCGAGCGGCAACGGGAGATCGAGGAAAATCAGACCCGCGAAGCGCGTCAAAACCATATCGACGAGCTGACTTCGGGTTTCGGCAACACCGTCGAGGAAATCCTAGGTGTCGTTGCCTCGCAATCCTCGGAGATGGAAACCTCGGCGCAATCCATGTCGGAAATCGCCAAACAAACCTTAGGCGAGAGCGTTTCCGTCGCGACGGCGGCAGAACAGGCTACCGCCAGCGTGCAAACCGTGGCTAGTGCGGCCGAGGAACTGTCGTCCTCGATCGGTGAAATTAGCCGCCAGGTTACGCATTCGGCTGAAATTTCAGGCCAGGCCGTGAAGGCCGCGGACGGGACCAATCAAACCATCCGCGATCTGGCCGAAGGCGCCCAGCGGATCGGCGAGGTGGTCGACCTGATCAACGACATTGCCAATCAAACCAACTTGCTGGCTCTAAATGCGACCATCGAGGCCGCCCGCGCCGGCGAAGCTGGTAAAGGCTTTGCCGTCGTTGCCTCAGAGGTTAAGAACCTGGCCGCACAGACGGCCCAAGCGACCGAGGACATCAGCAACCAGATCGGTTCAATCCAGTCCACCACCCAGGATGCGGTCAGCGCCATCGAGGGGATCAGCACGACGATTTCGGAAATGAACGAGATCGCCACGACGATTGCCTCGGCGGTCGAGGAACAGGGTGCCGCAACCGGAGAGATCAGCCGCAACGTCCAGGAGGCCGCCACCGGTACGCAGAACGTCTCGGAAAGCATCGTCACGGTGAAGGCCGGATCGGAACAGACCGGTGATGCCTCGGGTAGCGTGCTTAACACCTCCCGCGAACTTGCGGGGCGGTTCAAGTCGTTGAAAACCGAGGTTGAAAGCTTCCTTAGCAATATCAAGGCAGCTTAAGAAAACTAGGGGTAAAGCGGGAGCCGGCGATTCTGTCGCCGGCTCTTGCTTTGGCGCTACTCTTCTTTTTGCATGGACGGCGGCAGCACCGGTGCTTGCCTCAGCAAGATGATGGATATCCGCCTGTTTTCGGAGAGAAACGGATCTTCCGGCGTCAGCGGATCCTGATCGGCCCGTCCCACCACACGGGCGATCCGTTCCGGGGGTATGCCGGCGTCCTGCAGCACGCGGCGGCTGGCATTGGCCCGATCCGAAGAAAGCTCCCAGATCGAGTAGCCATCCTTGGTTTCGAACGGTGAGGCGTCGGTATGACCGGATACCTGGCGGCATCGGCGGATCGAAGGAGATCATCCTTATCTGTATCTGGACG
>CAYOAD010000106.1:3632-13994 GCA_964401845.1 uncultured Rhodospirillaceae bacterium | reverse complement strand
GTTCATTTGCTTAAATTGCGCAAGAAATAGCGCCTTAAGCACGACTTTCGCGCCGCAGCACCAAGGCATCGACGCGCGCGCCGCCGCGTTCGTAGTAGTTGGGCCGGCGTCCGACCTCGTCAAACCGGTTGGCGCGGTAGAGTGCCAGTGCCGCGAGGTTGTCCGCCCCAACCTCAAGAAACAAGGGCGCACCGGCGTCCGCCGCCAGCTTGACAGCCTGGGCAAGCAGTTGGCCCGCCACCCCCGACCGGCGGTGCGTCGGCGCGGTGCCCAACGAAATTATCTCGCATTCCCCGCCCGCCAGGCGGGCCAGCAGGAAGCCGACCGGATCTGTCCCGCCGGCTGCCGTTGAGGCAATCCAGGCATGCGCGCCCGGCATGGCGAGCAATTCGGCAAAGTCGTTTGCCGTCCAGGCCCTGGCGGCGTCGGCGAAAGCCGCGCCATGCAGGGCGGCCAGAACCTCGGCGTGAGGCAATCCGGCCGGCTCGATGGAAATCACGGCGTTTTTCCGCCCGGCAGCTTCGCGTCCGGCGCCCTGAGGTAAAGCGGCGCCGGCGGTTCCTTGGGAAAGCCCCCCGCCATGACCCGCATGACGGCCAGTTCAGCCACGGCGACGGCATCGGCGACCGTCGGCACGTCCGGCGTCCGCAACCGGTGTTGCGCCGACTTCAGCAGGGGCGCTACCAGCGGTGCGCCCGAACCGACAATGACGCCGGGGCCGGGCGGCGCCAGCCCGGCAATGTCGGCGGCGGGCAGGCAGGCAGGCGCGGAGCGGTTCCCGCCCGGCGGCAAAGGCAGCTCGAAGCATTGGCCGTAGATCTCGCCGCGGCGGGCATCCATGGCCACGAAAACGTAGGCATCCGCCGCCTCCAGGCCGTTCCTGCCGGCCATCCAGGCCAGTACTTCCAAGGTCGAGACGCCCTGCACGGGCAGGCCACGGGCGAGACCAATGCCGCGGGCGGCGGCCAAGCCGATGCGCTGGCCCGTAAAGGTGCCCGGACCCGTGGTCACGGCCACCAGATCCAGTCCGTCATAACCGGTTCCGGCCTCCGTCATCACGGCTTCGATCATCGGCAGCAGGGCCTCGGCGTGCCCCCGGCCCAGGCGATCGGCGCGGTGGGCAAGCGTCTCCGCGCCGGCGACGACGGCCACCGAACAGGTGTCCAGCGTCGTGTCGAAAGCCAGCGTGACCAGCTCGTTTTGAGGCCTCGGGGTTTCGCCCGGCATGTCGCTTCCCGTGTCTGACGATCCGCCTTGCTTGTGTAGCACGAACCGGATTAGCTTTTGCCATGCTTGTCGAGATAGCGCCACCCGAGTTCGACGTCGAGTTCGATATCGCCTACGCCTCAGCGGACAATTTCACCGGCGAGCCCGTTTACCGCCGCGCCGCCTGCTTTCTCCATGAGGACGCAGCGGCGGCCCTGGCCCGGGCGACCGCCCTGGCCGCCGATATCGGCTTGCGCCTCAAGATATTCGATGCCTTCCGGCCCGCCGAGGCCCAGTGGGCGCTGTGGCGCCACACGCCCGATCCCGATTTCCTGGCCCCGCCCTGGCGCGGCTCGCCCCACAGCCGGGGGGTCGCGGTCGATTTGACCCTGCTGACCGAAGACGGCGGCCCGATCGACATGGGCACGGCCTTCGACGATCTGAGTGAACGGTCCCATCACGGCGACGGGTCGGTATCGGCGGAGGCAAAGCGGGGACGGCTGCTGCTGCTGGGCATCATGACGGCGGCGGGCTGGGATTTTTACCGCAACGAGTGGTGGCACTATCAGCTTTTCGACGCCCGGCGCTACGCCGTTCTCGGCGACCAAGAATCCGGTGCGGGAATGATGTAAGGTGACGCCCATGGGTGCGCGTATCAGAAATTTCGGATTATTGGCCGGCCTGGCGCTGGTACTGTTGGCCGGCGCCTTGCCGGCTAGGGCAGAGCCGCCCCACGCCGTGGTGCTGATGTACCACCGGTTTGGCGAAAGCGCGCTGCCGTCGACCAACATCCGGCTGGACCAGTTCGAAGCCCACATCGCTGAGTTGCGGAGCGGCGGCTACTCGGTCCTGGCTCTTTCGACCGTCATCGACGCGATCATGAACGGCAAGCCCCTGCCCGACCGCAGCGTCGCCATCACCATCGATGACGCCTATGCCTCGGTCCATCGCGAAGCCTGGCCGCGCCTGAAGGCGGCGGGATTTCCCTTCACCGTCTTCGTCTCAACCGATCAGGTCGGCCGCAGTTCCAACTACATGACCTGGGCGCAGATCCGCGAACTTGACGAGGCGGGCGTCGAAATCGGCCATCACGGCGCCGCCCACGCCCACATGGCGGCGGCCTCAATAGAGGCCAACGCGGCGGATATCGAGCGGGCCGATCAGCAATATCTACTCCACCTCGGCCGCATCCCGCAGATCTTCGCCTACCCTTACGGCGAAGCCAATCTGGCGCTTCGGAACCACCTGATCGGCAACGGTTTCAAGGCCGCCTTCGGACAGCACTCCGGCGTCGCGGTTGCCGGGCCCGACTTTTTCTATTTGCCGCGCTTCGCCCTCAATCAGACCTACGGCGGCATCGAGCGTTTCCGCCTGGCGGTCAACGCGCTGCCCATCGCGGTGGCGGAAATCGCCCCGGCCGATATGACGCTGCGGCAGAACCCGCCCTCGTTCGGCTTTACCCTGACGGAGACCGTGCCGGGGATCGGGCGCCTCAATTGCTTCGCCTCGCACCTCGAGCATCCCGTGCGCATCGAACGCCTGGGGCCGAGCCGTTTCGAGGTCCGTTTCGAGAAACCCTTCCCGCCTGGACGCTCGCGCGTCAACTGCACCATGCGCACCAAGGAGGGCCGCTGGCGCTGGCTCGGCCGCCAATTCTACGTTCCGAAAAAATAAAGCCGCCCGTTAATGGGGGCGGCTGTCTGATCAGGTCTCTTGGCCCGCCGGTTCCTGGAGCCGGGCGCGGTCGTAGGCCGAGAGGCCGTTGACGCGCATGATGGTGCTGATGGTCTTGATATAGGCCTCGCCGCGTTGCGAATAGCGCTTCAAGGTCGGCAGCAGCGCGCTTCCCGTCAGGCGGCCGCCGTGGCGGCGGGCTTGTTCGCGGGCGATGCGGAAATCGACATAGGCCCAATGGGTGTTGAGGTTGCCGATGTAGGCGGCGATGGAATGGCGCAGGCCGTCAAAGGCCTTGACCTCGTGGCGCTTGCCTTCGTCGCGCTTGGCGGGAACGATGCCCTGGCCCTTCTTGTAGGTCCATTGGCCGAATACCGCGTTGGCTTCGACGGCAAAACGGGACGTCCCCCAACCGGATTCCTCGGCCGCCTGGGCCAGCGCCATCGACGGCGGTACGATATCGACACGCCGCTTCAATTCTTTCAGGCGCGCCTTGCCCTCGAGCTTCTCGACGCCATAGCGTTCCGCCAGTTCCGCGACCCACTTCTGGTCGGTGGCGCCCAGCGGCGCGCCGCGGGCCATCAGCTTGAGCAGCCGTTGGCGGTCCTTGCGGACGGCTTCGTTGGCCTGCAGCACCAGCGGCAGCATGCCGCGGATGAAGAGGCTCTTGCGCGCCTTGACCGAGCGCAGGCCCGACAAATCACGCGGCAGGCTGACCAGCGTCAGGCGGGGCACGTCGGCGCCGCCCTTGATATCGTCGAGGCGGAAACCGGCCTGGGCGAATTTGTCGTCGAGGTCCGCAGCGGTCGCCACCCGCACGACGCCGGTGACGGCCTTGATCCGTTTGGCGAGGGGGTCCGGCTCGGCCGGCTGTCCGAACATGTTGTAGTGCGGCAGTGCCGCCATGAAGACCGGTGTGTCGGTGCCTTCGTCAACCGCGGAGGAGAGCGCCAATGGCACCACCGCCGGGCGGTCGGCGCTGACCGGCGTCGGCTGAGGAACCGCCGCGACATCTTTCTCAGCCTGAGGGGCGTGGCCTGGCTGGGGCGCCTTGAGCGGCGCGATCGCCGTGACGGCGCGGACGCTCTCGGTCCGCTGGCCCAGGGCGCGGATGCCGTCGAGGCCGACCGCCGTCAAAAGGACAGCGATGCAAAGCCCTAGAATGCCAAGATAGACGCGGTCGAAGCGAGAAACATGCAACCCGGCAAACCCGGGTCGAACGGTATGGGACTTCACGGCGCTTCCTCGTCGAATTTGTTCAAACGTCGGACTCAAGCTTCTTAACTCAGCTTCTGACCCGGTATCCTGCGCACCTTAGGACCGACATTCTTGCGTTGTCACGGCCCGTCGACGCGCCTTCACCGGGTGGCCCCGCACAGCCCGGCCCGAAGGTCCGGACGTCCGGGCGAGGTCCCACTCAACGGCTCATCGCCGCCCCCGTTTGGTGGCGCCTTATAGCGATTTTGAGGTGTGTTGTCTATGCGGCGTTTTGTCTCAAAAAACGCCAAATTTCGTCGTTCCGGAAAACCCTTAAACTTCGCGTACTTCCATCACTTCCGGGATGTAATGCCTGAGCATATTTTCGATGCCATGTTTCAATGTCATGGTCGAACTGGGGCAACCGGCGCACGCGCCGTGCATCTCAAGATGCACCACGCCGTCTTCGAAACCGTGGAAAATAATGTCGCCGCCGTCCTGCGCCACGGCGGGCCGGACGCGCTGGTCGAGCAATTCCTTGATCTGCATCACGACGCCGTCTTCATCCTGCTCGTCGCCCGTGTCTTCCGCCTTCTCGATGACCGGCGCGCCGGAGGTGTAGTGATCCATGATCGCGCCCAGCACGGCGGGCTTGATTTCCGTCCATTCGACGCCGCCCTTGGTGACGCTGATGAAGTCGGTGCCGAAGAAGACGCCGGCGACGCCGTCGACCTCGAAAATGCGGCTGGCCAGCGGCGAGCGGCCCGCCGATTCGACGTCGGCGAAATTGGCCGTGCCATGCTCCATCACGGCTTCGCCGGGGATAAACTTTATGGTCGCCGGGTTCGGCGTCGCTTCGGTCTGGATAAACATGAGTGCTCTCCGCAGGAATTAATGCGCGTTCACTTCCCTATGTGGCCGACTGGGTCGGGAAAATCAAGCTTTCCCTGGTGCGGCGATTTCGCCCACACCTCCGATAGGGATTTGGCCGCCGCCAAAATAACCTACTATTTCAATAGGATATTCGTTATTTCGCGCAATTGCGTGCGCGCCCGGAGGAGATAAAAACCCTGTGAGGCAAGGTGGCTCGGCAGCGCCTGGCCGTCGGGCGAGCCGTTGACGATGACCAGCGGGTCGAGTGCGGCGGCGTGTTCGAAGCTCTTCATCATAAGCGCCCAGGATTTACCCAGTTCGCGCTCGGCGATGATGTTGCCGAAGTCCCGGCCGAGCTGGCGCAGCAATATGGTGTAGCCGTAGAGCTGGCCCTTGACGCTGTAAAACAGATCGTCGGCGCCGAAGTCGAGAATGGCGCCGGAATGTTCGGCGATGTGCACGTCGAGGGCGGCCGAGGACGACCCGAGGTCGAGCGCCATGCGATCGAGCGTCGCCAGCAGGTTGTCGGCCCGGCGGTCGAACACGGCGTTGCCGCCCGCCAGGCGTTTGTTGAAGGCCAACAGCGAGCGGCGGGCTTTGCGGTACTGGGCTTCCGAGGTTGCGGTCGGGGCCAGCGAGGTGGAGAAGTCGAACACCCATTTGGTGCCGGAATACTGCAGCAGCCCGGCGGCTTCCTGGAGGTCCTTGTCGGTCTGGCTCGATCCCCGCGTGCGGCCGATCTGGTCGGTCAGTTCAAAGGCGAAACGGGCCAGCGCCGAAACCACGCCCTGCTGGAAGGCCGGCATGTTGTCGAGCGCGGCGCCGGGCATGAACCAGGGGTCGTTGGCCACCCAGCGCGACTGGTTCACCTCGCGGCCGATCAGGTCGGCGGTGGCGGCGACGGCGAAACTGGCGCCTTCGGGGACGCTGGCCTCCGCCGGGTCGTAGCGCAGGTCGTCGTTGATGCTGTGCACCATCATCATGCCGATGGGGTAATAGAGCGCCGCCACGACAACGAGGACAAGCGCCGTCCCGCCGAGGGTTTTGCCCACCTTGCCCTCGAGGCGGGGCACGGAGAAGTTTGGCAGGCTGGGCCTGCGCGAAAAAAAGTCCGTGATGCGTTCCATAACCATTTACATGGGGCGGCTATCGCATTGCCACAAGAGCTCCGGTCTAGGGCCTGAGGAAACCGATCAAATCCTGCGCTTCGGCCAGGATCGGGTCGGCCAGCGCCGCCGCCCTCTCCGCGCCGTCGCGCAGCACGCCGTCGACGTAACCGGGATCGGCCACCAGGCGCTGCATCTCCGTCGTGATGGGCGAAAGCTCCGCCACGGCCAGGTCCACCATTTCCTTCTTGAACTGGGAAAACTCGGAACCGCCGAACTGTCCGCAGACGCCGTCGACGGACTGGTTGGAAAGGGCGGCGTAAATGCCGATAAGGTTCGCCGCCTCCGGCCGGTCCTCCAAACCCTTGGCCTCGCTGGGCAGGGCGTCCGGATCGGTCTTGGCCTTGCGGATTTTCTTAGCGATGTCTTCCGGGCCGTCGGTCAGGTTGATGCGGCTCATGTCGGAAGCCTCGGACTTCGACATCTTCTTGGAACCATCGCGCAGGCTCATCACCCGCGTCGCCTCGCCGAAGATCAGCGGTTCGGTCAGCGGGAAGAAATCGACGCCGTAGGCCGAGTTGAACGACTGGGCGATGTCGCGGGTCAGTTCCAGGTGCTGCTTCTGATCCTCGCCCACCGGGACGTGGGTGGCGAGGTATACCAGGATGTCCGCCGCCATCAGGTTGGGGTAGGCGTAGAGCCCGACCGAGGCGTTCTCGCGGTGCTTGCCGGCCTTCTCCTTGAACTGGGTCATGCGGTTGAGCCAGCCGAGCTTGGCCACGCAGTTGAAGATCCAGGCGAGTTCGGCATGGGCATGCACCTGGCTCTGGTTGAAGACGATGGAGCCCTTGGGATCAATGCCGGCGGCCAGCAGGCTCGCCGCGACCTCGCGGGTCGAGGCCTTCAGTTCGGCCGGATCCTGGAACACCGTGATGGCGTGCAGGTCGACCATGCAGTAGATGCACTCGTAATCCGCCTGCAGCGTCACCCAGTTGCGGATGGCGCCGAGGTAGTTGCCGAGGTGGAGGTTGCCGGTCGGTTGAACGCCGGAAAAGATACGGTTGGAAACGCGCAGATCACTCATAATCTTCAAACCTTCATAAGCTCGCTTTGGACACGGGCGTCGATCGTCGCGCCGCCCGGTGGGCAAGCCACCAGCCCCTCAATCAGCGGCGCGCGGGCGGTGTTATGGCCCGCACGGGGCCCGAGGTCAACCGTCGGTGCCGCGCAACTGCTTCTTGAGATCGGCAAAGCGGGCCGCGCCCGTGAACTCCGTCGCCCCGCCGTAGACCGCCAGACCGCCCACCACCAGGATCACCAGCGCGAAGGTGCGCATGACCGGATTGGCGTCGAGCCAGGGCGCGAGAGCCGTGGAGACGGCCAGAAGGATGACGCCCATTATGACGGTGGACATGAAGGTTCGCTTGAGCCTGAATTTCAGCCGGTCGTCGATGCGGAAGTGGCCCTGCTTGTTGAGCGTCCAGTAGAGCATGGCGACGTTGAGCCACGAGGCGACGGCGGTGGCCAGCGCCAGACCGACGTGCTTCAAGGGGATCATCAGGATGACGTTGAGCACCAGGTTGACGCCGAGCGCAATAAGCCCGATGCGCACCGGCGTTTTGGTGTCGCGCCGGGCGAAGAAACCGGGCGCCAGGACCTTGACCAGCACATAGGCCGGCAAGCCCACGGCATAGGCCTGCAGCGCCATGGCGGTCTGGTGCGTCGTGTGGGCATCGAAAGCGCCGCGTTCGAACAGCACCTTGATCAGCGGCTCGGCGATGACGAACAGCGCCACCGCCGCCGGCAGCGCCAGCAGCAATGAGAATTCGACGGCGCGGTTTTGGGCGTGCAGAGCGTCCGCCTCGTTGCCCGCCGCGATCTGGCGCGACAGCAACGGCAGCAGCGCCGTGCCCACGGCGACGCCGACGACGCCGATGGGCAATTGGTTTAAGCGATCGGCGTAGAACAGGAAGCTCACCGAACCTTCGGGCAGTAGCGACGCCAGCACGATGTCAATGACCAGCGCGATCTGCACGATGCCCGCACCGATAGCGACCGGTGCCATCAGCTTGAGAAGCTCGACGACGCGCGGCGTGAAGCGGGGACGCGGCAGCTTGAGCGTAATGCCTTCGCGCATGAGCGCCGCCGTCACCCAGAGGAACTGCACCATGCCGGCGACGGCAACGCCCCAGGCCAGCGCATGTCCGGCGCTCGGCATCGCCTCGGCAAAACCGAGGATGGCGCCGATCAGGCAGAGGTTGAGCAGGATCGGCGTCGCGGCCATCGCGGCGAAGCGGCCGAGGCTGTTCAGCACGCCGCCCATCAGGGAGACCAGCGAGATGAACAGGAGGTAGGGGAAGGTGAGCCGGGTGAGGTGCACCGTCAGGTCGAACTTGGCGGGATCGTCCATGAAGCCCGGCGCCAGCCCCATCATCAGCCAGGGCATGAGGATCTGCGCCGCCGTGACGAAGACGAACAGCACCGCCAGCAGCACCGCCAGGGCCTGTTCGGCGAACAGGCGGGCGGCGTCCTTGCCGTCCTGCTCCAGCAGCCCCGAAAAGACCGGCACGAAGCCCGCGTTGAAAGCGCCCTCGGCGAACAGGCGGCGGAAGAAGTTGGGCAGCTTGAAGGCGACGAAAAAGGCGTCGGCGATGGGCCCGGCGCCCAGGATGGAGGCGATCAGGATATCGCGCACGAAACCCAGGATGCGGCTCGCCATGGTATAGCCGCCGACCGTCGTGATCGCCTTCAGGAGTCTGGGTTGCCCCGCCATGGCCTTGTTCTTAAAGCTTTATTGGGGCGGAAGGAAGGCGCTCCCGTGCGTCCTGGTGTCGCAGAGCCGTCAATTCCGCCTCGCCTTCCGGCCCGCCTTGGTGTAGGGTTGCCGTCGAAATGGAGAACATAACATGAACAATCCCGGCGGCCCGACGCAATCGGAAAAAGCGCAAACCTTCAAGGCGCTGCATGCGCAGGACGGCATCTTCCTGATCCCCAATCCCTGGGACATTGGCACCACCCGCATCCTCACGGGGCTGGGCTTCGACGCCCTGGCGACGACCAGCGCCGGCTTTGCTTTCTCACAAGGCCGCCAGGAGGGCGTGGTGTCGCGCGACGAAGTGCTCGATCATGCCCGCACCATCGTCGGCGCGACGCACCTGCCGGTCTCTGCGGACATGGAGAACGGCTACGGCCACGAACCGGAAGACGTTGCCGAGATGATCACCCTGGCGGCGGGGACCGGTCTGGTCGGCGGCTCCATCGAGGATTTTACCGGCGATGACGAGAACCCGATTTACGATTTCAACTTCGCGGTGGAACGGGTGGCCGCTGCCGCCGAGGCGGCCCGCGCGCTCGGCTTTCCCTTCGCCTTCACCGCGCGGGCGGAGAATTATCTCCATGGCCGGCCCGACCTCGACGACACCATCAAGCGCCTGCAAGCCTTCGAGGCCGCCGGGGCCGACGTGCTCTATGCACCCGGCCTGCCCGGCATCGACGCCGTCAAAACCGTGTGCGGCGCGGTGAGCAAGCCCGTCAACGTCGTCATGGGCCTGGCGGGCCGGCCCATGACGGTGGACGAACTTCGCGAGGCCGGGGTGCGCCGCATCAGCGTCGGCGCCTCCTTCGCCCGCACCGCCCTGGGCGCCCTAATCCGCGCCGCCACCGAGATCAAGCAGGAGGGGACGTTCGGTTACGCCAACGAGGCGGCCTCGTTTGCCGAGCTGAACGCGTTCATGGCGACGGAATGACGCCGGCTGGTCAACCCGGCCTCAATCGATGTATTCGATGCCGCGGGCTTCGAAGTCCTCGGGCTTCCACAAGCTTTTGATCTTGCCCGCCCGGACCTGTTTGTCCTTTTGCGTCTCGGCCTTGATGACGGCGTCGAGGGACTTCTTGACGGCGGCGGCCTGTTCGCGCGGCACGACGACGACGCCGTCGCGGTCGCCGGCGATGATGTCGCCCGGCGAAATGCTGATCCCGCCCAGGCTGACGGTGCCGTTGACCTCGCCTGGTCCGTTGCGGTAGCCCGCGTTGGGACTGAGGCCGCGGCAGAAAGTGGGCGGCCCCATCTTCTCGCAGCCCGCCGCGTCGCGCACCAGACCGTCGGTGACGATGCCGACGACACCTTTCTGTTTGGCCACAGCCGCCCAGATGTCGCCGATCACGGCGCCCGATTCGTCCCGGCCGGTGGCGATCACCAATACATCCCCCTTCTTGGCGAAATCGAGCATGGCCATGGCCGCCAGGTTGTCGCGCGGCCCGTTGTCGGCGGTCACCGCCGTGCCGACGAATTTCTGCTTCGGATTAA
>CAYOAD010000106.1:0-3622 GCA_964401845.1 uncultured Rhodospirillaceae bacterium | reverse complement strand
CCTTGATGGAATGATCGAGGCAGTTCCAGCCCTGCATGGCGTCGGCGATGAAGCTGGTCTGGGCCTTGCCGAAAGCGCGCACGAGCGACTTAGGGGCGCGGTCGATATGGCGGCGGATGCGCAGGGCAATGGGGTCTCCGATCATGGCGGGGCTCCGTAAGCTGGGAAATTGGGTCAGGCGGCGGTGGCTTTTTTGCTCTTCGGCTTGGCTTTTGATTTCTTCTTGGCCTTGGGCGTCTCGAAGACTTTCAGGAGGCGTTCCCTGATGGCGTCAAGCTTACCCTCGTGGGTGACCTTCAGGCCGAAGACGTCCTTGACGTAGAAGACGTCCGAGGCGCGGGTGCCGTAGGTCGCGATGCGGGCGCTGGCGACCGACAGGCCGAGATCGGCCAGGGCGCGGGTGATGTCGTGCAACAGGCCCCGGCGATCGCGGCCGCTGACCTCGATCACGGTGTAGACGTTGGAGGCCTTGTTGTCGACGAGGACGCGGCTGGCCACCTTGAAGACGCGCGTGCGGCTGGGCAGTCCGGCCTGATCGGCCAGGGCCTGGCGGATTTTCACCTTGCCCGCCAACGTGTCCTCGATGGAGCGCCGCATGCGGTCAAGCCGCTTCTTGTCGGTCACCGCACCGCCGTCGCCGTCCTGCAGCCAGAAGGTGTCGAGCGCCATGCCGTCGGTGGTGGTGAAGATGGTGGCGTGCACGACATTGATGCCCGCCACGGCGATGGCGCCGGCGATGCGCGAAAAGAGGCCGGGATGGTCGGCGGTGTAGACGGTCACCTCCGTAATCGCCTGGAACTGATCGACGTGGGTGTCGATGGTGATGTCGGCGCCGGATTGGTCGGCCTCGCGCATCATGCGGGCATCGCGGGCATGGGTCGCGGCGTCGGCGCCGAGCCAGTAGGAATCGTAACCCCGGTCGAGATGCTCCTGCACCTCCAAGGGCGGCCAGTCGGAAAGCTCCTCGGTCAGGGCGAGCTTGGCGCTTTCGACGCGGGCCTTGGCGCCGGCGCCCGACATGCCGCCGGACAACGCTTCCTCGGTGCGGTGATAAAGTTCGCGCAGCAGCTGGCCCTTCCAGCCGTTCCAGCGGCCCGGCCCGACGGCGCGGATATCGGCCACGGTAAGGACCAGCAGCAGCCTGAGGCGTTCCAGGTCCTGCACCAGTTCGGAGAAATCGGCGACCGTCTTGGGGTCCTGCACGTCGCGCTTGAAGGCGGTGCGGCTCATGTCGAGATGGTGCAGGATCAGCCAGGCGACGGTTTCGGTCTCTTCCGGGTCAAGGCCCAGGCGGGGGCAGAGCTTCTGCGCCACCTTGGCGCCCAGTTCCGCGTGATCGCCGCCCCGGCCCTTGGCGATGTCGTGCAGCATCACCGCGACATACAACACGCGGCGCGACAGCACCTTGTGAATGATCTCGTGGCTCAGGGGGTGGTCGTCCTCGAGCTCGCCGGCCTCGATGCTGGCCAGCATGCCGATCGCCCGGATGGTGTGCTCGTCGACCGTGTAGACATGGTACATGTCGTGCTGCATCTGGGCCACGACGCGTCCGAAGTCGCGCACGAAACGCCCGAACACGCCTGCCTCGTTGAGCCGCCGCAGGCTGGTTTCCGGATCGTCCCGCGAGGTCAGGATTTCGAGGAACAGGCGGTTGGCTTCCGGATCGTTCCTGAGATCGCTGTCGATGCGCTTGAGGTTGCGCGTCACCTGCTTGAGGGCGCTGGGGTGAATGTCGACGCCTTGCTCCTGGGCCGTGCGGAACAGACGGATGAGGGCGGCGGGGTCGCGTTCGAACAAATCCTCGTCACCGAGGTCGACGCGTCCGCCTTCGACCACGAAGCCGTCGACCTCCTGGCGCCGCACGCCGCGCAGGCGCGACAGGTTGAAGCGCGGCAGCCGGAAGCGGGCGGAGCGCTTGTGCTGTTCCTCCAGCGAGGCGCAGAAGATGCGCGTGAGATCGCCGACCTCCTTGGCGATCAGATAGTAGTGCTTCATGAAGCGTTCGACGCCCTGGCTGGAGGCCCGGTCGGTGTATTGCAGGCGGCGGCCGATTTCGGTCTGTATGTCGAAGGTCAGGCGTTCCTCGGGCCGCCCCGTCAGATAATGCAGGTGGCAGCGCACGTTCCAGAGAAAGCCCTCGGCCTTCTTGAAGCGGCGGCGTTCGTTGGCCGTCAGTACATTGAGCTTGACCAGTTCGGAGACCTTTTCGACCTGGTAGAAGTATTTGGCGATCCAGAACAGCGTATGGAGGTCGCGCAAGCCCCCCTTGCCCTCCTTGATGTTGGGCTCCACCAGGTATCTCGATTCGCCGAAGCGGCTGTGCCGGTCGTCGCGTTCGGCCAGCTTCTGACGGGCGTAATCCGGTCCGGTGTCGGCCACCACGTCCTTGGTGAAGCGGCCCTTGAGGTTGGCGTAAAGATCCTCGTCGCCGCAGATGTAGCGGGCCTCCAGCAGTGCCGTGCGGATGGTGATGTCTTCCTTGGAGAGCCGCACGCATTCGTCGACGTTGCGGGTGGCGTGGCCGACCTTGAAGCCGAGGTCCCAAAGGAGATAAAGCAGGTATTCGACAACCTGCTCGCCCCATGGCGTTTGCTTGTAGGGCAGCAGGAACAAGAGATCGACGTCGGAGAAGGGCGCCATCTCGCCCCGGCCGTAGCCGCCGACCGCCACCACGCCCAGACGTTCGCCCGAAGTGGCGCTGTTGACCGGAAAGACGTGAGAGATCGTAAAATCGAAGGCCGTGCGCAAGACCTGATCGGTCAGGAAACAGATGGCATGGGCGGTGGCCAGGCCCTGGACACCGTCTTCCTCGAAGCGCCGCTGGATTTCCGTCCGGCCCGCCGCCAACGCTTCCTTGAGCGTCGCCAGCAATTCCGCCCGCACCTTGGGCGAACGCGGATCGGCGTCTTCGACAAGCGCCTCCAGCCGCCCGCCGAGGTCCCGGCGGTCGATAATGTCGCGGCGGTTGCTGACCTTGTTCAAGCGGCCTTCCCCTTCATAACCCTACCGAAGTGCCCTTTTGGGCGGGGATTTTCAAGCAAAATGGGTGTTACTCGCTCAAAATGCCGCGCAGGCGGTAGAGCGCCTCCAGCGCCTCGCGCGGCGACATCTCATCGGGGTGCAGATCGCGCAAGGCGGCCTCCACCGCCGAGGGCTGGGCGGATGCTTGGGGCGGCGGGCGCGATTCCGGCGCGGCGGCGAAAAGCGGCAGGTCCTCGGCGAGTTTCGAGACCGCGCCGGCCTGTTCACCCTGCTCCAGGATTTCCAGCACCTCGCCGGCCCGGTCCACGACGGCCGCCGGCAGTCCGGCCAGCTTGGCCACCTGGATGCCGTAGGAGCGGTCGGCGGAACCCGGCGCCACCTCGTGCAGGAAGACGACCTCGCCCTGCCACTCCTTGACCCGCATGGTGTGGTTGGACAGCGCCGGCAGTTTGGCCGATAGAGCGGTCAGTTCGTGATAATGCGTGGCAAACAGCGCGCGGCAGCGGTTGACCTCGTGCAAATGCTCGATCACCGCCCAGGCGATGGAGAGGCCGTCGAAAGTGGCCGTGCCGCGGCCGATCTCGTCGAGGATCACGAGGGAGCGTTCGCCGGCCTGGTTGAGGATGGCCGCGGCCTCGAC
>CAYOAD010000105.1:10886-14203 GCA_964401845.1 uncultured Rhodospirillaceae bacterium | reverse complement strand
CGCTTTTGTGTCAGCGCCGACGCGGCTTGCGTCCAGGCTAGTTGAAATATGTTCCTTACATAGGGCTCCAAACTTTGAGGAAAAAATTCAATATGTTCAAGAACACCTATTAGAAAATGCACGCGACTATTTTGGCGATGATGTTGCTCTTGCAATTGAGCTACAAGAAGGAAGCAGTTTCCTGAATGTCCTGATCGCGGTCGCCGCCATTACAACGATTTTATCAAATGGACCTGATGCTCTGAAGAACCTTCAAAAAGCTATCCATTGGTCTCACGAAACAGGCTCCGAGGTGATTGACACTCTGAAGGGCGAGTTCGCAATTTCCGACAACGAAATTCTTTGGAAACAAAAGCGAACAGGTGATCTCGCTAGATATCGGCCAGCGGCCAACTTTTTAGATGAATTGACTAGAAGTAAGGACGTCCCGGGATCAACCGCCCAGATCAATAACCAAAGGAAACTATTATCTTATTTTTCTAAGATACCGAACCTCGAACAGGATCACGAAGCAATTCAGATTTTGTTAGACACGATCCCTCGAGATCGAGTTCCTAATTTTCCAAACACTCCTGAGGAATTGAGGGTTGCCGTTTTGCGAGGGAGGAAAAAGCAGGGAGCTGACCAAGAGTATGTGGTTTCTAGAACCAAAATTATCCAGCGGAAACGAAGAACTGTCTTCAGGAGCGTAGCTGGAGATGCGAGTATTTTTGAAAATTGAAAACGGCTGCGCTAAGACAACGACGAGTGCCAATACCGATGGTTCCAATTCGTTCCGTGTGATCGAAGAACTTCACTGACATTTCAGGTATACACTTCCAATCCAGCCAAATTCTTGCGACCGGACACAATTAGTAAGGAAACACCCCCATGGCCCCTGCCCCCACCCCGGCCAACTGGGGTCGGGCGAGGTTAACAATCGTTGTTTCGTGCTGTCGGGTTGGTCGGACTGGGCGAGTGTCGAAGTGCGGTCCTACCCCATGAATACCACCACTTTTATCAGCCATTCAGTGGGGATTTAGTGGGGGGTATAATAAAGGGCCTAGTGGTAATTCCACTAAGCCCTTGATGATAATGGTGCCCTCGAAGTGATTTGAACACTTGACCTCTCCCTTACCAAGGGAGTGCTCTACCCCTGAGCTACGAGGGCGGGGAAAATCGGCGGGAAAGTGACACATGCGCCGGGTTGGCGCAAGTCACTTTAACGCGCCCGCCGCCGCCCCGCCTTCCCGCTATTGACCTCGGCCCCGGGGCGCGTCAGGTTGCGGCCATGACGAGTGACGTAGACAAAACCGGCACGGCAAAGAAAGCCAAGCGCAAGGCCAGACAAGCCCGTGAGTTGCGCGGCAATCTCAAGCGCCGCAAGGGCCAGGCGCGCGAACGGTCTCCGGAAGACGGCAGTAACGGTGCCTCTTCCCGTTCGGCCCGCAAAACCCTGATCGAGCCGGACTAAGCCGGCAAATCCTCAAAATTGCGTCGAGCGCAGCAGATCGGGCCAGGCGGCCACCCAGCAGCAGTGGTGCGTGTAGTCGGATTTGACGACGACGGCGGCGTTGCCGCCGGGTGAATGGGCGGCGTAGCCCTCGGCGATGCCCGGCGGCACTGTGCGGTCGCGGGCGCCGGCGAAATGGATCTGCGGCAGGCCGGCCAGCCGTTTGGCCAGGGCAGCCGTGCTGTACCCCGTCAGCACCTGATCGACCGCCTGGCTTCGGGTCCAGGCATCGACGTCCATTGGCGCGGCAACGGTGATCAGCTTGACGACGTCGCGCCGCGCCGCCGCGATCAGGGCCGCGACGACACCGCCGCCGGAATACCCGACCAAGGTGAGACGGCGCGGCTCCACCGGTGCGCCGGCGGACTCCAGCGCCAGGTCGATGACAGCACTCATGACCGCGATGACCTTGGGGTCGAAGCGGTCGCGGCCCCAGAGGTGGGGCGAGCAAGCCGCCGTCTCATGCGCCGCGATGTACTGGCAGGGCCGGCCGAGGTAGAGCACGTTCGGCGTCGGATCGGCCAACGCCAGTCTCAGGCCGAGCGGATCGACCGGCGTCGGATCGAGCGAGATGCGGCGGCGCTCCATCCAGGCCTTGCCGTCGCCTTCGATGTAGATGCGGACCGGCAAATCCGGTTGTTCGAGAAAACCGCGTTTGACGTAGCCCGCCAAGCCGAAGGCCGGAAACTTCCGCTCGAAGCGCTCGAACCCTCCGGCCGCCGCCAGTTTGTCCGCCTGGACCCGCCGCGCGCCGGGATCGAGAACAAGTGCCTGGCAACCGCCCAGCAGCAACGCCAGGATGGCGGCCAGCGGCAATCCGCGAACCCGAAGCATCTTGAAATCGATCAAACCACAACTTCTCCTGTCGCCTTCGTCTACCTGGATTTGTCGTGTGCCCGAATACCGCAATGTGCGTATTATAGGACGGCATCGCGGTATGATAATTTTGGGGCATGGCGATGAATACACCAAACGTATCAACACGACGACGCGGCCTTCCGGGCGCCATTGTGAAAATTGGCTGCGTGACCGCTGGCCTTGTGCTCGGCCTGATGACGGCTTTGGACGATCCGGTTTGGGCCCAAAGCCACAGCCACGGTCCGTCCAAACCGCCTGTCATGAACAAGCCGCCCGTGATTGTGAAGCCACCGGT
The DNA here is from genome assembly GCA_964401845.1 of uncultured Rhodospirillaceae bacterium. GTDB lineage: Bacteria > Pseudomonadota > Alphaproteobacteria > UBA2966 > UBA2966 > CAYFKJ01. The sequence goes on along the minus strand of CAYOAD010000105.1, from coordinate 11,558 downwards.
GTTGCCGCAACTTCAGCAGCAGCGAATTATCCAGCAACGCAATCTGGTCAAGAAACGGCGGGCCAAATCGGCCGTCGGCGTGGCCAAGAAAAAGAGCGACAATTCGTTCCAGGCGATGCTGGAGAAACTGGCCGGCTATACCTGGGCGGAATGGAACGAAGACAGCAAAGCCCTGGCCGCCAAGCGCGACGCCGAGCTTGATGCGGCGCAGGCGGCCTACCTCGAAAAGCAGGAAGCGAACCACAAGAGATGGAAAGCAGAAATGGCGGCGGCCGGTTCGCTCAAGGGCAAGGCGCGGGCAAACGCGGAAAAGAAGGCCACGAAGAAATGGAATCGTATTTGGAACGCCAATGCGAAGGAACGACGGGAAACAAGGGCGGACATCAGGAAGGATTACAAAACGGCGTACGATGCGTTGAAAACCAAATATAAAGCCGCAGGAAATGCCCGCGACGCTTTGAAGAAAATCCAGGTTGCCTCGGCGAACACCAATAATCAGCCCGCCGGAACCAACACCGGCACCAACACCGGCACCAACACCGGCACCAACGCCAACACCGGCACCAACACCGGCACCAACGCCAACACCGGCACGAACACGGGGACCGGCACGAACACAGGGACCGGAACCAACGCGGGGACCGGGACGAACACAGCGACCGGAACCAACGC
>CAYOAD010000105.1:0-10786 GCA_964401845.1 uncultured Rhodospirillaceae bacterium | reverse complement strand
GACCGGAACCAACGCGGGGACCGGGACGAACACAGCGACCGGAACCAACGCCGGCACGAACACGGGGACTGGCACAAATACAGGGACCGGAACCAACGCGGGGACCAACACCAACACCGGGACCAACACCAACACCAATACCGGCACCAACGCCAACACCAACACCAATACCGGCACGGGAACGAACGCCGGCGCCACGCCGCTGATACCGACGAATGGCGGCGGTATCTTCCAGCCGATCGTGGACGCCGGTCAATTGACCGGCAATTCCGGCGGCACCCAGACCGCGGGCCTCGGCCCCAACGGCGGCAATAACCCGATCAACACGGAGTCAACCGGGGGCACCCCGATCGACAACGTAACTTTGGGTCCGGACGGCATTCTGACCGGCGAGATGCAGGACGACCGTGATTTGGAAACGATCAGGGACCTGAACGACCAAATCAAAAATGAACCGGATATTCTCGACAAAATCGACCTCATGAATGAACGCGACCAGATCAAGGCCAATTGGGACGACCGGGTCAACGGCGACAATGCGGTTCAGGACTGGATCGCCAACCCGTTCGGCGACAAGGGGACGACGATCGCCCTCGATCATGCGGGCGATATCGTGACGGTGGGCAAACTCGGCGTCCTCGGCATCGCCACCGTCGCCTGCGCCAATCCGGCCTGCATCGCCGCCGTCGCCGGCGCCGGAGGTGGTGGTCTGAAGGCCGTTGAAACACTGACCAGCGTGCTGACCAACGCCCAGAAGAATTTTGACAAAAACGGCGGAGACGCGAAGAAAGCGCTGCTCGACGCCGGATTGCAACAGGTATCCGACGAAATCATCGGCAAGGTTTTCGGCGGCGCGACCGGCGAAGGCAACGAGTATGCCGCGGCCCTGCTGACGGAGATGACCAAGAAACTCGTTCCGGGTGTGAATACCAAGACGGGCACAGGCAGCGGCGGCGCGAGCGGCAACACCGCGACCTACGACTGGGGGCCGGGTACGGTGAAGTCCAGTAATGGCGCGATCAATATGAAGTAGCTGGGCGATGTGGAAGTTGGGAATCACAATGCCGGAACGGGTAAAAATCGCACTTATCCTGGTTGTGCTGTTATTCAGCACCGCTCCGATCCCATCCGCGCAGGCGCAGACGAGTCAGGCCGGGCTAAGAGCGGACGTGTCCGATGTCATGACGGTACTCGGTTTGAAGCTCCAGGGCTGGTCCGACGCCCGAATCGGCCGGGTCAGGTTCGATCCGTCCGTCGGCGCCCTGACCGACGGATCGGGTTACGACTATGCCGGCAGCCGGCGGACCGGCGCCGCCATAATCGATATGAAGAAGCTGTCGGGCGAGCCGGAGGCTTATCGCATCATCGTCAATTACCGCTTCGACGACCCGATCGGCCGCCGGGCATTTGTCCTGGTTTCGGCGACCTATGCCTTGTCCAAGGGAATTATTTATGTGAGCAGCGCCGTTGCGGCGCCCGACTACCCCGATGTCGGCCGCATCGTCACCCTGTTTGCGCCGGTCGGGGATGACCGAACGCCCAGGCAATTGGTCGAGCGTCCGTTCGCCGAGATCTTGCAGTCGGCCACTGATGCGGCCCTTCCCGCCGATTTTCTGGCGTCAACGTCGGACAGCGCCGTACCCATGCGTATGTATGTTTTCAATATGCTGCGCGCGCCCAATGCAAGCTCGATGGGCGTCGCGTTTTCCGCCTCCGGTGTCGGGGACCTGGCGAAGGTGACCGGCGCGGCCAAGGCCAACAAGAATGGTTTTCGCGTCGTGATCGTTGAGGGCAACTTCAATTTGGGCGCGCCGAAGGATTTCGATTTCGAGATTGTTTCGGAATCCGGCGAAGGCGCGCCGGGCAAATTCCGCATGTTGCGTCGCTATTCGACCGCCGCATTCAAACAAGGGGGGTGATCCCCCTCCGCACCGACGTTCAGGACTCAACCCACCCCGACCTCTTTGGTTTTCAAGCGCCTTTGGATGGTTTACAACCCACAGCGCAGATATTGGGCCGCTGAGGACGAGCGCTTGGCGGGTGTAAAGTTGAGACCATGGACAGCATTCGAATAACCGGCGGCGCGGCGCTTTCCGGCAGTATATCTATTGGCGGGGCCAAGAACGCGGCCTTGCCGCTGATGGCGGCCTGTCTGCTGACGGAGGACACGCTCAGGCTGTCCAATCTGCCGCACCTCCTTGATATCTCCACGCTGGTGCATTTATTGGCTCAGCTTGGCGTCAGGGTCGCCATGAACGGCGACGACAAGGCCGGCGGGCACAGCGGGCGCGTGATTTCGCTGAATGCCGGGGAGATCACATCGACAACGGCCGACTATGATCTTGTGCGTAAGATGCGGGCCTCCGTTCTGGTGCTGGGACCGCTGTTGGCGCGCATGGGCGAGGCCAAGGTTTCGCTGCCAGGCGGCTGCGCCATCGGCACCCGGCCGATCGATCTTCATCTCGACGCCCTGGCAGCCATGGGCGCCGATATCGAACTTGCGGACGGCTACGTCGTGGCGCGCGCGCCAAATGGCTTGCGTGGCGGCGAGGTTCGCTTCCCCCATGTGTCCGTCGGGGCCACTGAAAACATCCTGATGGCGGCGTCCTTGGCCAAGGGCGAAAGCGTTATCGAAAACGCCGCGCGAGAGCCCGAAATTGCCGATTTGGCGCAATGCCTGACAGCCATGGGCGCGAGCATCGAGGGCGTCGGCACGGACCGGCTTGTGGTACATGGCCAGGCCGCGCTGCATGGTGCGGACTACCGGGTTTTGCCCGACCGCATCGAAACCGGAACCTACATGGCAGCAGCGGCCGTGACCGGCGGTGATCTCACGCTCGAAGGGGCGAACCTCGAAACTCTGGGTGCGGTTGTCGAAGTCATGGACCGGGCCGGTGTCGAGGTCTCCGAACCGGCGCCGGGCAAAATCCGCGTGCGGCGCAACGGCTCGGGCGTCGTGGCCGCCGATGTCACGACATCGCCCTATCCGGCATTTCCAACCGACATGCAGGCCCAGATCATGGCTTTGATGGCGACGGCCGAGGGCGCCTCGCTGATCACCGAAACGATATTCGAGAACCGTTTCATGCATGTGCCGGAGCTGACACGCATGGGAGCGGACATAACGATCAACGGCAACGCCGCCCTGGTGCGCGGTGTCGCGCGTCTCAAGGGCGCCCCGGTCATGGCGACGGACCTCCGCGCCTCGGTCAGTCTGGTGCTAGCGGGTCTGGCCGCCGAAGGTGATACCATCGTCAGCCGCGTCTACCACCTGGACCGGGGTTACGAACGGCTGGTCGAAAAACTGGCCGCTTGCGGCGCCGATATCGAACGACTTAGGGAATAGCAAGAGCGAACCACAGCCATGGCGCCCAAGCCCATCAAACTGTCGGCGATGGACCGAGACGACCTCGGGGTGATTTCCGCTTGTCTGCAGGATGCGTTGACGAGGACGGCGGAAATGACCTATCTGCCGCGCGAGAAGCGCTTCGTCTGTACGCTCAACCGCTTCATGTGGGAGGCCGAGGACGAAACCCGCGTCGACGGCAAGCTCCATCACCGCATCCGCAGCGGCGTGCATTTCAACGGCGTTTCGGCTGCCAAGTTAAAGGATATCCGCCAGGACGCCCGCGACGACCTGCTGGAGTTGCTGGCTATCGAATGCGAGGGCGAAGGGGACGGTTCCGGCGACGTGGTGATCACGTTGGTGTTGGCGGGCGGCGGCCTCATCCGCCTCGAAGCGGATTGCATCGACTGCGCGCTCACAGACATGGGCTCGCCCTGGACGACGACCAACCGGCCCAGCCACCAGCTGGAAGAAGATTTGACATGATTGAAAGCGCCTCGACCCAACCGCCCGCAGCCAACGACAACCTTGTCATCGCCGTGCCAAAGGGCCGCATCCTCAAGGAACTGCGCCCCCTGATGGCGCACGCCGGCTTGGAACCCGAAGCGGATTTCGACGATCCCGATTCGCGTAAACTGCAGTTCGGGACGAATCACGATGGCGTTTCGATCATCCGCGTCCGCAGCTTCGACGTGGCGACTTTCGTGGCCTTCGGCGCCGCCCAGATCGGTGTCGCCGGCAACGACGTGCTGATGGAATTTGACTATCCCGAGCTTTACGCACCGTTGGATCTGGGCATCGGACCCTGCCATCTTTCGGTGGCGGAACCCGCCGAAATGAGCGTGACCGACGATCCGTCGCGCTGGAGCCACGTCCGCGTTGCCACCAAGTATCCCAATATCACCCGCCGGCATTTCGCCTCGCGCGGCGTTCAGGCCGAGTGCATACACCTCAACGGCGCGATGGAATTGGCGCCCGGTTTGGGCCTCTGCCGGCGCATCGTCGATTTGGTCTCGACCGGTGCGACGATGAAGGCCAACGGCTTGGTCGAAGTCGAAAGAATCGCGGACATAACTTCGCGTCTGGCAGTCAACCGCGCCGCGTTGAAAACCAGGCCTGACGAGATCGGCGGCTGGATCGACCGCTTCCGGGAGGCCGTCGATGCCGCTTGAGTTATCCACCGCTGATGCCGAGTTTGAAGTCTCGTTTACGGATTTTCTCGGACGCAAGCGGGAGGCATCCGTCGATGTGGATGCCGCCGTGGCCGACATCATCGCCGAGGTGCGGGCCCGCGGCGACCAGGCTGTGCTGGAACTGACGGAACGCTTCGACCGGTTGGCGCTGACGGCGGATACCATGGCGATATCAAACGCCGAAATCGACGACGCCATGGCGGCGGTTTCCGCCGCTGACCTGGCGGCGTTGGAAGCGGCGGCACGGCGCGTCGCGGCCTATCACCGGCGCCAGCTGCCGACCGACGACCGGCACACGGACGAGACCGGCACTGAAACCGGCTACCGCTGGACTGCCATGTCGTCCGTCGGGCTGTATGTTCCGGGCGGCAAGGCCGCCTATCCGTCATCCGTTCTAATGAACGCCATTCCTGCCCGCACGGCGGGTGTCGAGCGCGTCGTCATGGTGGTGCCGGCGCCGGACGGTGATATCCATCCCGCCGTCCTTGCCGCCGCGCGCATTTCGGGCATCGACGAGATCTACCGAATCGGCGGCGCCCAGGCGGTGGCGGCGCTGGCCTACGGCACGGACACCATCCGTCCCGTCGACAAGATCGTCGGGCCCGGCAATGCCTATGTCGCGGCGGCGAAAAGGCGGGTGTTTGGGGTCGTGGGCATCGACATGATCGCCGGCCCGTCGGAAATCCTGGTGCTGGCAGATGGCGACAACGATCCCCGGTGGATCGCTGCCGACCTGTTGTCGCAGGCCGAACACGACGAAGATGCCCAGGCTATCCTGATTACCGACGACGAAGCCTTCGCCGATCGCGTCATCGAAGCCGTGGCGGAAACGCTGGAACGCCTGGAGCGGCGGGAAATTGCCGCGGCCTCCTGGCGGGACAACGGGGCCGTAATCCTGACGCGGAACTGGACGGAGGCCGTTCAACTGGTCGACCGCATAGCTCCGGAACACCTGGAACTCGCCGTCGCCGATCCCGACGCCCTGGCGGCCGATATACGGCACGCCGGCGCCATTTTTCTGGGCCGGCACACGCCCGAAGCCATCGGCGATTATGTCGCCGGTCCCAGCCATGTGCTGCCGACCTCGCGCAGCGCGCGGTTCTCGTCCGGTCTTTCGGTGCTCGATTTCATGAAACGCACCTCGCTGATCCGCTGCAGCGACGCCAGCGTCCGAGAGATCGGCGCGGACGCCGTGCAACTGGCGGAGGCCGAAGGCTTCGGCGCACACGCGTTGTCGGTTGCCGTCAGGCTGGAATCAAACAGCGATTAGAGCCGTGGGCGAAAACACCGAACGCCTCGTCAACATCACGCTCGACGAAGAAAGCGTCGTCCGGCGCAACGCCGATGTCGAACATGAACGCAAGGTCGCGATCTTCGACCTGTTGGAGGAAAACTCCTTCCATCCCATCGGCGACGCCAACGGCACTGAGATGTCGGGCCCCTACTCGCTTCATCTCGCCATCGTCGAAGGACGCCTGGCGTTCGATATCCGCGATGCCGATGATGCGCCCCTGAAGACGGTGATTTTGGCGCTGAGCCCCTTGAGGCGGATCGTGACCGAGTATTTCGAGATCTGCGACAGCTACTTTACGGCCATCAAAACAGCCAGTCCGTCACAGATCGAAGCCATCGATATGGGCCGGCGCGGCCTGCATAACGATGGCTCGGACGTGTTGTGCGAACGCCTGGCGGGCAAGATCGAGCTCGACAAACCGACCGCCCGGCGTCTGTTCACCCTCATTTGCGTCCTCCACATCAAGGGCTGAGGCGTAAGGGCTCTAGATGGTTGAACTTCCCGGCGCCATCTTGTTTGCCTGTACCATGAACGCGGCGCGGTCGCCGATGGCGGAAGGCCTGATGAAGCGCTTTTTCGCCAATGCCGTCTATGTCGATTCGGTCGGCGTGCGGGCCGGAGAACTGGACGGCTTCGCCGTGGCGGTGATGGAGGAAATCGGCATCGACATTTCCGGCCACCGCCCAAAGACGTTCGATGACCTGGAAGACAGTTCCTTCGATTTGATCGTTTCGCTGTCACCCGAGGCCCAACACTCGGCCGTGGAAATGACCCGCACCATGGCCTGCGACGTGGAATATTGGGCAACCTTCGACGCCACCGCCCAGCAGGGCAACAGGGAGGCGGTGCTGGATGCCTACCGCGGTGTGCGCGACGCCCTGGAAAAACGCATCCGAACGCAGTTCATGGACGCGCCGACGCCGAGAATATGACGCCGAATAATCGTAAGGCCGTGGAAATCCGTTGATTTTTCAATCCTATTGGCCATTATGCGGGTCGAATTCCCACCTGCCACACACCCAGAGGAGTCGATGGCTAAGGAAGAACTAATCGAAATGCCCGGCGTCGTGACCGAGCTGCTGCCCAACGCCATGTTCCGGGTGACGCTCGAAAACGATCACGAGGTCCTCGCCCACACCGCGGGGAAGATGCGTAAATACCGCATCCGCGTGCTCGCCGGCGACAAGGTCCTGGTCGAAATGACACCCTACGACCTGTCGAAGGGCCGCATCACTTTCCGTTACAAGTAGGGCGATCGCGCCATGAGCTCCGCACCCGCCGCGCGGTTGGTGCTTGCCTCCGGCTCTCCGCGCCGCCTCGATCTGCTCAATCAAATCGGACTGCAGCCCGGGACCGTCGAAGCGGCCGAGGTCGATGAAAGCGCGCTTGCCGGCGAGACGCCACCCAAGCTCGCCCAACGTCTGGCGCTCGCCAAGGCGGCTGTCGTGGCCGGGCGGCATCCGGACGACGTCGTGCTGGCCGCCGATACGGTGGTTGCCTGCGGGCGCCGGGTTCTGCCTAAGGCCGAAGCGGAAGCCGACGTTCGGCGATACCTCGCCTTGCTTTCGGGGCGGCGGCACCGCGTCCACACGGGCGTCGCGGTCAGGTCCGGCGAGCTTGTCCGCAGCCGCGTCGTGACCAGCGCCGTTACGTTCAAAAGATTGTCCGAAGCCGAGGTCGACGGGTATGTTCGATGCGGTGAATGGCGCGGGAAGGCCGGCGGTTACGCCATACAGGGGAAAGCGGCGGCCTTCATAAGGGCGATTTCGGGGTCGCATTCCGGCGTTGTCGGCTTACCCTTGTTTGAAACCGCGCAGATGCTGTCGGGAGCCGGGCTCCCCGTCGCCGAAAACTGGATATGATGTCGCCCAGGAAGACCAAGGAACTTGAAAAATGACCGGAACTGAACTGCTGATCGACGTCGGGTTTCGCGAAACCCGGGTGGCCGAGGTGCGGGATGGATTGCTCGTTGATCTCAAAATCGAGCCCGCCACGCGCGCCAGCGTGGTCGGCAACATCTATCTCGGGCGCGTGGTGCGGGTGGTGCCCCAACTCCGCGCGGCCTTCGTCGATTTGGGTCTGGGCAAGGATGGTTTCCTGGCGGCCGACTCGGCCAAGCATCTAAGCGCCGACGGCGGTACCGACGGGCGGCCCGAAATCGGCGATCTGGTTCACGAGGGCGAGGCTATTCTCGTGCAGGTCACGGCCGATGCCGTCGGCACCAAGGGCGTCAGGCTGGAAGCCGACGTTTCCCTGCCCGGCCGTTATGCCGTTTTCGGACCGCGCCGCGGCGGCGTCGCCGTCTCGCGCCGGATCAACGACGAGGCGGAACGCGGGCGTCTGATCGATATCTTCAAGGGTGCTCTGGGTGATGGTGGCGCCGGCGGGTTCGTTGTGCGCACGGCGGCGGAAGGCGAAGACGAGGCCGCCCTGGTGGCCGAAGCGGAAGCCCTGGCCGAACGCTGGGCGGAAATCGAGCAAAAATCGTCTGCCAGCGAGGCGCCGGCCGAGATCGAGGCCGAACTGGATGCCGTCTTGAAAACCCTGCGCGATGCGGCGGCCGGGGAGATCGGACGGGTCGTGGTGTCCGACCGCGGGGCGCTCGCGCGGGCCCAATCCTATGCCACGCTGGCATTTGCCGGCGGCGGTCCCGAGATCGCCGGTCACAATATCGACGGCGATCTCTTTGAGGACCTGGGCGTCGAGGAACAGATCGAGGAACTGCTGGAGGCGCGCGTTTCGCTACCCGGCGGCGGCGCCATCACCATCGAGACGACCGAAGCCATGACCACGGTCGATGTCGACACCGGCGGCGTGCGCGGACCCGACCGTAACGCCAATGCTTTGGCCGTCAACCTGGAAGCCGCGGCTGAGGCGGCCCGGCAGGTGCGTCTCAGGGGGATCGGCGGCCTGATCGTCGTCGATTTCGTGCGGCTCGACGAATCCGGTCAACGCCGGGAGGTGATCGAGGCCTTGAAATTGGCTTTGGCGGAAGATCCGTCGCCGACCCGTATCGGCAGCATGGACGATTTCGACCTCGTCGCCTTCACCCGCAAGCGCAGCCGTCAGGGCCTGGCGGCCTCGATGTTGGAGCGTTGCGACGCCTGCAACGCCACGGGCTGGCGGCTGTCCGCCGATGCCGCTGCCGCCGAGGCCTACCGATTGGCTGAGTTCGAAGCCCGCAGCGGCGGATCGGGTGCGATTACCGTCACGGTGGCACCCGATGTCGCCGAGGCCATGAACAGGGGCGATGCCGACGTTGCCGCGTTCGCCAATCGGGTTGGGCGGGAAATCGCCGTGGCCGCTGATGCCAGGGCGGGCCGCGACGACGTGGATGTCGTGATCGAATGAGCGCTTCCAGCAACGACAACCGCCGGGGCGGCTGCCCGATCTGCGGCAACGCCGCCGAAGCGAAGTTCAAGCCGTTCTGTTCCAAGCGCTGCGCCGACGCCGATCTCGGCAAATGGTTGGGCGGCAGCTACACCCTGCCGTCGTCGGAACCCTTGAGCGAAAACGACATCGAAACGATCGTCGAGGCTCAAATGCAGGAAGAGTCCGGCGAAGACGGTCCGGTCAACTGAACCACCTGCCGATCCGGTCAGCAGGTTGTCGTTACGTCTTCGCCTGTTCCTCGGGCTCAACCGCGACCCAGACGGAATCCGGGATTTCGGGATCGATTTTCCTGAGCTCTCCGAGGCGGCGCAGCATGTTTTCGGATAATTTCGTACCCACGCCCAGGATGACGGTACCGTCGCCGCCGATCACATCGCGGGACAACACGCCGCCGGCGGAATAGGTCGCCAAGGGGGCTTCCTTTTCGGTTGCCGGTGCCTCGGTTTCCCCGTCCCCATCTCCGTCGTCGCTCGAAGCTTGCAGATTTGCCGCCGCCTCCAGCGCCTGGGCCCCGGGCAGGTCCAGTTCCCGCAGGATTTCGGCCATCTCGGCAAACCCCGGTGTGGCGACGGCTTGGTACGTTGGGGGCGCGGCGGTGGGGCGTTCCGCCGCCAGCGCCAGGCCCAATGCCGCCGCCACGGCGTCGCGCGAAATAGGCTTGTTGAGGAAGCCGTCGACGTCCAGGGCCAGCGCCGCCCCCACCAGGTCGAAACCCTGCAGGGCCGTCAACATGACGACGGGCAGTCCGCGCTTGATGCCGGGGAACCCGATGCGCACGACTTTCAGCAATTCCAGACCGTTGATCGGCATCATATTGAGATCGGTGACGACGGCGTCGGCATGCCGGGCCGGGCCGATCAGGGCCTGGATGGCTTCGGCGCCGTTCGCCGCCTCGATCACCTCGGCGGCGCCGAGCGATCGGACGACGCTTGCGATGGCCGCCCGGCTGAAGTCTTCGTCGTCGACCACCAGGATACGGCGATCGTTAAGCAACGCGTCGGTCATGACCCCTCATCTACCTTCCAGGCCTCAACAAAGCGGTTTACCGCCGCCAATGCCTCGGCGCCCATTGTGGCGAGTTCGGCGAGGTGCCGCCAGTCCGCACTTTCCGACGAGGCTTCGATATCCGCCATGGCGCCGGCCAGCGCGCTGGCCGAGGCGTTGCGGGCGGCCCCCTTCAGAGCATGGGCCTCGATCCGCAATTTCGTTCGATCCTGCCCCTCGACCGCGGCCAAAATCGCGGCCATGCGGGCGGCTGCGCTGGTCTGAAACAGGCGCAGCAATTCGATGGCCTGCGCCTTGCCACCGAGACCCAAACGGCTGCGGAAATCGTCGATATCGATGGCTTGATCGGTCAATCGCCCGCCCTCGGAATTGGTTCGCCGCGGCATTGTGCCCGACGGCGGCGGCTTGCGTCGACCGCTAGCTTGAAGCACGCTGGACAGCGCGCCGGATATCCCTTATAAACCGGCGGTCTTCGGCACGCCCCGGCGCCGCCGAAGCCCGTGCCCAGGTAGCTCAGTTGGTAGAGCAGCGGACTGAAAATCCGCGTGTCGGTGG
>CAYOAD010000104.1:11408-14336 GCA_964401845.1 uncultured Rhodospirillaceae bacterium | reverse complement strand
ATCGCCGTCGCCAAGCCGGGCGTTGGTGCCGTAGGCGTTGATGATGCCGCCGTTGATTACCGTCGGATCGACGCCGGCGGTATCCAGCAATGCCGCCAACATCGACGTCGTGGTTGTCTTGCCATGGGTGCCGCCAACCGCGACGCACCATTTGAGGCGCATCAGTTCGGCCAGCATTTCGGCCCGACGGACCACGGGAACCATTCGCTGACGGGCTGCTCTGACCTCGGGATTGTCGTCCTTGACGGCCGAGGAAATCACGACGACCTGGGCCTCGGATACGTGCTCGCCCTCGTGGCCGACATAAACCGTCACGCCGAGTTCCCGTAGACGCACTACGTTGGCGTTCTCGGCCTGATCGGAACCCTGGACCCGATATCCCAGGGTATGCATGACCTCGGCGATGCCGCTCATGCCGATGCCGCCGACGCCGACAAAGTGGATAATTCCGATATCCAGGGGAAGCGATCTCATGCCGCCTCCTCCCGCCCGCGCTTGCCGTTACTGTCGGGGATGAGGGATTCGACGAGATCGGCGAGCCTGGGCGCCGCGTCGGCGCGCCCGACATCGTGGGCGCCGGCCGCGGCAGCACTTAATTTGGACGGATCGGCGATAAGGCTTTGCAGAAGCGCCGCAACCGCGTCGGGCGTGAATTCCGTCTGTTGCATCAACCAGCCGCCACCAGGGTCCACAAACGCTTTGGCGTTGGCCGTCTGATGGTCGTCCGTGGCGTGGGGGTACGGGATCAGCAGCGCCGGCCGGCCGGCGACGGCGGCTTCGCTGACCGTTGATGCGCCGGCCCGTGAAACAAGCAGATGGGTGATCGCAAGGCGTGCCGGAACATCATCGAAGAACGGCGCAAGGTCGGCCGTCACGGCAAGATTGGAATAGGCCGTCCTGACGCGCTCCATGTCCTCGGTCCGGCACTGCTGGGTAATCCTCATACGGCTTCTGAGATCAGGCGGCAGCTTGCCGAGTGCCTGCGGTACCACGTCAGACAGGATGGCAGCCCCCTGACTGCCTCCCAGTACCATTAGTTTGAACTGGTCGCCATGTTCCAACGGTAAGTACGGCGCGCCGCGCACCGCGCGGACAGCCGGCCGGACGGGATTGCCGACAACCGTAACCTTGGCGAAATCACCGGGCTCCAATTTCATGGTGTCGGCAAATGAAACCGCGATCGCCGAGACGCGCGGCGCCAGCAACCGGTTGACGCGCCCAAGCACCGCATTTTGCTCATGGACCACCGACGGTACGCCCGCCCGTGTCGCCGCGATCATGGTTGGCAGCGAGGGGTAGCCGCCGAAGCCGACGGCGGCGACGGGTTTCAATCGGTTGATCAGGCTTCTGGCTTGCCAAACACCGGCGGTGATTTCCGCCAATCCCTTGAGGCGGCCGCCCAGCGATTGTCCGGACACCGCGCCGGCCCGAACGGTGTATTGTTCGACCCGGCTCAACGGTCCCCCGACGGTCTTGATGTAGTCGGAACCACGGCTGTCGGTCAGCAGGATCACTTGACGGCCGCGCGCCGTCAGTTCGCCGGCCAGGGCTTCCGCCGGGAACAGGTGTCCGCCGGTGCCGCCTGCGGCAAGGATGACCGCGCCGCTCATCCCAACAACCCCGTTCCAGCCCGCCGCCGGGTCAATGCCAGGACCATGCCCATGCCCATCGCGAGCGCGAGAAGCGAAGAACCACCGTAAGAAATAAACGGTAATGTCATGCCCTTGGCCGGCATCAGACGCAGGTTTACACCCATGTTGACGATGGCCTGGATGCCGAACTGAACCAGCAGTCCGGAAGCGGCCAGCATGACAAAGGCGTTGCGTTCCTCCAGCAGGCGGGCGAAGCCGCGCAGCACCACGAAAGCAAAGAGGGCAACGAGAAGGAGACAGGCAAACAGGCCGAATTCCTCTCCAGCTACGGCGAAAATGAAATCGGTATGAGCATCGGGCAGGACCGACTTGACCGTGCCTTCGCCAGGACCGCGACCGGTCAGACCACCGGTCCGGAAGGCTGAGAGGGCTGTATCGACTTGGAACGAATCGCCACTCGCCGGATCGAGGAAGCGGTCAATGCGGCTGGCGACGTGCGGCAGCAGGGCGTAGGCCGCCGCCAATCCCGCCAACCCGGCAAAGGCCAGTGCGCCAATCCAAGTCATCGGCATGCCGGCCATGAAGAACTGAGCGAGCCAGACAGCCGCGACGACGATGGTCATGCCGAAATCCGGCTGTAGGACCAGGAGCCCGATCACAATCACCAGCAAAACGCCCGATATTGAGTTGCCAGGCAAGCCTAGACCGCGCTGGTGTTCGGCGAACATCCAGGCGGCAACGACGGCAAAGAACGGCTTAACGAATTCCGAGGGCTGCAGCACGAAACCGGCGATCGAAAGCCAGCGCCGAGCGCCCTTGACCTCGTGCCCCAAAAGCAGCGTCGCGATCATCAGGACGATGGTGATGGCGAAACCAATGACGGCGATGCGCCTGATGGTCAGAGGTGACATCGATGAGACGGCGATCATGACGGCAATCGCAGGCAGCAGATAGATGGATTGACGACGGACGAAATGGAAGGATTCCAAACCAATCCGCTCAGCCACTGCCGGACTGGCGGCCATCACCAACAGGGCGCCGGCAGCCAACAGGATCGCCAACGCCGCCAGAGACCAGCGGTCCACCGTCCACCACCAACGGCTGACCAGGGAGGTATCGGTACGAGCCGGACCGATCATGCCTGTCCTCCCCCCACCGGTTTGTCGGCATGCAGCACGGCGAGGTTCTGCACGAGTTCGCGGAAACGGTCACCGCGCGCTTCGAAATCGCTGAACTGGTCGAACGACGCCGCCGCGGGCGACAACAGCACCACCGTGTTAACCGGCTGATCCCCGTTTTCCGCGCGCCGGGCCGCTTGGGCCGCCACTTGCGTCAC
>CAYOAD010000104.1:0-11398 GCA_964401845.1 uncultured Rhodospirillaceae bacterium | reverse complement strand
GCGATCGTGTGGGCCACGCCGTCACCCAGGCTTTGGGCAAATTCCTGGGCGGCCTCGCCGATCAGATAGGCGTGGTCGACCTGAGCGAAATAGCGGCGCAAACTTTCGATGCCGCCTTCCTTCGCCCTGCCGCCGACGATCCAGATGATATGCTCGAAGCAAGCTAGCGCCCGCGCCGTTGCTTCCGCATTGGTCGCTTTGGAATCGTTGATAAAGCGTACTCCGCCAATATTGCCGACATCCTCCATACGGTGAGCCAGGCCGGGAAAGCGCAGCAGACAGGCGGCGGCGTGTTCGGCAGGGCAACCCAAGGCCACCGACGCCGCCAATGCCGCCCCGGCATTCTGCCAATTGTGTTTTCCCACTAGGTTCCGCGCACCGGTCAGGTCGACCAGAGGCTCGCCGTCATCGATCGACGCCGCCCGGAGAACGCCGTCGGTCACCCAAATGCCGCCTTCCTTCGCCCGGAGGTCGGGGTCAGGTCCGACGGATACCGGCACGATTTTCGCTCCTCGCGCCGACGCCAGCTTTTCGTAGATTCCTGCGGATTCGGTGTCGTCGACGCCGACAACTGCGATTTGGTCAGGCGTTTGGCGCTCCAGCATGGCGCGCTTGACGGCGACATAACCCGCCATGTCGCCGTGCCGGTCGATGTGGTCGGGGCTCAAGTTCAACAGAACGGCCACGTCCGGCTTCAGCGACGGCGTGAGGTCGATCTGGTAGGAGGACATCTCGATGACGTAGATCCCGTCGGCCGCCAGTTTCGGCAGCGCCAGCACGGGTGTGCCGAGGTTGCCGCCGACGGCGACGTCCAAACCGCAGGATTCCAAAAGAAACCCGAGCAAGGCGGTGGTCGTCGATTTACCGTTCGTCCCCGTTATGGCGGCAATTCGGTTTGGCAAACCTTCGCGGGCCAGCAACTCGACGTCGCCGATCACTTCGCAGCCGGCGGATGCCGCCAGGTCAACGATGCCGTGCGGCGCGGGATGGGTCAGCGGCACGCCCGGGCTGAGGATCAACGCCGCGATCCCGGACCAGTCGGAGCGATTGAGGTCGGCAACCGCCACACCCTCGGCTTGGGCTGCAAGCCGTCGGTCCTCGTTGTCATCCCAGGCCAACACGTCAGCGCCGCCGGCCGTCAAGGCCTTGGCGGCGGACAAACCCGACCGTCCCAGGCCAAATACGGCGACTTGTCGGTTCGAGAAGGTTTTGACCTCGATCATCGCGCTACCTCAGTTTCAAGGTCGCCAAACCGGCGAGGGCCAGGATGACGGCGATGATCCAAAAGCGGATGACGATGGTCGGCTCGGCCCAACCTTTTTCCTCGAAATGGTGGTGCAAAGGCGCCATGCGGAAAACGCGCCGTCCCGTCAGCTTGAACGAGGCGACCTGAACGATCACGGAAACGGTCTCCAGCACGAACAATCCGCCCACGATGGCCAGGACCAGTTCGTGTTTCGTCACCACGCTGATCGCCCCCAGGGTTCCGCCCAAAGCGAGACTGCCGGTATCACCCATGAACACCATTGCAGGCGGTGCATTGAACCAGAGGAAACCCAGGCCCGCGCCGACCAGGGCGCCACAAATCACGACCAGTTCGCCCGCACCGGGCACGGCGTGAAGTTGCAGGTACTCGGAAAACACCGAATTGCCGACCAAGTAGGCGATGAACCCGAACGTGCCGGCCGCGATGATCACGGGCACGATGGCCAGGCCGTCCAGGCCGTCGGTCAGGTTGACCGAGTTCGACGCACCAACCATGACGAAGACGGCAAAGGGCACGAACATCCAGCCCAGGGGCACCAAGAAACTTTTGACGAAGGGGATGGCCAAGCCACCGGCCAGGGGTTGCGGCGTGACGCTGTAAACCCACCAGGCGGCCAGCGCGGCGACGGCGATTTCCATCACCAGTTTGAGCTTGCCAGGAATGCCATGGTGGTCCGCCCGGGTCACCTTGCGGTAATCATCGGCAAAGCCGATGACGCCGAACCCCAAAGTGACCATCATCACGGCCCAGACATAGGGATTCTTGAGATCAGCCCACAACAGGGTTGCCAGCGTCATGCCCAGAAGGATCAGGAAACCGCCCATGGTCGGCGTTCCCTGTTTGGTAATGATGTGGCTTTCCGGCCCACAGTCGCGGATGGGCTGGCCGTTTGTCTGCTTGGATTTGAGCCAGCGAATGACGGCCGGGCCGAAGATAAAAGCGACCAGCAACGCGGTCATGACCGCTCCGCCCGTGCGGAAGGTCAGATAACGGAACAGGTTCAGGACGCTGAAGGTGTCGGCGTATTGATAGAGGTAAAGCAACATTTCCGATCCCCCTACCCGTTCGCCGCTTTGGCCGGCGCATCGAGGGCCAGCAGGGCGTCGACCACCAGGCCCATGCGGCTGGCCAGGGAACCCTTGACGAGAACGGCGTCGCCGGGCGAGATCGTATTGGAAATCAGCGGCAGGAGTTCTTCCGCCGTTTCGGCATGGCCGCCGCGAAGTGCTTCGGCCAGTTCGCCGTCCAAATGCGACATCAGTTCACCGGCGGTGAAGACCAGGTCGATGCCGGCGTCCTCCAACTTCGCCGCCAACGCGGCGTGGAGGTCGGGCGCCGAAGGGCCAAGCTCCCGCATATCGCCCAGCACGGCGATACGCCGGCCGCTTTCCGCAACCGTGGCGCCGGCAAGAACTTCAATGGCTGCCGCCATGGAAGCCGGCGAGGCGTTGTAGCTGTCGTCAATCAGGTCGAATGTACCCGCCGCGGAATGAACGCGATGGCGGCGTCCCCGGCCCGCCGGCGCAGCCATATCCGCCAGCGCTATGCCGGCCAGACCGACGTCGGCGCCCAGGGCCCGAACGGCGGCCATCACGGCCAAGCTGTTCATGGCCCAGTGGCGTCCCGACAGGCTGACTTTGTAGGTTGCGGGCTGGCCCTGGAAATCGGCGGACACACAGGAGCAGGCCGAATGCAGCGCCAGCTTCTCTAGCCGAATGTCGGCATCGTCCGCGGCGCCGAACGAAATGATCTCGGCGCCGGCCTCCTCGGCCGCCGAGGCAAGCCGGTCGAATTGGTCGTTGTCCCGGTTTAGCA
Source organism: uncultured Rhodospirillaceae bacterium (assembly GCA_964401845.1). Classification (GTDB taxonomy): domain Bacteria; phylum Pseudomonadota; class Alphaproteobacteria; order UBA2966; family UBA2966; genus CAYFKJ01. The sequence goes on along the minus strand of CAYOAD010000104.1, from coordinate 8,316 downwards.
CGGCGGTCCCGCCGGGCTCGAGGCCAGCAAAAATCTCCGCCTTGGCGTCGGCGATGGCTTCGACGGAATCGAAATATTCCAGGTGCGTCGCTTCCACCGTGGTGACCACGGCGACGTGCGGCCGGACCATCTTTGTCAGGGGCGTAATTTCGCCGGCATGGTTCATACCGATCTCAAACACGGCATAAACCGTGTCGCGCGGCATGCGGGCCAGCGACAGCGGCACGCCCCAGAGATTGTTGTACCTGGCGGCGCTGACATGGGTATTGCCGGAGCGTCCAAGGGCCAGACGCAGGGCTTCCTTGGTGCCGGTCTTGCCGACGCTGCCGGTCACCGCGCAGACGTGTGCGCCGACACGGTCGCGCGAGAACACGGCCATGGCCTCAAGCGCCGCCTGGGTGTCAGCGACCATCACGAGCGGCGTACCTTCGTCGACGCCGTCGGGCCGGCGCGCCACGATGGCCGCGGAGGCGCCGCGCGCCAGGGCATCGCCGACGAAGGCGTGGCCATCCATGTTGGGGCCTTCAAGAGCGACAAAAAGATCGCCGAATTCGAGCGTGCGGCTATCGATGGAAACGCCCATGGCGGACCACTCGGCGTCGCCGCTGCCGCCCGTCGCGCGGCGCACTTCATCCGCCGTCCATATGACGTCGCGCGTCATAAGCGGCATCCTCCGAGTTCGGCGACGGCGGCGCGGGCTTCCTCGGCATCATCGAAAGGGCGGATTTCACCCTGAACGATCTGGCCCCGTTCGTGACCTTTACCCGCGATCACAAGGACGTCCCCGTCGCCCAGCCTGGCAACCGCGGCGCGGATCGCTTCGCCCCGGTCACGCACTTCGACGGCGCGGTCACATCCGGCCATCACCTCGTGGCGGATGGCGGCGGCGTTCTCGTTGCGCGGATTGTCGTCGGTCACGATGATGCGGTCTGCGTAGCGGCAGGCGACCTCGCCCATGATCGGCCGCTTGGCGACATCACGGTCACCGCCGCAGCCGAACACCACGACCAGTTTGTCGCGGGCGTGCGGTTTCAACGCGCGCAGGACGTGGCGAAGCGCGTCTGGCGTATGGGCATAGTCGATGAAAATCGGCGCGCCGTCGGGATGCTCGGCGACTTTGTCGATGCGCCCGGGCACGCCACGCAAGTGACCAAGCGCGGCGACGGCGCTTTCCTGATCAGCACCGCAGGCCAACACTAGACCCAGGGCACAGGCGGCATTTTCGGCCTGGAAATCGCCGATCACGGGAAGTTGGACCTGATACTCGTCGCCATACACCACGAGGTCGAGATACTGGCCCTCGCCGTTGGGACGGCGGCGCTGGATCCGGATGTCCCGCCCGGTATTTCCGTAAGAGATGACCTTGTGTCCTCGGCCCAGGCAGATTTCAGCCAACCCGGCATAGGCCTCGGAGTCGGCGTTGAGCACGGCCGTACCGTCGTTCGGCAGGACTTCCGCGAACAGGCGCGCCTTGGCGGCGAGATAGGCGGCTTCGTCTGGGTGGTAGTCGAGATGGTCATGGCTGAGGTTGGTAAAAGCCGCCGCCTGCAGCCGGACGCCGTCGACCCGGTATTGATCGAGGCCATGGCTCGACGCTTCCATCGCCAGGTGGCTGATGCCGCGTCCGGCGATTTCGGCCAGTGTACGGTGTAAAGTGACCGGTTCCGGGGTCGTGTGCGCCAGTTTGGCGGCGTAACCGTCGCCGTGAACGCCCAGGGTTCCCAGGCTGGCGGCACGGTTGCCGAGTTGCTGCCAGAGTTGCTCGACGAACATCGCGACCGACGTCTTGCCGTTCGTGCCCGTTACCGCCACCGTCGTTTCGGGTTGTGACGCAAAGAAGCGCGCCGCCATCAGGGCGAGGCGGCGGCGTGGGTTGTCGTCTTGAACAAGGGTGATCCTGGGTTGGGTGATGGATGTTCCCGGTGGCGCCAAAACCGCAACGGCGCCATGGCCGACGGCATCGGGTATGAAATCGCGGCCGTCGGCGTCCGTGCCGGCAATCGCTGCGAACAGGTAACCGGGCCGCACTTCCCGGCTGTCGGCGGCAAGGCCCAGAATATCGAGAGGCGGCAATCCTTCCGCGCCGTCGTTCGGCACGTCGCCGTTAAAAAGGTCAGAAAGCAGCAACGCGGTCCCCTCCCCTTTTCAGGTGGCCAAGCTTGACCCCCTTGGTTCTCACCGGCACGTACATGGCGTCCTGTACCGAACGGCTTTCCTCGTTGACGGGCGCGATGCCCAGAATCGGAGCGATGCGCGAGACCACGCGACCAACAATCGGCGCCGCCGTCCAGCCGCCGGAGGCGTAGCCGAAAGTCGCTTTCGTGCCTTTGGGTTCGTCGATCACGGCCAACACGACATAGCGCGGCTCGTTCATCGGAAAGGCCCCGACAAAGGATGAAAGCAGAGCCTTTCGGCGGTAACCGCCGGCGCCCGCCTTTTCCGCCGTACCCGTCTTGCCGCCGACCACGTAGCCGTTCGCCATGGCTTTTTTACCGGTTCCGCGTACGACGTTGAGACGCATCAGCCGCTGCATGATCGAGGAGGTTCGCGCCTTGATGACCCGGGGACCGGGCGTGCGGGGCTTATCGGCGCTTTGCGCCAGCAGGGTCGCCTCCACCCGCGTGCCGCCGTTGACCAGGGCGGCGACGCCCGAGGCCAACTGCATGGGACTGACGGCAATACCGTGTCCGAACGCCACCGTCATCGTGTTGATATCGCGCCAGGGCGCCGGCGACATGGGCCGGCCGACCTCCGGCATTTCAAGCTCGGCCTTCCGCAGCATGCCGAGCCGGTCGAGGAAGTCGCGCTGACGCTTGCCACCAACGTCCAGAGCCATCTTGGCGGCGCCGATGTTGGAGGAATAGATGAAGATTTCCGGCACGCTGAGCCAGCGTTTCTTGGGATGGTCGTCGCTGATCGTGAAACGGGCCACCCGGATCGGCTTGGTGGCGTCATAGCCCCCGCTGATCTTGACCGTACCGGCATCCAGCGCCATGGCGGTTGTAAAGACCTTGAAGGTCGAACCCATTTCATAAATGCCGAGCGATACCCGATTGAAACGGGCATCGGCGGAGGCGTTACCGGCGCTATTGAGATCGAAGTCCGGCAGCGACACCATGGCCAGGACTTCGCCGCTGCGCACATCCATCACGATGCCGGCCGCACCCAGCGCTGAAAATTCTTCGACGGCGTCGGCCAATTCGCGCTGCAGGGCATATTGGACGCGGACATCCAAGCCCAAACGCAAACGGCCGCCATCGAACGCTTGTGCCGCCGCACCTGCCGGTTTCCTGGCATCCTTGGCAAGATCGGCGTCGAACTGCTTCTCGACCCCGGTCAAACCTTCGTTGTCGACGCCGGTATGACCGACGACATGAGCGAACAGCGACCCCTGCGGATAAACACGGCGATGATCGGTACGAAAACCGATGCCCGGAATGCCCAGCGCGTTGACGGCGTACTGCTGCTTCGGGGTGAGATGCCGTTTCAACCAGACGAAGCCCTTGCCCGAGTTAAGCTTTCCAACCACATCCCGCCGATCAAGTTCCGGCAGCGCTTTAAGCAGGCGGCCTGCGGCCTCCCCGGCGTCGAGAACGCGACGGGGCTCGGCGTACAACGAAGCCGTCGCCAGATCCGTCGCCAGAACAACGCCATTGCGGTCTACGATATCGGCACGGGAAACAGCCGGACGATCCCCTGCGGCGGCAGTGTTAACGTCGCTCAGACCGGCTTGAAATGCCGACAAATCAACCAGACGCCCGCCAATGATCGTAAAGGCCAGGGCGAACAAGGCGCCGACCACGACCAGGCGATTGCGCCCCAGTTCGAGAACTTCCTCGCGATCCTGCTCGATTGCCGGGCCGGGCGCCGTAGCCGGTGTGACCGCGCGGGTCTTGCGTCGGAAGATGGTCATTGAACCCCTCCGTCGCCCGCTGCCGTGTATTTCGTCGGCTCGGCCTGCGCCGCCGGACGGACGGGCAGGTCTTCCAAGGTGCCGATCTGGCTGACGACGACACGGGAAAGATCCAAATGGCGAACGGCCAGACCCTGCAGGCGGTCGGGCCGGTTCAAATAGGCCCATTCGGCGCGCAGGACCTGTAGTGCTTCACGGTCGGCGCCGAGTTTTTGGTGCAGTTCGGCGACCCGGTTCTCCAACCGGCGAACCTCGTACTTCATGTTGTAAAGGCCGTAGGACATGACGGCGGTCAGACCGATGGCACTGATGGTGAGCGTCCTTCTCATGCCGCTGCCTCCAGCTCCCAGGCGGGCGCCGCTGTGCGGCGGGCGGCGCGCAAACGGGCTGAGCGGGCCCGCGGATTGGCTTCGGCTTCCTCGGCGCTGGGTTTGGCGGCGCCCTTGAAAAGGAGTTCGAATGAAGGCGGCCGGACTGCCGCTTCGGCTGCCGGGCTGTGGCGATGTGGGCGGGGGGCATGGCCGGAACGTGCCTGGAGGAAACGTTTCACCTCGCGGTCCTCCAGTGAGTGGAAAGAAACCACGACCAGGCGGCCACCGGCGCCCAGCAAGCGTTCCGCCGCGGCAAGACCGCGCCGCAGTTCCCCGATTTCGTCGTTCACGTAGATGCGCAGGGCCTGAAACGTCCGCGTCGCGGGATGAATGCGCTCTGCGTCCCGGCCTGCCTTGCCGCGCACGGGCGGAATGGCGGCTGCGACGATCTCGGCCAGTTCAAGGGTTCTGGTGATCGAACCTTCCTCACGGGCGCCGACGATGGCGCGGGCGACGCGGCGGGCGTAGCGTTCTTCCCCGAATTTCTTGATGAGCGACGCCAAGGTATCGACGTCCGCCGTATTGACGACATCGGCGGCGGTCTCGCCCGAGGCGCTCATGCGCATGTCGAGGGGACCGTCCTGGCGGAAGGAGAACCCCCGCTCGGCGTTGTCCAGTTGCGGCGACGACACACCGCCATCGAGAACCACGCCCTGCACGGCGCCGACCCCCTCACCGGCCAGCAATGCTTCCATTTCGGAAAACCGGCCCTGCAGAAGCGTCAGCCGATCGGGGTAATCCGTCGCCAGGTCGGCACCGCGCGCCATGGCTTCGGGATCGCGGTCGATGCCGAATACATGGCAATCGGCGGCGTCCAGCATGGCGCGGGTATAGCCGCCGGCGCCGAACGTACCGTCGACAAAAAGCTCGGAATTTTGTGGCGCAAGCGCTGCCAGGACTTCCGTCAGCAGCACCGGACGGTGAACTTGAAGGGTTGGGGACTTGCGCGTCGCGGGCGCCGTCACCGGCCATCCTCCCCGGACGACGACTTCAGCCGCAAGGCCGTCCGGTCTTCGCGCGCCCGGCCGCGGGCCTCTTCCTGAACGCTGCGGAAGGCCTCGGGTTCCCATATCTGGAAGGTTGGACCGCGGCCGACAAAAGCAGCGTGGTCGGCGATATTGGCATGTTCCCGCAAGCCGTCAGGTAGAACGACGCGGCCGTCGTCGCCAAATGCGAGCTGATGGGAATCCGCCAGAATGGCGTTGGCGAAGGCGTCATATTCTTCGCTGAAGGGATCGAACTGGTCGATACCGGCCGCCAGGCTTTCGATGCGGTCGATGCCGGAGGCCTCAAGGGCAGGCTGCACGAAGGAGGGGAACGCAACGATGCCGTCGAAGGACTGCCCGACCAGCGCATTACGGAACGACGCCGGCACGGAAACCCGCCCCTTTCGATCGACTTTGTTAACAAATGTGGACAGAAAAAGTGCCACACCCAATCCCCAAAACCTCAGAACTCACCTGCGTCCCGGGGACCCGATTGGGCATTCTGCGGCCTATTGGGTCTTGATGGGACGATATGGGATACCATGGGATATCATGGTCGTCAATGGTGTTTACAAGTCAAAAATAGGGATTTCTAAGAAAAAAGAATTCCGCAAGCAACGTTTATCTTTGCCTATTACCAACGCCCAAAACCAATTCAAATGCTGAATTTCAACAACATTGCTGTTGAAATGCGGCGGAAATATGTTCTCTATATGTTCTTATTAAGGAAAACCATCGGTTTACGCCAGGTGCAGTGTGAACCGCCGGCGAAAATCAAATCGAGTAATGTTCAACGTGAAACCGTGATCGGTAGAAAAAAAGTCGAGGTATTACTGTGTAGAACTTAAGCAGCGGGTTTGATTTTCAGTAATATGACGACATATCATCGCCACCCCCCGCCAACAATCAACGGCTGCAGACATGTCAGACACCCCGACACCGGAAGAACGCTTCGGCGAACTGGAGAGCCGTATCGCCCACCAGGACGGCGTTATCGAGGATCTTAACGAGACGATCACCCGGCAATGGGATGAACTCGACAAACTCACCCGCCAGATCGGCAGGCTCAATGACCGCGTGGTCGCCCTGGAAGGTGATCTGCAAAGCGTACTGCCCAAAGACCGTCCCCCACCCCATTATTAGGCGCCATGAGAATGTTGAACGGAAATTCCATCAAGGACGTATTGCCACAGCTCCTGGAACTATCTGGTAGGCGCATTGTCGATGCCGGCTGCGGCGACGGCTTCCTCTCCCGTTTCATGGCGGCACAAGGGGCCACCGTTTTCGGAGTCGAGCCGGAAGCGGGCCAAGTCGAGCGCGCCCGGGCGGCCCAGCAGGTTGCCGACGAACGCTATTGGCGTTGCGGCGCGGAAGAGCTGCCCTTCAGGAACAACGAAATGGACGCCGTCGTATTTTCCAACAGCCTCCACCACGTCCCGGTCGAACTTCAGGAAAAGGCTCTGCAGGAGGCGGCGCGCGTACTCGGGTCGGGCGGTCACCTGGTTGTGGCGGAACCCGTGCCGGGGGGCGCACACCACAACCTGATGCTGCCGGTTCAGGACGAAACTCCATTGCAAAGTTCGGCCCTAGACGCCATCGACAACGTCTTCGCCCATGGCCTGATCGCCGAACAGCGCGACAGCTTCAACCGCCCCAGTCTTTACAGCGACTTCGAACAGTTCAGGGAAGCCATGGTGCGGATCAATCCCGCGCGAGAGACAGCGTTCGCCGAAAACGACGAGCTTCTACGGAAAAACTTTGAACAGTATGGCCGCACGGCGCCGGACGGCCGAATATTCGATCAGGAGATACGCGTCGACGTCCTGCGCAAACCCTGATCGGGTGCTTCGAAAATGATGTACAGCGCCTAATTTGTCGGCGCGGTCAGGAAATCGACCAGCACTGCCGCGACCTTTTCGTGCTCCTTGTAGGTTATCGAGTGATGGCCGCCTTCGACGACGTTCATTTGGACGCGCGGGATGGCCCGCTTTACGTGTTCGGCGTGCGCGTAGGGCACCACCTTATCAAGATCGCCCCAGACCGTGCTGACCGGGTATTTGTGGCTACCGACGATATCGTACTCGGCCTGTAATTCCGTCATCGGGAAATGCCGGATCGTGGAGACCAGAGACCGGAGGTAGCCCTTGTATGACATCTGCTCGATGTAACGATCGACAATATCGGGAATGGCGGTGCTTTGGTTCTCCGCCCGCGACATGCCGTCGATCATCATGCCCTTACCAACCACCGCCATGGCCCAATCGCCGATGACGGGGAGATTAATCAGCGACATCATTTTCGCCATTACGCCCTCGGGATCGGGGAAGCCCGCAGGCGCAATTAAGGCAAGGCGTTTGGCTCGGTCTGGATGACGGGCAAGGAAGTTGACCGATACGGCGCCGCCCATCGAATAACCCACGAGATTGAAAGGCTCGGTCACGCCCTGCGATTCGAGGAGCTCGACAAGCTGGCGGTCAAAGAGATCCGCGTTGTTTGCGACATCCGGCCTGTCGCTCCAGCCGCGGCCGTAGTTGTCGTAGGTCAGCACCCGCAGGCCGGCGCTTGTCAGCGGCTCCAGCAAACCACGCCAGACGAAGGACGGCGTGGAAAAACCATGGACCAGAACGGTGACGTCGCCGTCCTCCGGGCCATGCCATTGGTAGTGCACCTTGCCGTCGCCGAGTTCAATAAACTCCCCTGGCGCTTTTCCGCGCGCTTCGTCGTCAAGTTCACCCAGGCTGCTCTGGGCATAGAAATATGCCCCGGCCGCCGCCAGTACGATCACACCGACCAACGCCGCCAACCACTTCAATACCCGCATCTTCAATTCTTCCTTCAGCGCTCTACGCTATTCTCATGACGCCAGATGGCCTGTAAGCCGGGTTCTGTACCCCGGACCCTCGCGGGCATCGGGGCGATGGCCATTCATCTGGGACGCTTGTCGCCAAGCGCCTCGCGCGACCGACCCGGGCGGCGGTCCGGAAACCGACCTGACTGTCAAAGCAGCCAGCCGCCCCTACTTGGTCTTGCTCCCGGTGGGGTTTAC
>CAYOAD010000103.1:0-14680 GCA_964401845.1 uncultured Rhodospirillaceae bacterium | reverse complement strand
ATATCGCCCTGGCTTTGCTCTTCCCCGGCCGCGGGTTCTGCCGCTTCAGCCGCCGCGGGCGCTGGTTCGGGTTCCGGAGCCGGTTCTGGTTCAGGCTCGGGAGCCGGTTCGGGTGCCGGTTCTGGTTCAGGTTGCGGTTCCGGTTCGGGGGCAGGTTCCGCCGCCGCTTCCGGTTCCGGCGCGGGTTCAGGCTCCGGCGCGGCTTCGGGCTCCGGCGCGGCTTCGGGGGCAGCCCCTACAACCGGGGCCGTCTCGGCAACGGCCGGCGCATCGTCGCCGCTCATCATGGCGTCGACGGCGTCCTGGCTGACGCCTTCTCCGTCCAACTGCGGGCCATGGAGCAACGCCGCATCGCCGGTCGGCGCAGCCTCGTCATCCTCGGCCGTGACATCGCCCGCGATCGTGACGAACTGACTGATACGTTCCTCGATATAGGTCAGCGTCCCGATGACCTTGGTGATGCGCTGGCCGGTAATATCCTGAAACGAGCAGGCCTCGAACATGCGCATGCAGGCGTCATCGGCCATCGCCTTGAAGGCCGCCGGATCGTTGATGTCGCCGGCCATGATCTCCTCGGCCGCCTCCATGATGGTGTTTGTGGCCTCTTCGGTCGACTGAACGATGGCGTTGAGTTCCTCACCGGCGCTGGGCAGTTTCTCGCCCTTGATCTTGCTCGCCTGGACCTTGGCGATCTCCTGGTGCATTTCCGTCAAATGTTCGGAAAGGTTCTTGAATTCCTTGTAGAGCGCCGTATCGAGAGACGAAAAGTATCGATGGCTCGTGGCGATCAGCACTTCGGTGACGGCGGCCACCTCCGTAATACCCAACCGGCTATGGCGGTCCGTTCTCAGCATGTCGACGAGATCCTGGATCTTGGTCGACAGCGATTCGATGTCTTTAATGGAACTGGGTGTATATGACATTTTGTTCGAAAATACCTCTAGACCGCCGTTCGCCGGTGAGGGGTTTTCACCGACGTGCGGGCGGCACATGATACCGGTGCGCTCTCCAAGCCGTCAATGACGCCGGGTTCGCTTAGGTTGCCGGGCTGGGGGGCTTCTACTATATTGCGCCGCACAATTTCGCCCCAGCGCTCCCCCACACAGGATTAATTGATGACCCAATCGCACGGCTATTATTTCGAAGACCTGTCGGTCGGCATGAACGAGACCTTCACGAAAACGGTGACGGAGGACGATATCGCCAAGTTCGCGGACGTTTCGGGCGATGACAATCCGTTGCACCTCGATCCGGAATTCGCCGAGCAGACGCCGTTCAAGGGGTGTATCGCGCACGGTATCCTGTCCGTGGGTTTTATCTCGGCCATCATCGGCACCAAAATGCCGGGTCCAGGCGCGATCTACATGTCGCAAAACACACGCTTTCTGGCGCCCGTCAGGCCGGGAGATACCGTCGTCACCGAGGTCAGCATCACCGAACTGATACCGGAGAAAAAGCGGGCCAAACTCAAGACCGAATGCTTCGTCGGTGATACCATGGTGATCGGCGGCGATGCCCTGGTCATGGTGCCGAGCAAGGGCTGAGCGGCGACCCCGACGAATTCGACTATCACGAGGCCGGACGATTTGACCATGCGGGTGTTGCGTCACTACGAAGATGTTCCGGCGGACCTTCAGGGAGCCGTGGTTGCGGTCGGCAATTTCGACGGCGTCCACCTGGGCCACCGGGCGGTGATCGGCGAAGCGGCGATGCTGGCCAAGGCGCTGGGCGCGCCGCTGGCGGTGCTGACGTTCGAGCCCCACCCGCGCGTGCTGTTCCGGCCCGACCAGCCGCCGTTCCGCCTGACGCCTTTTCGCGCCAAGGCCATTCAACTGACCACACTGGACGTCGATCTGATGGTGGCCGTGCATTTCGACCGGGCCTTTGCGGATAAATCCGGTGAGGAATTCATTGACGAAGTGCTGGTCAACGGGTTGGCGGCGCGGCATGTCGTGACCGGGTACGATTTCGTCTTCGGCAAGGACCGCGGCGGGGACGCGGGCCTGTTGCGCCGCAGCGCGGCCGAGGCCGGTTTCGGTTTTACCCAGGTGCCGGCCATGAGGCACAAATCGGAAGACGGCGAAGCCGGGGAAATCTACGCCTCCAGCGCCATCCGTGAGCATTTGCAGCAAGGCCGCCCGATGGAGGCGGCGCAGCATCTCGGCCACTGGTGGGAAATCGACGGCCGCGTCATCCAAGGCGACAAGCGCGGGCGGCAGCTTGGCTTTCCTACCGCCAACGTGGCGCTGGAGGAATACCTGCGGCCGGCCTTCGGCGTCTATGCGGTGCGGGTCGCCGTCTTGGGCGACGAACATGTCGACGCCGGTGCCGGCGACGCCGCCCTCGACTGGCGTGAGGGCGTTGCCAACCTCGGCCGGCGGCCGACCATCCGGGACGGTGAACAGGAACTTCTGGAAGTCCATTTTCTCGATTTCGACGGTGATCTGTACGGACGTCAATTGCGCGTCGCTCTGGTCGATCACATCCGCCCGGAACGGAAATTTGACGGACTTGAGGCGTTGACGGCTCAAATCTCCGCCGACACCAAGGCCGCCCGGGCGGCCCTGGCGGCGGCGGCCAGGCCCAGGGGCGTGCTTTCCGCGCCGGATGACGCCTCCCGTTGAAGCGTCTCGACAGCCGCTGCCCAACTTGTTACAACCCCGCGATGGATATACAAAAGGCGCCCCTTTCCGCTGCCCGTACGATACGAATTACGGGCCCGGCCTTGCCCTAAAGGCCGGGAACGACATGCGTTCGCGCCACGATTGCGGCGGCCGCCTTTCACCCATGATCAGTTATCGCGCCCGCCCACAAACCGTGGGACGCGGGCGCCACCATCGAATAGGCTCTATCCATTATGTCTGCGCCCAGCGACGAAAATAACAAACCGGACTACAAATCGACGGTTTTCCTGCCGCGAACCGACTTCCCCATGAAAGCGGGATTGCCGAAGAAGGAACCCGATATCCTGGCTCATTGGGAAGAGATCGACCTCTATGCCCGCCAGCGTGAGGATTCGAAGGGCCGCGAGAAGTTTATCCTGCATGACGGCCCGCCCTACGCCAACGGCCACCTGCATATGGGGCATGCCCTCAACAAGATCCTGAAGGACGTCATCAACCGCTCGCAGCAGATGATGGGACGGGACGCCAATTACGTGCCGGGTTGGGATTGCCACGGCCTGCCCATCGAATGGCAGATCGAAAAGAAGTACCGCGACGCCGGCAAAAACAAGGACGAGGTGCCGATCGACGAATTCCGCAAGGAATGCCGCGAGTTCGCCGACCATTGGATCGACGTCCAGCGTACGGAATTCAAACGCCTGGGCGTCATCGGGGACTGGGACAATCCCTACACCACGATGTCTTTTCCGGCGGAGGCGCAGATCGTTCGCGAGTTGCAGAAATTCCTCATGGACGGCAGCCTCTACAAGGGTGCCAAGGCCGTGATGTGGTCGGTCGTGGAAAAAACCTCGCTGGCCGAAGCCGAGATCGAATACCACGACCATACCTCGCACACCATCTGGGTGCGCTTCCCGGTCGTCAAAGCCGGCGTGCCGGAGCTGGAGGGCGCCAGCGTCGTAATCTGGACGACCACGCCCTGGACCATGCCGGGCAACCGCGCCTGCGGTTATGGTCCGGACATCGCCTACAAGGTCTACCGGGTCGACGCCGCGGCCGACGAGAGCCTGGCCAAACCGGGAGAATTGCTGGTGTTGGCGGCGGAACTGGCCGATCAGGTCGCCGAAGACGCCGGCATCGAGACATTGACGCCGGTTGCCGACGTCGACGCGTCGGCCTTTGCCGAAACGCTCCTGGCCCATCCCTGGCGCGGCGACGGATACGATTTCGACGTGCGCATGCTGCCCGGCGATTTCGTCACCACCGAACAGGGCACCGGCGTCGTCCACATCGCACCGGGCCACGGCGCGGACGATTTTGAACTCGGCACCGCCCATGGCGTCGAGGTACCGCAAACGGTGGGCGAGGACGGCACCTATTACGACCATGTGCCGAAGTTTGCCGGTATCCATGTCTACAAGGCCCATGATCCGGTTTGCCAGGCGCTGGCGGACGCCGGCGCCCTGCTGGCGCGCGGTACGCTGGTCCACTCCTATCCGCATTCCTGGCGGTCCAAGGCGCCCCTGATTTTCCGCAATGCGCCGCAGTGGTTCATCTCGATGACCGAGGCGGGTTTGCGCGATACCGCCATCGCCGCCATCGAGGCGACGCGTTTCGTGCCGGCGTCGGGTCAGGCGCGGCTGCACGGCATGATCGCCAACCGCCCGGATTGGCTGGTCTCGCGCCAGCGTGCCTGGGGCGTGCCGATCACGGTGTACGTCGCCAAGGAAACCGGGGAACCCCTGCGCGATGCGGCGGTTAATGAACGCATCGCCAGCGCCGTGGAGGCGGAGGGCGCCGACGCCTGGTTCTCGTCGGACGACCAACGCTTTCTCGGCAACGACTACAATGCGGACGATTTCGAAAAGGTCGAGGACATCCTCGACGTCTGGTTCGATTCGGGCTCGACCCACACCTATGTCCTGGAAACGCGCGATGACCTGAAATGGCCGGCCTCGCTCTATCTCGAGGGCTCGGATCAGCACCGCGGCTGGTTCCATTCATCGTTGTTGGAAAGTTGCGGCACCCGTGGCCGGGCGCCCTACGACGCCGTCCTGACGCATGGGTTTCTGCTCGACGGCAACGGCCACAAAATGTCCAAGTCGCTGGGCAACACGGTTGAACCGCAGCAGGTCATCGACCAGTACGGCGCCGATATCCTCAGGCTCTGGGTCGTGGCGTCGGACTATTCGGAAGACCTGAGAATCGGCCCCGAAATCATCAAGGGCCAGGTCGACGGCTACCGCCGACTGCGCAACACCTTCCGTTTCATGCTGGGCAATCTGCAGAACTTCGACGAGGCAGAAAAGCTCGACTTTGCAGAAATGCCGGAGCTTGAACGCTGGGTGCTGCACCGCCTGTCCGAACTGGACGGCGTGGTCCGGAAGGGCTGCGACGACTTCGATTTCCACGGTTTGTTCGTCGCCCTCTACAATTTCTGCACGGTGGAGCTCTCTGCCTTCTACTTCGACATCCGTAAGGACGTGCTGTACTGCGACGGCGCGGACAGTGTGCGCCGCCGGGCCGCCCGGACGGTCATCAACGAGGTCTTCTCCTGCCTGACGGCCTGGTTCGCCCCCATCCTGGCGTTCTCGATGGAGGAGGTGTGGCGGAGCCGAAACCCCGACGAACAGGGTAGCGTCCATCTGCGGCTGTTCCCCGAAGTGCCTGGCGAGTGGCGGGATGGGGATTTGGCCGACAAGTGGAGCCGCATCCGCGACATCCGGCGGGTCGTCACCGGCGCGCTGGAAATCGAACGCCGCGAGAAGCGCATCGGTTCGAGCCTGCAGGCCTGGCCTGAAGTTTACCTGACCGACGACCATGCCGGCGTCCTGGACGGCATAGACCTTGCCGAAATCGCCATTACTTCCGGGGTCAACGTGGTTGTGGGCGATGCCCCGGAAGGCGCCTTCACTTTGGAAGACGTTGCCGGGGTGGCCGTCAAGCCGGTCACTGCCGAGGGCGAGAAATGCCAGCGTTGCTGGATGGTTCTACCCGAGGTCGGAAAGGATCACGACGACCTGTGCCACCGTTGCGCCGACGTCATCGAGCGCTCGGCGGGTGCCGACGTTAGCGCGGCTTAGCCATCATGTTGCGCTACGGTCTGGTTGTTGCTGCCGTGGCTTGCGGCCTCGACAGGGTGTCCAAATGGTGGCTCATGGACCTCATGGCCGATGCCGGGGGGCGCCTGGAAGTCCTGCCGTTCTTCAATCTGGTGATGGTTTGGAACCCGGGCGTGAGCTTCGGCATGTTCCAGACCGGCAGCGCCTGGGCGCCCTGGCTGCTGTCCGGCGTGGCGCTAATTATCATCGCCATCCTGCTGCGCTGGCTGGTCAAGGCTGAAAACAAGTGGATGGCCGGGGCACTGGGTTTGGTGATCGGTGGTGCGTTCGGCAACGTTATCGACCGTCTGATATGGGGGCGGGTCGCTGATTTTTTTGACGCTCACGTCGCCGGTTGGCATTGGCCGGCCTTCAACATCGCGGATGCCGCCATCGTCGTCGGCGCTGCCATTTTGGTCTTCGATGGCTTGTTCGCGGGCCGCGGACGCGATACAAAATAGCCTATGAACAACGCAAGCTCTGCCTCCCGTGTCCCGCCCCTGATCCTGGCCTTTGGCGCAGCGGCCATGCTGGCTCTGGGCGGTTGCTCCAACGTCAAGGAAACGCTCGGGTTGAACAAAAAGGCGCCGGACGAATTTTCCGTCGTCACCAAGGCGCCCTTGATCATCCCGCCTAACTACAATCTGCGGCCGCCGCAACCCGGCGCACCCCGGCCATCCGGCTTGACCCCTGGTAAGGAAGCCCGGTCGGCGGTTTTCGGCACCCAGAAAAAACAGACCCGCCAACCCGGTTCCGCCTCGAGCCGGGCGCAGCAGGCGTTGGCGGATGCGTCGCGGAGCGACAGCCCCAAGAGTGCTGGTGAAATTGCCATGCTGAGCCACGCCGGCGCGGACCCCGCGCAATCGGACATCCGCCGAATTATCCGACAGGAAACCACGGCGATTACCGAGAAGGGCGAATCCTTCGCCGACCAGCTTATGTTTTGGCGCACGAATCCAGCAGTGGAGGGCACAACCATCAATGCCGGAAAAGAAGCGGAGCGCCTGAAAAAGGCTGCCGCGGAGGGCAAGCCGGCCAGCGATACGCAAGTCCCCGTCATACGCCGCAAGAAACAGACCCTGCTTGAGGGATTGTTCTAGGGTCCGCCCGATCGATGCGAAAGCGGCGGGGCCGGTTTTTTACTCACGTTAGATTGATGGCATTTCTCTTGCGCCGTTACGTCGAGGAGCCATATTTTTGCCATCTCCCGACACCATAACGGTGGCCGGCGACATGCAAACGCCGCCCGGGGCGGATAACTTCTGTTTTTCCTGTGGCGGCCGGTAATTCCAAATCCGGAGACAATCGTGAAATCCCAAATTCAAACTAAGGTGCGACGGTTGGGCAGGACTGCCGTGGTGGCGGCGTCGCTCGGCCTTGCCGCCTCGTCGGCCTGGGCTGGGCTTTTCAATCCAAACCTGTTCACGCTGGAGAACGGCATGCAGGTCGTCGTGATCGAGGACCACCGGGCGCCGGTCGTCACGCAGATGGTGTGGTACAAAGTGGGTGCGGCGGACGAACCGGTCGGAAAATCGGGGATCGCGCATTTGCTTGAACACCTGATGTTCAAGGGCACCAAGGCCGCGCCGGGCAAAACATTCTCGCAAACGGTCGCCGCCAACGGTGGGCGTGAAAACGCCTTCACCGCACACGATTTCACGGGTTATTTCCAGACCCTGGCAGCGGACCGCCTGGAAGCCGTGATGCGCCTCGAAGCCGACCGCATGACCAATCTCACATTGTCCGAGGAAGATGTCGCCACCGAGCGCGAGGTGGTACTCGAGGAGCGCCGCTCGCGCACCGAAAACGAACCCTCGGCTTTGCTTTCGGAGCATGTTTCGGCGGCCCAGTTCCTGGCCCTGCCCTACCGTATACCGGTGATTGGCTGGGCCCATGAAATCAGACAGCTTACACGTACCGATGCCCTGGAATTCTACCGCCGTTACTACGCTCCCGATAATGCCATCCTGATTGTCGCCGGCGACGTTAAAACGGCTGACGTGCGGAAATTGGCGGAAAAATACTACGGCGTCATTCCGGCGTCCGGAAAAGCGACGCGCAACCGGCCAGTTGAACCGCCGCAAATTGCCGCCCGCCGCGTCGAACTGCGCGACGACAGGGTGCGACAGCCGGCCTGGCGGCGTACCTATACGGCGCCCAGCGTGATGTCCGGTGAAACCGAACACGCCCTGCCGCTTGATCTGCTGGCCAATATTCTGGGCGGCGGTACGACCAGCCGGCTCTATCAAGACCTGGTGGTCGAACAGAAAATAGCGGCGTCCGCCGGCGCCTGGTATTCCGGCGATTCCGTCGATCTCGCCAGGTTCGGTTTTTACGCCCAGCCGCAGCCGGGCGGGGACCTGGCTGGCGTGGAGGCCGCCGTCGATGCCACCATCGCCAAATTGTTGGCGGATGGCGTGACGGACGAGGAGATGGCGCGCGCCAAATCAGGCATGATCGCCGCGGCCACCTATGCCCGGGACAGCGTTAGGCGGACGGCGCGCATATTCGGCGGGGCCTTGGTCATCGGTCTCACCGCGGAAGACGTCGAAACTTGGCCAGAGCGGGTTGAGGCGGTGACGGCGGAGCAGGTTCTGGCCGCCGCCCGGCATGTACTCGACCTGCGCCGGTCGGTAACCGGTTTGCTCCTTCCGGGCGAGGAGGGCTAGACGATGGCGGCGACCAATTGGAGAGTGTTTTCGCTCATTTTTCCGGCGCTGACGCTTTGGCTCGGCTTGGGCTCTTATCTGGCGCCGGCATCAGCCACCGAGATCACCCGCGTGACCACGCCGGCCGGATTCAAGACCTGGTTCGTCAGGGAAGAAACCATACCCATCATAACGGTTACGCTGTCCTTTGACGGCGGCTCGGCGCTCGATCCGGCGGGGCTTGAGGGCCTTGCCAATTTTGTGTCGGGGACGTTGGACGAAGGCGCCGGCGATCTGCCGTCGCTGGCCTACCAGAAACGCCTCCAGGAATTGGCGATCTCGATTTCCTTCAACGCCTACAAGGATCGTTTTCGCGTCCGCCTGCGTACGCTAACCAAAAATCGGGAGGAGGCTTTCCGGTTGCTTGGCATGGTTTTGCAAAGTCCGCGCTTTGACGAAAAAGCCATCGAGCGCGTGCGGGTCCAAATCCTCACCAATATCGAGAATGAAGCCGAAGACGCCAACTCCGTTGCCGCCAAGGCCTGGTTCAGGAAGATCTACCCGAGCCACGTTTATGGCCGGCCGTCCAACGGCACCAAGGAAAGCGTTGCCGCCATCACGTCTGACGATCTTCGCGGCTTCGTCAAGCGGCGGTTTGCCCGCGACAATGTCCTGATTGGCGCCGTCGGAAACATCGGTTCCGACGAATTGTCCCGGCTGCTCGATTCGGCCCTTGCCGGTCTGCCGACGGCATCGCACCCCGTGGACGTTGCTGAAATCGTTCCGGTTTCGGAAGGCTCGCTTACCGTCATCCGCAAGCCCAACCCGCAAAGCGTCGTTATTTTCGGCATGCCCGGCATCAAGCGCAACGATCCCGACTACTACGCCGCCTACGTCATGAATTACGTCCTGGGCGGCGGCGGCTTTACTTCGCGGCTCTACCAGGAGGTAAGGGAGAAGCGCGGGCTGGCGTACTCGGTCTACAGTTACCTTTATCCTTATGAGTATTCCGCCATCTACCTGGGTGGCGTGGCGACCGCCAATGCCCGGGTTGCCGAATCGCTCGACGTCGTTCGGGCCGAGATCATGCGTCTGGCAGAGGAAGGCATCAGCGAGGATGAGTTGCAAAAGGCCAAGACCTACCTCAACGGCTCGTTCCCCCTGCGCCTCGACAGCAATGCCAAGATCGCCAATATGCTGGTCGGCATCCAGGTCAGCAAACTCGGCGTGGATTACATCGAGAAGAGGCCGGGTTATATTGATGCCGTCACGATCGAAGACATCCGGCGGGTCGCGAAACGGTTGCTGCGACCCGAAGCGATGACCTTCGTTATCGTTGGAGATCCCGCCGGCATTGACGGCTGACATCGAGCCACGCCGAAAAAAGAACAAGATGGACCAAACGGCATGACGTACCGCCAATTGACCGATGGCTGCTTCTCCGATGCGATCGCGGATGGCGGATTGGCTGCCGATGGTTTTGCGACACTCGCGGCTGAAGCCCAGGCGGCCATGGCGGCGATTGCCGGGGAGCTGTCCGAAGGCGGGCATGAAGCCCTGGCCCTGGCGCATGAGACCGCTGATCTGGTGGAGCTTGAAGGGCTTGCAAAGGTCTGGCGCGAACGCTTTTCCGATCTCGTCGTTCTGGGTACCGGCGGCTCCAGTTTGGGCGCCCAGGCAGTTACTGCTCTTTCTGCTCAGGGGGCGGACGCAAAACTGTCTCTTCATTTTCCCGACAATCTGGATCCTCACTCGCTGGACGAACTCTTCGGCGGGTTGAATTTGGCTGACACTGTATTCTTGGCGGTATCGAAATCAGGCGGCACCGCGGAAACCCTAAGCCAACTCCTGATCGTCATCGACCGCTTGCGCCGGACGCTCAGTGAGGATTTGCTTGATCAGCACATCGTGTTGGTGTCGGAGCCGGGGGACAGTCCTTTGCGTAAACTCGGTACCCGTTTCGGACTGCGAACGCTCGACCATTCACCCGCGGTCGGCGGTCGTTTCTCCGTGTTGTCGCTGGTCGGTATGCTGCCGGCCCTGGCGGCCGGACTGGACGCCGCCGCCGTGCGGCAGGGCGCGGCCGATGTGCTGGCGGGCGCGATCGCATCGGATGGTCCCTCGCAACCCGCCTTGGGCGCCGCCCTCTCGATCGGTCTGGCGCGCCAAAAAGGGATTACGGTATCCGTGCTGATGGCGTATGCCAATCGGCTTGCGCCCTTTGCGGCATGGTACAGTCAGCTTTGGGCCGAAAGCCTGGGCAAGGACGGCCAGGGCACGACGCCGGTGCCGGCCCTCGGACCCGTGGACCAGCATAGCCAGCTGCAGCTCTACCTCGACGGTCCGGCTGACAAGATGTTCACCCTGATTGATATCGAACGCGGGGAGGGCGGCAGGATCGACCCCGAACTGGCGGAAATGGCCGGCGCTGACTACCTGGCGGGACACAGCATCGCCGACGTTGTTTCCGCCCTGTTTAAGGGAACGGCAACAACTTTGGTGCATAATAATAGGCCGACGCGGATTTTCGAGTTGCCGCGTCTGGATGAAGCCGCCCTCGGCCGCCTGTTCATGCATTTCATGCTTGAGACGCTGATTGCCGCCAAGCTGTTGGGCGTCGATGCCGTCAATCAGCCCGCCGTCGAAGAGGGCAAGACGCTGGCCCGCGCTACCTTGGCGGCGGACAACCCGTTGGAGGAAATACCGACTTGACCATTCGCCGCCTGCCGGAAGGACTGGTAAACCGCATCGCCGCCGGCGAAGTGGTTGAACGGCCTGCCTCGGCGGTGAAGGAACTGGTCGAAAACGCCATCGACGCGGGCGCGCGTAACATCGATGTCGCCATCGTTGAAGGCGGACGGCAACTCATCAGCGTGCAGGATGACGGCTTCGGCATGTCCGCGGACGAACTGCGCATCGCCGTGGAGCGCCACGCGACGTCCAAGCTGCCCAATGACGATCTGGTCAATATCGCGACTTTGGGCTTCCGCGGCGAGGCGTTGCCGTCCATAGGTTCGGTCAGCCGCATGTCGATCACCAGCCGGCCCATGGAGGGTGACGAAGCCTGGACGATCAAGGTCGACGGCGGCAAGATCGAACATTCCCGCCCGGCGGCGTTGACCTTCGGCACGCGCATTGAGGTCCGCGATCTTTTTTTTGCCACGCCGGCCCGGCTCAAATTCCTCAAGACCGACCGTACCGAGCAAGCCCACGCCGTCGACACCATCAAGCGCCTGGCCATGGTGCATCCGGAAATCTCGTTTTCCCTCACCGACGGCGAACGGGAGGTTTTGCGTTATCACGCCACTCAAGGCGACCTGTTCGAGGCCCGCCTGGCGCGGCTCTCCCAGGTCATGGCCAAGGATTTCGCCGAGAACGCCGTTGCTCTGGACGCCGAGCGGGAAGACGCCAAGCTGACCGGCTATGTCGGCCTGCCCACCTTCAACCGCGGCAATTCGATGATGCAGTTCATGTTCGTCAACGGCCGCCCGGTGCGTGACCGCCTCATGCTGGGTGCGGTGCGCGGCGGCTATCAGGACCTGTTGGCCCGCGACCGCCATCCCCTGGTGGCGCTGTTTCTGGAAATCGATCCCGTCGCCGTCGACGTCAACGTCCATCCCGCCAAGGCCGAGGTTCGTTTCCGCGATTCCGGCATGGTGCGCGGCCTGATCGTTTCCGGCATCAAGCACGCCCTGGCCGAAGCCGGTCACCGCGCCTCGCCGACAATCGGCGCCGGTACTCTGGGCGCGGCGCGCAAGGAAGGTGCCAACCCGACGCTGTTCGGCGCGCGGGGACGGCATTACAGCGGGCCGGCAATATCGATGCAGGGAGAACTTGCCGATAGCGCTTATCTCGCTCAGGCGCCGCTGGACGCCGACAGCTACAATCGCCACGCTGTCGATGCGCTCGATGCGCCGACCGGCCAGGCGGAAACCCTCAACGACCCGGCGGTCGCCGAAGCCCTGCAGAAACACCCCCTCGGTGCGGCCCGAGGTCAGGTTCACGCCACCTATATCGTGTCCCAGTCCGCTGACGGCATTGTCATCATCGATCAGCACGCCGCTCATGAGCGTGTCGTCTACGAGCGCATGAAAAACGCCTTGCTAAGCGATGGCGTTGCGGCTCAAGGGCTGTTGCTGCCCGAGGTCGTGGAATTATCGGAGGACGAGGCGGCGCTACTGGTCTCGCGGGCGGAGGAACTCGGCAAGCTGGGTCTGACGCTGGAGGCCTTCGGCCCTGGCGCGGTGGTGGTGCGCGAAACGCCGGTATTGTTGGGCGAAACGGACGTTCAAGCGCTGATCCGCGACCTCGCCGACGATCTCAAAGAGTTCGATCAGGCCGCCGTGCTGGAAGACCGCCTGGCCGAAGTCTGCTCGACCATGGCCTGTCACGGCAGCGTCCGCGCCGGCCGCCGCCTGGCGGTGTCGGAAATGAACGCGCTGTTGCGGCGCATGGAGATCACGCCCAACTCCGGCCAGTGCAACCACGGCCGTCCGACCTACATAGAGCTTAAGCTCAGCGATATTGAAAAACTGTTCGGCCGGCGTTAGCCCAAAATCATATCCGCCGCCTTCTCGCCGATCATGATGGCAGGGGCGTTGGTGTTGCCGGAGATCACCGAGGGCATGATCGAGGCGTCTGCGACACGCAGGCCTTCTATGCCCCTGACCTTCAACTCGGGATCGACCACCGCCATGTCGTCCGTGCCCATCTTGCAACTGCCGACGGGGTGGTAGACCGTGTCGGCGCGCTTGCGGATGATCGCGCGCAAACTGTCGTCGTCGGTGACGCCCGAGGTATAAAGTTCCCGGCCCCGGAAACGGTCGAAGGCGGGAGCCTCAAGGATTTGGCGGGTTATCTTGAAGCCGCGTAGCAGTACCTCCAGATCGTCATCCTCGCTCAGGAAGTTGGGATCGATCAACGGCGGTTTGGCGGGATCGCTGCTTGCCAGAGTGAGGCTGCCCCGGCTCTTGGGCCTGAGAACGCAGACGTGGCAGGAATAGCCGTGGCCCAGGTGGAGCTTGCGGTTGTGATCGTCGACGATGCCGATGACGAAATGAAACTGGATGTCCGGGCGGTCCACCTCGGACGAGCTTTTGACGAACCCGCCCGTTTCGGCGAAGTTCGTGGTCAACATCCCGCTTCTTTTGCCGCGCCAATCCATAATGCCCCGAATGATTTGCGCCGTCCCGCTCAGCGATACGCCCAGGGCATCCGTCGTTTTGGATTTGTAGGGAATCACGTAATCGATGTGGTCGTGCAGGTTTTGCCCGACCCCCGGCAGGTCGTGCACGACCTCGATGCCGTGGCTTTTCAGTTCCTCGCCGGCGCCGACGCCCGAAAGCTGCAAAAGCTGCGGTGAGGCGAAGGCGCCACCCGACAGAATAACCTCAGCCTCGGCCCGCACCTCCTGATCGCGTCCGTCCTTACGGTAGGCGACGCCCACGGCCCGTTGGCCCTCGAACAGAATGCGCGTCGCCCTGGCCTTGGTAATGACGGTGAGGTTGGGCCGCTGCAGTGCGGGCACCAGGAAGGCCTTGGCAGCGGAACAACGTTCGCCGTTGATCTGCGTCACCTGGTAGGCGCCGATGCCTTCCTGTTCCGGTCCGTTGAAATCATCGTTGCGGGGATGTTGCGTCTGCTCGGCGGCCGCGACGAAGGCTTCACCCACGATGTTGGGCGAACAGAGGTCGGCGACGTTCAGGGGGCCGCCAACGCCATGAAGTTCGCTTTCACCGCGTTCCTGATTTTGCGATTTCCGGAAATACGGTAGCACGTCGTCCCACCCCCAGCCGGTGCAACCGTCCGCCGCCCAGCCGTCGTAATCCTGGCGCTGGCCGCGGATATAGATCATGGCGTTCATGGAACTGGAACCGCCCAGCATCTTGCCGCGTGGCTGGTAGCCCCGGCGGCCGTTGAGGCCGGGCTGGGGTACGGTTTTGTACCCGTAGTTGAGATATTTGGTCGGCAGGATGGCAGCGACGCCGGCCGGAACGCGGACCAGAATACTCTTGTCGGGCCCCCCCGCTTCCAACAGGCAGACCTTGTTGTCCAGGTTTTCCGACAAACGATTGGCCAGCACGCAGCCGGCCGACCCGGCGCCGACGATGACGTAATCGAACATGATCTCCCCCGCAACTATCCGGGTGAAATCCTAACCTGATTCGCCCCGCTTCAGGAACACAAGCTTTGCCGCCCCATAGGTGCGTTCATCGGCAACGACGAAGCCGGGCCCGGAGTCCACGGCCTCCTTGGCGGCGGCCTCGATCACGGCGATGCAATTCGACGCCAGCCAGCCGTTCTCCGCCAG